>JBCCWH010000081.1:0-15574 GCA_039193915.1 Planctomycetota bacterium
ATCGCGAAGAGCCAGATCGCGATCGTGACCAGCCACTTGCCCAGCCCGGGCGTGACGCGGTCGAACGCGTGGGCCGTCAGTGTCGACCCGGCATAACCGGCATACAAGCCTCTTTCAGCAAGTTCGGGGCGGGTTTTGCCTTCGTACGCCTCGAACTCGATCGTCGGTGTTCCCCCTGCGGGTGTCTTGATTTCGCCCGTCAGTCGATGCAGGGATTGGCCGGTGTCATCGTTGGTGTCGGCCTCGATGAGCAGGAAGACAGACTCGCCCGCGTTCCAGCCGTCCATGCCGGTGATGCGTTGCGCCTCCTCGCTGCGGTCGGGGACGGGCGCGTCTTTGATGGTCCACTTGGATTCGCCTTGCTCGTTAGGCTGCCCCACCATAGTGAACACCAGCGGGACGTCGTCGGCGAAGGTCGCTTCGGGGCCGCGGTTCCATGCGCCGCTGGCGAGGATCACCAGCGCGGTAAGCGTGCAGACGACGATGGTATCGATGAAGGGTTCAAGCCCGGCGACGACGCCTTCCCGTACGGGCTCGTCACACTTTGCCGCGGCGTGGGCGATCGGGGCCGAGCCTTGGCCGGCTTCGGAGCTGAACAGCGCGCGTTTCACGCCGAACATAAGCGCGTAGCCGAACGTCCCGCCCAGAAACGCGCCCGAGGCGGTGGCCTGCGACTCGAGCCCGACGCCGTGGCGGACGATCATCACGAGGAGCCCGGGCAGGTCGCCGAGATGCAGCAGCAGGACGTACCCCGCCGCGAGCAGGTAGAGCACGCACATCACGGGCACGAGTTTGCCCGCGACCGAGCCGATCCGTTTGATCCCGCCGATGATGACCGCCCCGACGGCGACGGCGAGGACGATGCCGACCGCGACCTTGGGCACATCGAAGTAGTTGTTGGTCGTGTCTGCGACGTTCCAGGCCTGGAACATGTTGCCGCCCGTGATCGCCGAGGTCAGCAGCGTGATGCAGAAGATCGAGCCGAGCACCCAGCCCAGCGGCCCGAGTCCGGCCTTGCGCAGCCGGTCGCGCAGCACGAACATCGGCCCGCCGTGCGGGTTGTCGGGGTCGTCGGTGTTGCGGTAGAGCATGGTCTGGGTGACTTCGACCATCTTGAGTGCCATGCCCAGGACGCCGATGACCCACATCCAGAACACCGCGCCAGGCCCACCGAGCGCGACGGCGACGGCGACACCGGCGATGTTCCCCAGCCCGACAGTGGCGGAGAGCGCGGCCGAGAGCGCCTGGAAGTGATTGATCGCGCCGGGGTCTTCTTTGCGGTCGTACTTGCCCCGGATGACACCGATCCCGTGTGTCAACGCATGGAACTGCCCGAAGCCGGACCACACCGTGAACAAGACTCCCGTTGCGAGGAGGATGTAGATCACGGTGTTGCTGAACATCAGGTCGTTGGCGGCGTTGATGATGCCGTTGAGGTCCGCGAGCGGCAGGTCGATTGGCATAGCGGCTTTCCAGACTGGATCGGGTGGATAGGGCGGCTGGCAGTTTAGCGGTGTTCACACGGCGGTGGGCATCCAAAGCGTCCCAGTTATACGCAACGCGGGCGCAGCGGGGAAGTTTCGATGGCGGGGGGCAGATGTGGTAGATAATGAAAGGTCGGGGAGAGCATAATATCGATCAGGTTTCGGCTGGATTCGGCCGGGCTGTATCGTGTAAAGTTTGTCCAGACCGACCGGCCTCAACATCACGCGGAGCGTGTACCGATCGGCTCAGCAGCACATGGAGGTGCGCATGCGGCGTTTCCTTTTTCTTGCCATTGCCCTGATTGTTCTCAATACGGTCGGGCTTTTGTACATCGCAAACCGGTCGGCCCCGGTCGCGGGGCGCGATGCGGTGTCGAGCCTCCGTGTCGTGGCGTTTGCGCCCGACGGTGTGGCCGATGACGCCGACCGGCTGACCGTGTTGTTTGACGAGCCTGTGGTGACGCCCGGGGAGGTGGGCTCGCGGCCTAAAGAAACACCCTTCGACGTTGAGCCGGAGGTGCAGGGCCATTGGGAGTGGACCGGTGTCAAGGAGCTGTCGTACCTGCTTGACGCGCCGCTCCCGCCGGGGCGTGATTACCGCGTAGCACCCGCCGCCAACCACGTGTCAGCGCTCGGGCGTAACCTGGTGGGCGAGACCGAGTTTGCGTTCTCGACCCGGCGGCTTGCGATCGAGGGTTGCGAGCTTCTATCCCAAGACAACACGCATGCAACGCTCAAGATCGCGTTCAATCAGCCGGTTGAGCCAAGCGTGCTGCTCGACCACTTACTGGTCATGGGGCGTGCGAGCGAAGTGCCGCTGGATGTCGAGTCTTTGGTCGTTGAGCCGGATGCGGAACTGGTCTTGCGTGTGGCCCGTCCGCGCAGCCGAGCCTCGCGTCGCGACGCGTCGCTGCAGTTGTTGATCAAGCCGGGCCTGGTGGGGGACGGCGGGGAACGTGGGTTGTCGGCTGCGTGGGAGAAGCAGATCCCGCTGGACCCTGTGTTCGCGTTTACGCGGCTGCGTGTGCCGACGCCCGGGCTCGCATCGACGACACGCCTGCGTGTGCAGTTCTCCAGACCCGTCGACCGTGGGCAGGGGCCCACCGAGGTGGTGGTGTCGCCGCCCGTGGAGCATCTGCGGACGGGATACAGCGGAAACGATCTTTACATCACCGGCGCGTTTGAGCCCGGCCGCCGGTACAGGATCGAGGTAGCCCCGGGCCTGCGCGCCGCGAACGGCGACTCACTGGGCGAGCCGTTGACACTGACCGCCGACATCCCCGACCGCCGGGCCTCGCTGTCGTTCCCCGTGTCGCGTGGGTACCTGATGCCGGGGGGGAATCTGCTGCTCGACCTCAAAGCGGTGAACGTGTCGGGGGTTGAGGTCTCGACCTGGCGTGTGCACGAGAACAACCTGGTCAGCCACCTGCGAGGCGACCGGGTCGATCGTTCCTCGCGAGCAATGGGCGGTCGGTTTGTGCCCGTCGAGTTGGATCACAACACCGTCGGGGCGTTCGCGATTGACCTGCGTGAGGTCTTGGCCGATGGCGGGGAAGTCCCGCCGGGCATCTATCGGGTCCAGGCCCACAACGCCGAATCGCGCTGGGTACGCGATAGTGTGGTCGTTGCCGTCACCGACCTTGCACTGACGGCGAAACGCGAACGCGACGGCTATCTCGTGTGGGTCACCTCGCTCGACACCGCACAACCCGTCGCGGGTGTTACGGTCGCGGGCTTGTCCTACAACAACCAGACGCTTGCCACCGCGCAGACCGACACCGACGGACTCGCCCGGCTTGCGGTCCCGCCGAACCATCCCGACGGCGACGCGTGGGTCATCACCGCCCGCCTTGGCAGCGACCGCAGCTTCCTGTTGCCCGAGCGTCGGCCAGTGATGATCGACACCGTAGACCAGTCCGGCCGTCCCTATGCCGACCACTACGAAGCCTTGCTCTACACCGAGCGTGGCGCGTACCGCCCGGGCGATACCGTCCACCTCAGCGGCATCATTCGCACAACGCAAGGCCAGGTCCCGCCTGATATGCCATTGACGCTCACCGTCACTCGCCCCGATGGGCGGGATGTCGCTGAGCTCCCCGTGGCGCACTCGCAAGTGCACCAGGGCGTGTTTCATTTGGACTGGCCTAGCGATGTTGAGTCGCAACTCGGGGCGTATCGATTCCGCCTGAGCACACCGGGCGGGGAGGCGATCGGGCGGGTGACTGCGCTGCTGGAGTCCTTCGAGCCGGTGCGTATCGAGATCCAGGCAGAGCCCGATGCGCGGTATGTCCCGCGTGGCGAGGCGCTGGGGGTTCAGGCCTCTGCGCGTTACCTCTTTGGTCAGCCGGCGGCGGGGCTGGCGGTCACGGCCTCCCCCCGATTTGTCAGGCGGTCGTTTGTTTCTCAGGCCTACCCGGAGATGCGGTTTGATGATGCCGACGCCGGCGACACCGCGACCGGGCGAGACGTGACGGCTGTGCTGGACCACGAAGGCGCGGCCGAGGTCGTCATCCCCGGCGACGTGTTGCATCGACACCGGCGAGGGCTTTGGGAAGCCCGGGTCGCCGTCACTGTGACCGAAGATGGGGGCCGGTCCGTTTCGCAGGGGGTTTCGGCGACGGTCGATACGGCGGGGCGGTACATCGGCCTGCGGGGGCCAGGGATCGAGACGCGCGGCGGCTATGCGCCGATCCTTACGCCGCAGACTTATCGTTGGGTCTGCGTGACGGGTGAGGATGTTTTAGCGCAGCCGACCCAAGCCGTCTTTGTTCTGTCGCGTGTGGTCCGTGATGTGCTTCTGGAAGAGGTCAACGGCGAGATGGTCTGGCGTACGACGCAGACGCTGGAAGAGGTTGAGCGTTGGTCGTTTGAGGGCCAGGCCGAGGGCCAGTTTGTGTTGACCTGCGATCAGCCTGGGCTGTACGAGTTGCGGGCGGTCGATACGGATGCAAACAGCGCTACGCAATTGCGGTTCTATGCCGCAGATGGCGCGGCGCAGTACGAAGCCCTGGCGGCCGACCGGCCCGAGCGTATCGAGCTTGCACTGGACCGCGAGGCATACCTGCCCGGCGGCCAATCGGCGCAGTTGCAGATCCGTTCCGCGTTCAAGGGCGGAGGCACAGCACTGATCACCGTCGAAACCGACCGTGTGATCCACCAGCAGGTCGTGGAGATGACGCGGGGCGCTGCGAGCATCACTTTGCCCGTCGACGAATCGATCCGGGGCGGCGCGTTTGTGAGTGTTTCGATGGTGCGGGCGGTGGATCCCAGCGATCCCGATTGGCTCCCACACCGCGCGGTCGGGATGATTCGGCTGAAGACGACGCATGAAACGGGACGCCTCAGCGCCGAGTTTGAGACGGTGCCGCAGGCGCTGCCGGGCGAGACCGTCGCCGTGACGCTGCGCACCGATGCCCGCAGAGATGTTGCTGGCACCGGCTGGCGTGCCGCGATGCTGGCCCAGGCCGATTGGGCGGTCGCCGACCGACCCGCGCCGGTCGCGCATCTTTGGGCGGTCGACGAGGGCATCCTGCTGACGACAGCCCACGCCACGCCCGACCCGCACGGCTACTTCTTCGCGCTGCGCCGGGGCTCGATCCGTACGACCGATCTGTTCGCCGATCTGCTGCCCGACCACGAGCGTGCCGCAGGGATCGCGCGGATCGGTGGCGACGGGGGCGACCTGGAAGCAGGTATGCGGCGAAGCCCTGTCAGCCGACCGCGACACGCCCCGGCTGTGGTCTGGCGTGCTTCGGTGCCCGTCGCCCCTGACGGCACGGTCCGCACAACCATGACGATGCCCGAGATCAACAGCGAGATGCGGCTGATGGCGGTGGTCGTTGACGGGGACCGGTACGGAGCGGCGGAGCACGCCTTGACGCTTAGCTCGCCTGTGATGGTCGAAGCGATTTGGCCGCGTTTCGCAGCGCCGGGCGACCAGTTCGAGGTGCCGGTCAAGGTGTTTAACAACACGCAGGCCGCAGTGACAGCGCAACTGCGTGTTGAAGTGGATGGGCCTTTGGCGGTCGATCCGGTCGCGCTCGCCGAGCCGCTTCGCGTCGAGCCCAACAGCGCGGCGACCCGCTGGCTCACCGTTACGACGGGGCAGCCCGGGCCGGTCGAGTTGCGAGTGGTCGCGGAGTCCGTCGCCACCACGGCGAGCGATGCGCACGTCTCGCACCAGCGTGCAACGCTCGCGATCCGTGCGGCGGGGGCATTGCAGACACGCTCGCAGGTGGCGCGTATCGAGCCCGGGGCCGCGCAGGAACTTGACCCGCTCGCGGGCATGATTGCCGGGACAACGCACTTGAAGCTGCGCATCGGTGGCGACCCGGATGTTGAACTGATGCCCGCGGCCGACCAGCTCACAGCGTACCCCTACGGCTGTGCGGAACAGACGGTCGGTGCTTTAGTCGCGTTGCTGCATCTTCCCGAGTTAGTCGATGCTCATGCGAGCGCGGATGGCGTGATCGCGCCGACGAGGCGGGCCGAACATATCCGCGCAATGGTTGAGGCTGGGCTGCACCGGCTTTGGGGGATGCAGACCCGAAGCGGGGGGATCGCCTACTGGCCCGGATACATCGAGCCGTCGGTTTGGGTCAGCGCGTATGTCGGTGCATTCCTGCTCGATGCCGAGTCGGCTGGCTATGCGATCGATAGCCGTTTTAGCGATCCGTTGCTCGATTACCTTGAGGACCAGCTCAACAGCCGGCGCGGTGCGCGCGGGCTGGACGACAACACAAGGGCCTTGGTGTGCAGGGTGCTTACGGGGTTCGGTCGCCCGCAGCACGGCTGGGCTGGGGCATTGGAGACGGGTGTCGACCGCCTCGACATTGCAGGCCGTGCGCACCTTGCGGCGTGCCTGTTGGAACTGGGGCGCCGCGACCGTGCGACGGCGCTGCTCGATAGCGATCTGCTGGCTGAGAAGATCAACCCGACGACCGAAGGTCGGCTGACATCACAGGTCCGGCAGGAGGCGGTCTTACTGGCGGTGCTGCTCGATCTCGACGCAGACCACGAGTGGGTGCCGTTACTCGCTGAACGCTTGCATGCGCAGCGTGATGAGGGGCATTGGGGCACGACGCTGAACAACGCGGCGGCGATCAGTGCGCTGGTGCAGTATCAGCGGCAGGCGGGGCCGCCCGCGCCGTTCTCGGGCCGAGTCCAGATCGGCGATGAGACGGCCGTCGCGTTCGATCATTCCCAGCCGTTGGAACTTGACCTCTATGACGCTATGGGGGCGGTCCATATTGAGATGGCCGGCCCGGGCCGCGCGTCCTTGGCGATGGTTGCTGAAGGGGTTGTTCGCGCTGAAGACATCGTTGAGGCCGACCACAACCTGGTCGTGCGTCGCCGCTGGTTGGACCGCGAGGGCAATGCAGTTGACCCGATGGCACTGAAGGTCGGCGACCTGGTGCATGTCGAGCTGACAGTGCGTACATCCGAAGACGCACCGCAGCAGTATGTGCACAACCTCGCGATCGTCGATGCGCTGCCCGGCGCGATGGAGGTTGAAAATCCACGACTATCGACAGCATCGCCGGACGGCCACTACGAAGAAGCCAGAAGCATCTATCGCCGGACGCAGTTCCTGGATGACCGTGTCCTGCTGTTTATCTCTGCAGGGCCGCAGGAAACGACGTACCGTTACGCGTTGCGTGTGGTCACGGCGGGCTCTTTTGCGCTGCCGCCGGTGCAGGGCTCGTGTATGTACGACCCGTCGGTCTCCAGTGTGCATGGCGTCGGGCGTGTGGAGGTGTCGCGATGAAGCGGCGCTTCTTCTGGCGATGGTTTCGGCGGGTATCGCTGGGCTCGATCGCACTGATGGTGTTAGCGCTGGTGGCTTTTGCGTTTTGCTGGGCACGGTACCCGTTTCCCGTCGAGCGCTTGGAACGCTGGGGCGAGAGCCCGCTGGTGACGGACCGCGCGGGCGGTGTTTTGATCGAGCGGGTAGGCGCGTCCGGGCAGTGGCGCAGGGCGGTGGCATTGGAGGAGATGTCGCCGTTCCTGCTCGACGCCACCATCGCGGTGGAGGATGCGCGGTTTTATACGCATGGCGGCGTTGACACTCGCGCGGCCGGGCGTGCGCTTTGGCAGAACACTACGAATGGCGAGGTGATCTCCGGAGCGAGCACGCTAACCATGCAGGTCTGTCGGATGGTGGATGATCGCCCACGCACGTTGCAGGCGAAGGCCATCGAATCGTTCCGTGCACTGCAGTTGGAGCAGCTTTACAGCAAGGACGAGATCCTGGCGTTGTACCTCAATATGGCCCCGTACGGCGGCAATGTGCGTGGGGTGGAGCAGGCGTCTTTGACCTATTTCGGGAAGCCCGCATCCCGGCTCTCGCTGGGGGAGGCCGCGCTATTGGCGGGTCTGCCTCAGTCGCCCGAACGCCTGCGCCCCGACCGCCATCCAGAATCCGCGAAGCGTCGCCGGGCGACCGTGTTGGAGCGCATGCAGTCGGCGGGGTTTATCACGGCGTCGCAGCGCGAAGCGGCCGAAGGTGAGCCGGTGGTGCTACGCTCGGCCGCGCACCGCATGGCCAACGCGACGCATGTCGCCTGGATGGCGCTTGCCCGACGGCCGGGCGGGGGACAGACCACGATCGACCCGGACTTGCAGCGGATTGCCAGCGACGCCGTGGCGCACCATGCGACAGGACTCCCGCCGGGCACCGATATCGCGGTGGTGGTGATCGATATCGAGACCGGCGAGCTGTGTGCACTGGTCGGCTCGGCGGACGCGACGGACGTGGTCGACGGCCAGGTCAACGGTGCGCTTGCGCTGCGTTCCCCAGGGTCGGCACTCAAACCGTTCATCTACGCCGCGGCGATGGACGCGGGGCGGATCAACCGTGATTCATTGCTGGATGATGTCCGGATCCGCCGCGACGGCTGGGAGCCGGGCAACTTTGACCGCCAGTTCCACGGCGAAGTTACGGCCGCTGCTGCGCTTCAGCAGTCGCTCAACGTCCCTGCGATCCTTGTCGCCGAGGGCGTCGGGCTGGCACGTTGTGTGGGTGTGATGCAGGCGGTCGGCCTTGATCTCCCCAGCGACGCCATTCAGCGCGGTGGGCTGTCGCTGGCGGTGGGCGGGATCGAGGTGTCGCTGCTCGATCTCACGAATAGCTACGCGACTTTGGGGCGCGGCGGTCTACGCCGCAATGTCCGCTTGTTTCGAGACGAGCCGGTTGTCGAGTCGGTCGCGCTTGCATCGGATACTACGGCCAGCATCAACGATGTCCTGAGTAACCGGCACCGCCGACCGAACACCGGTGGCGACATGCCCGATGCGTCGGCGGGCTGGTTGATGTGGAAGACGGGCACGAGCGCGGCGCGGCGTGATGCTTTAGCGGTCGGGCACAACGGGCGTTACGCCGTGGGTGTCTGGGTCGGCCGCTTCGCGGGCGGCGGTGCCTATGCGTATACGGGCCGAGTCAGCGCCGAGCCATTGCTCGCGGCGTTGTTTTCTCACCCGGCGTTGCGTGTCGATGATGCGCCGCCTCCCGCTGAGCGTCTGGCGGTAAGCCGGCCTCTGCGTCGCGTGGCGGCGTCGGCACAATCCCTGCGTATCACCATGCCCAGTGACGGCGCGGCGTTTGTTGCATGGGACGGGGCCGTCACAGTCACCGCGCAAGCGACCGGGGAGCCGACCTCCTGGTTCCTTAACGGCGAACTTGTTGCAACGGACGGCCCGCCCCGACTGTCACTGCCCCCCGACCGATATGAACTGACTTGCGTAGGGCCGGGGCTTGAACGGCACACGGTTCGGTTTCAGGTGTCCGGTGCGCCGTAGGCGGGACCCCAGCGCTCCATGTTGAAGCAGTGCTTAGCCGCCTACTGCTCAGCCGGGCGGCCCGCCTCGTAAAACGCCCTGGCTTCCGCGTCTGACCAGACGCGCCCCAGCAGGACGACCTCGTCGATTCGGCCGTCGAAGCTGTTCTTGAGTTGGCTGTCGACGGTTGTCGAGTCGCCGATGATCAGGTCGCCGTCGATGTCGGGCATCACGTGGTTGTTTTCGACTGGCTTGGCCTGGGTGCGTTCGCCGTCGCGGTAGTAGACGATCTGGTTGCCGTCATAGGTGACAGTCAGATTGACCCATTGCGATGTTTCGGGGAGGCCCTCGGGCGATTCGTGCGGCCCGGTCCAGGCGCGGTTTGGGCCGACATCGCCGAACTCGAAGGTGTAGTAGTAGGTGCGTCGCCCGCCGTGGTGGACGGGATCGACGCCGACCCACGCGATCGCGATGTTGGAGAAGTAGCCCCCGTCTGGGTGATAGGCGCGTTTGGTCAGCAGGTGTGCGGTCCAGATGGGGGTGTCGTTGTAGACCCAGAGTGAGACCGTGCACGGTGCGCTGAGGTTGAGCCCTTCGGCATGGGGCAGCACAACATGCTGCTTGTCTGCGCCGTCGAAGTCGAGTGCGAGATGTCCGGGGAATCGGCCTGCCGACCAGCGGGGTGCGGTATCGGGGTGGTCTGGCCTGCCGAGGTGGCCATCGAATTGATCCGTGGTGACGGCCGCTTGATTGACAAGGGTATCGGGGCGTGCCGGGTCGAGTTCAAAGGCGTAGTAGGCGATCAGGGCCGGGTCTTCGCGCAGGCGTTCGCTGAAGGCGAGCCAGCGTTGGTGGGCCGCTTTGCCCGCCTTGGTGTCCCCGGTGTCTGGGGTGCCTTCGAGACGTTGGGAAAGCAGGTCGGTTTTTGCCGCCGGTGTTGGCCCCCCGGCCAGGTAGTAGCCGCCGAGGGCTGCTGCGCCCGCGATGCCGATCGCCGCCAGGGCGAGGCCGATGGTGCGTCGGCGTTTCGGTTCTACTGGTGCGGAGCCTGGCACGCTTGACATTGCCGCGTGTGCTATCGCGTCGGTGTCTACCTCGTCAGCCTGTGTGGGGCCGAGCAGGTCGCGGAGGTCGGCTTCCTCAAGCTGATCGCGGATGCGTTGGTCGAGGTGTGCCGCCCGCGCGAAGGCACGGACATTGGCCGGGTCTTCGCACAGCCAGCGCTCGAGCTTCGCACACTCGGCGTCGCTGGCGACATCATCGAGGTATCGGTGTACCAGTGCTAGCGGGTCGGGCTCACTCACTGGCGGAGCCCGTGCCTTCGATGCGCTGCGTGATGCATTTGCCAAGCCCCTTGCGGATGCGGTGCAGTGTGACCGCGACACTGTTGCCCGTCTTGCCGATTTTTTGACCGAGATCGGTCGGCGACATCCCCCGCAGGTGGCGAAGCTCGACCATCCGCCGGTTGTGCTTGGGGAGGTCCGCAAGGCAGGCACGCAGCGCTTCGGCCATCGCCGGGCCTTCTGCCTCATGGACCTCGGCCTGTGCCTGTGCGAGTGAGGCGAGGAGGTCCTCGCTAAACCGGTGGCGGTCTCGGCCGCGTGTACGCAGGTAGTGCAGCGCGTTGAGCCGGGCCATCCCCAACGCCCACGCGGTGAACGACCGATCAGCGTCGTACTGCTCGAACTTGTCGGTGCAGTGCATCGCGGTTTGTTGGAGCAGGTCCTCGGCGTGGTGATGGTCAAAGACCACGCTATGCAGGTACGCCGACACCGCAGGCTGTGCCTTCATCCACAGCAAGGTCAGTTGTCGTCGGTCGGGCTTGCTATGCATGGGGCGAGGCCGGAGTGGTCGTACGCCGTCTAGAACCCACCTTGTCGCATCTGATCGATGCTGTCGGGGAACGGGTATCGGGCGTACACGGCTTCGGGTGCGTTCTGCCACAGCGCGGGGGGGGGGTAGACATCGCCTGCGAAGCCCGCGTCGTGCATGGTCCGCAGCACGGTTTCGAGCGAAGGCTCGGAGCCGGTTGAGAGGTCAACGAGCTTGTTGGCTTTGGAGCCCAGGAAGCTGACCGACGCGACAGGGAGCCGGCTCTGGGGCTTGCGGCTGACCATCTGGGTGATCATCCGCATGCCTTCGTGCAGGTCCGCGAGGTAGAGCGCGTCCTGCCCGGTGGGACGAAGCAGGGCGAGGACCTCGACGGTGTCCAGGTCGACCTTCAGGATCGTGACCTTTCCTTCGCGTGCGTGACGCTTTGCGTGCTCGGTGATCGTCCGGTTGTCCCACTGGCTTGTCGGGAGCTGGTCTGCGAGGTGCGCGATCAGGCCGTTGCTGTTGTCCTCGGCGTTGACTGCGCAGATGAGTGAGCGGTAACGCCCCGCGACGAGGTCGTCCATCAGGTGCTGCCCCCACTGAATGCGGATGCGTGCCCGGGTATCCGGTGTCGAGGACGGCTCGGTGTCGGGCACGATCGTGATGTGGTCCGCCGCGGTGACGCCCGCAAGCATGGTCGTCATGTCGCCGTCGTAGACGCGGGGTGTGCTGGTGGAGGGGGGGGTCGGCATGGGGCTGTTCCTTCGGTGACGTGTGTGGGGAGTGTACCGCAGGGGGCAAAAAAACACAGCCCAGCGGCGGGCGCGGGGCTGCGTGGAAATCGTTTAGCTGGTCAAGCGGCTGTGAATAGCGTCTCAGGCTCAGGACTGTGTCGAGGGGCCAGCGTTGCTGTGGGCATTGGTCTCCACCGTCGTGGTGTCGGCAGATTTCTCTTCGATGTTTTTGGTTTTCTGGACCGCATCATTGACCTCGTCATCGACGCCCGCGAGCCCCTTCTTGAACTCGACAATCCCCTTGCCGATGGATTTGCCGACCTCGGGGAGGCGCTTGCCAAAGATGAGTACGCCGATGAGCCCGATGATGAGCATCTCCGGCCAGCCGATGGGTCCAATCAGTGCGAACAGTGTGGGGGCGGTCATGGTGGTCTCCGGGCGTGGCCCGATGGTGGTGTGGTTGGAGGATGGTAGGCGTTCGCGGAGAGAACGCCCATCGCAGCCCCCATTATTGCAGATAGACAGCCCAGCGGCCAGCGCCGTTACACCTGCGCCGCGTTTTCGGGCGTTGCGGGGCGGTTAGGATGCTATAGAGCGGGTCGGGGCGAAAGAAAATCTACTTGCACGGCGGCCAAGTTAGCTAGGTTCTGTCTGACGGCTCCTCGCTCCTCCGTATGGTGGCCGGGGTCAGGCGCAGCCTGCCCCCGGAACGGGCTGGTGAGTTGTTCCGGGGGTTCGCTGCGCTCAACCCCGGCCACCAAGTAGAGCCAGCAAACACAACCTAGAGCCTGGTATAAACATGGGTACCCTGGCTGTGTGAGCGACCAGGGGGCGGGGTACTGACGGGCGATGGGCGCAGGCGATGCATGAGAAAACCCACGGCCTTGCTTGCGCGATGCCGTGGGCTTGGGGTTGTGTGTAGCTTGGTTGGTGCTTTACACCTTGCCCATGAGCAGCGACACGTTGTGGCCGCCGAAGCCGAAGCTGTTGCTCATCACGGCCTGGAGGTCGGCCTCGCGGGCGGTGTGGGGGACGTAGTCGAGGTCGCAGCCCTCGCCGGGGTTGTCGAGGTTGATGGTGGGGGGCATGACGCCGGTCTCGAGGGCCTTGGCGCAGATGACGGCTTCGATGCCGCCGGCCGCGCCCAGGGAATGGCCCAGCATCGACTTGGTCGAGGAGACGGGGGTCTTGGTGTCGTTGCCGAAGACGGCCTTGACGGCGTGGGTCTCGGCGAGGTCGCCCAGGCCGGTCGAGGTGCCGTGGGCGTTGATGTAGCTGATGTCGCTGGCGTTTTTGCCCGCGTCCTTGAGGGCGGCGGTCATGGCGTAGGCTGCGCCCGCGCCGTCTTCGAGTGGTGCGGTGATGTGCGAGCCGTCGGCGGACTGGCCTGCGCCGAGCATCTCGCCGTAGATCTTCGCCCCGCGTGCTTTGGCGTGTTCCATCTCTTCGAGGATGATGATGCCGGCACCCTCGGCGAGGACGAAGCCGTCGCGGTCGGCGTCCCAGGGGCGTGAGGCCTTGGTCGGCTCGTCGTTGCGTTTGGACAGGGCCTTGAGGGCGATGAAGCAGGCGGTGCCCAGCGGGGTGAGGGCGGCTTCGGACCCGCCGGTGATCATGATGTCTGCGGCGTCGTAGCGAATAGCGTTGGCGGCGTCGAGGATGGCGTGGCCGGCGGAGGCGCAGGCGGTAGCGACCGCGGAGTTGGGGCCCTTGATCCCGTAATGGATCGAAACGTTGCCCGCCGCGGCGTTACACATCAGCTTAGGCACCATGAACGGGCTGACGCGGGACGGGCCCTTGTTGAGCAGCTTGGTATGCCCCTCGGCGAACTCTTCCATGCCGCCGACACCCGAGCCGATGATGCTGCCGCAGCGCCAGAGGTTCTCTTTGCTAAAGTCGAGCCCGGCGTCTTCGACCGCATCGATCGAGGCGTTGATGGCGAACTGGGCGAAACGGTCGAGCTTCTTGGCCGAGCGTTTGCGCTCCATGGGCTCGAAGTTGGGGGGGCCTTCCCAGTTGTCGACTTGGCCGCCGAAGGTGGTGACATAGTCGGTGGTATCGAACCGAGTGATCGGCTTGATGCCCGAGGTGCCTGCGACAAGGAGGTCCCAAACCTCGGGGACCGAGTTGCCCAAGCTGGTGACCCAGCCGAGCCCGGTGATGGCTACGCGTCGATGGCTCATGATCGCAGGGTATTCCGGAGGGGTTCTCAATAGAAGCGCCGCCCCGTGAGACGAGGCGGCGCGGGAGGGTTCGCCTGTTGACGCGATCCGGGCTTTCGCTGCCCGAGCAGCCGCGTCATGCTGCTTACAAGATCAGCCGCTGTGGGCGCTGATGAACTCGATGGCCTTGCCGACGGTGTCGATCTTTTCGGCTTCTTCGTCGGGGATCGAGGTTTCGAACACGTCCTCGAACTCCATGACCAACTCGACAGTGTCGAGGGAGTCGGCGTTGAGGTCGTTGACGAACGAGGTCGCCGGGGTAATCTCACCCTTGTCGACGCCCATCTGCTCGGCGACGATGTCGATCACCTTTTCTTCAATTTCTTTGACGTCCATGATCGGAACTCCTGTTGCCCGTGTTGGGGCCTTGGTGTCAGTGGATTCCAGCCTTGGGGCTGGCCTGTATCGCGGAAATATAGCGTGTGAGCCCGCCGCTCACAAGCCGGGGAGGCGGATCTGAACCCGCCCGCCTGCGGCTCGGCTTTAGCACATCGTCATCCCGCCATCGACGCACAGCACCTGCCCGGTGACATAGCTTGCGCCCTCGCTGGCGAGGAAGGCGACCGCCGCGGCGATCTCCTCGGGCTTGCCCATGCGCCGCAGGGCGGTCATCGTCTTGACACCGTCCTTAATCGCGTCGGGAAGCACATCGGTCATATCGGTCTCGATGAAGCCAGGGGCGATCACGTTGGCCGTCAGGTTCTTGCCGCCCATTTCTTTAGCAAGGCACTTGCTGAACCCCGCGAGGCCCGCCTTCGCCGCGGCGTAGTTCGCCTGGCCCGGGTTGCCCACGACGCCCGCCACCGAGCCGATGTTGATGATCCGGCCCCACTTGCCCCGCATCATCGGCTTGATCGACGCCCGGCAGGCGATGAACACGCTCCGCAGGTTCGTGTGGATCACATCATCGAACTCGGCATCGGTCATCCGCAGCAGCAGGTTGTCGCGTGTGATGCCCGCGTTGTTCACGAGGATGTCCAGCCGGCCGTGCGCCTTGGCGACGCCTTCGATCAGCCCTTCGATCGAGGCCTGGTCGCCGATGTCGCAGGTCGCGATTTCCGCGCTGCCTCCAGCGGCTTCGATCTCGGCTTTGACTTCGTTGAGCTTGTCGGCGTTGCGTGCGACGCACACGACGTGCCGGCCTTGCACCGCGAGGGCGAGGGCACAGCTACGCCCGATCCCGCGGGAGGCCCCGGTGACGATCGCAACACGCTTTTCTGTTTTGTCTGCCATGACTTGGGTCTCTTGCTGAGTCTTAGAGGGTCAATCGGTCTTGCTAAAGCCCGGCCATGGCGATGGCCGGGGCCCACGATCAAGGACCGTGGGCTTCAATGGTAATAGATTTGCAGCCGCTACTTCGGCTCGTTGTAGTTCTCGACCTTCACCGCCCGGTCGATCTTGCGCATCATCCCCGCGAGGTGGCGGTTGGGGCACAGCTCGATAAAGGTCGCGTCTGCGTGGTCCGCGATGGCGGCCTGCATCGACTGGCTCCACCGCACCGGGCTGGTGAGCTGGTCGACCAGCCGCTGCTTGATGCTGTCGG
>JBCCWH010000082.1:0-15538 GCA_039193915.1 Planctomycetota bacterium
CGTGGCTACTGGGCGGGGATCACGCGGATGCGGACGGTGAACTTGCCGGGGAACTGCTGTCGGCCCCAGTTGGGCTGGAGGGCGAAGGAGAGGTAGAACGTGCCGGAGCGGTCGGCGGTGAAGGTGTGGTTGGACCCGACGAGGATGTCGCTGCCGCTGTCGCCGACCCGCCCGAGGAGCGAGCCCATCATGATGTTGCCGGCGTAGTTGCCGCACTGCCCGCACCCGTCGGGGGTGGCGATCGCGTTGTTGCCCCAGGGGCTCATGGTGATCTGCCCCTCGGCACGGATGACGACGCGGTCGCCGCGGTTCAGGCGGATGCCGGTATTTTTCTCGGCGACGCGGGTCATGTCGGTCGCGGTGACTTCAACCGTCCGGCGGACCTCGGGGATGGCTGTGGTCACGATACCCGCCGACTCGATGTCGCCGAGGTTGACGGTGAGCATGCCGAACTTGGATTGGATCTCGAAGGTGGGGATGGCGATCGCCCCGGCGATGGTGAAGCCGTCGGTGACGACCTGGTCCAGGCGGGTGAGGGAGGGTCCCTTTTCGTCGCCGGCATCGTCAAACGCCATCGGATCGCTCTGCATGTCGTAGAACGCTTCGAGCACGGCCGCGATCCGGAGCTTGCGTTCATCGTCGGGGTCTTCGGCGTGCTGCAGGAGTTCGTCGATGAGCCCCGGGCCAAAAGAGATCAGCTCGGCCTGAGCGACGTCGCGTTGGGCGGCGTTGGGGGAGGCGAGCTGTTCGATGAGCGTGTCGATACGCTGTGCGAGCACCGGATGGGCGTTGAGCCCGGGCGCGAAGCTAAGGATCGAGTCGATCGGTACGACTAGCCGGCCAAACTCGGTGTCGACCGGCAAGGCGTCGATGGCGAGAGTGCCCGTGAGGATGGAGCCGTCCATCAGGTGGAACCGCATCGTGCCCTCGGGCAATTCATCGGCCGCGGGGGTCTCGGCTGATTCTTCACCACCGTCCGCCGTCGTCGCGTCGCCATCATCGGGCGCAACCGGCGGGGCTTCATCAACCGCCTCGGCCGCGGGCTGAAGGCGCATCGCGACCGTGCCGTTGCCCCCGGGGATGACCTCGACGGACTCAAGCAGCAAGGCGGCGTCGGCCGGGGGCGGCGGGGCAACTCCGTCAGCGGGCACGGCGCGGCGGGCCTGCCCGTCTTGCGCGAACGCGGGGATGGCGGCGGCGAGCGTCAGGAGCAATAGCAAACTCAGGATTCGTTGCATGGTGGACTCGTTTCGTGTCGGGGGTACTCGGGGTGCTTGATCGTTCTGGGGTTTACTCGTCGCCGGGTTCGGTTTCGTAAACAGTGATGCCGGTGGGCCTGATGATCGCGACGCCGCGGTTGAGCAGAAGCGTCGGGCTGCCTTCCGAGCCGGCGGGGATGTCGTCGCGGTAGCCGTCGACCTTACCGGTCGTCAGGTCGATCCGGCACATCCGACGTGGCCCCGCGATCAGTGCGTGGGTTTGGGTGAATGATGGGCTTTGGCCCGCGTCGCCGTGGTGGTCGGTCCACCAGACCCGTTCGCCTGTTGCGATGTCGATCGCGACCAGTTGATCGCCCAGCAGGTAGGCGTGTCGGCTGTCGGTGTGGATGAGCGTCGACTGGTGTTCAACCTCGACGGACCACAGCCGGGCCGCGTCGTGCTCGCGGATCGCGTTGAGCCGGTTGTCGTGTGTGTCTTTGCTGAGGACGACGCCGTCCTGGGCCGCTACGCCGCCTGGCGGCCCGGTCATCACCGGCATGCCCCGGCCACGTCCCCAGGGATTGCTTTGCAAGATGCTGTAGCTCAATGCCCAGGCGATCTCCTGTCGGATCGGGTCCACCGCGATCAGCGCGCCGTTGTTCGTAAGCACCACGATGTGCCGCTCGCCGATCGCGATGCGCGGCGCAAGGCCCATCGGCTGGCCCCAGTTCGGGTCGATCGGTGGCTGGCCCAGGTCGACCGACCACCCGGCCCCGCCGTCGCGCAGCCCGGCCGCGACCAGGTGCATCCGGTTGTTGCCCCGCCGGTCGAGGACGACGGTGTAAACCACCCCGTCGCGCACCGCGGGCTCGCCGATGAAACTGTCGTCGGCGTGATGGCCCGGCATCTGCATCGAGTTCCACAGCGGCTCGCCCGTGGCCTTGTCGTGGACCCGCAGGCGGGCGATGTCCAGCCGGTTGGGGTCGTGCGCAGTGACGACGAGCACATCGTCCTCGACATGGAGCGTTTGGTAATAGCCCTGCGTGATGCTGTGTGCCTGCTGGGTGATGCGCTGGGCCAGGTCCTCGGCGTTGCCGTGGGTCCAGAGCGTCTCGCCGGTGTCGGGGTGGATGGCGTTGAGTTGGCCCAGCGCAAGGGTGTAGAGCCGGCCGTCGGCGGCGACGGCGTCGGCGCGGGAGACGGCATTACCCGAGATGCCGACATTGCGCTGCGCGACAGCCCGCCCGATCTGCGTGACGGTGTGTTCTTCGACCAGCGTGAACTGTGCCGACGGGTACGCGCCGCGCGGGAAGGGTAGGGCGCTGTCCTGCGGTTCAGGTGTGACGGCGGTCTCGGGGCGATCGCGTGTAAGCCGATCGATGATGGCGTTGAGTGGTTCGTCCCGCCCGCCGAGTTGGACCATCGATTCGCCACGCCGGAACCTGGCGTACTGTGCCATTTCATCGAACGCGTCCCACTCGCCGCCGCGTGCCAGCGCGTGCAGCCGCTTGGCCAGCAGCAGCGGGTCGTCGACATCGCCCTCGGGGTGCTGTGCGGCGAAGGCGTACGACCGCGCGGCTTCATTGAAGTGGCCCCGCTCGTATTGCAGGTCGCCCAGCCGGTCGGCCGCGAGCGCCGCCGCGTCACAAAGCGCGTAGCCGTCGAGCAGTTTGGTCAGCGCGACGTGTTGCTCGCCCGGGTCGATGAGCGCGAGCGCATCGGCGAGGTCCTTCTCCGCGATCGGGTCGTACATCATGCGGAAGGTCCGCCGGCCCTCCTCGGGCAGCTCCGCGATGACGTTGGATTGCAGCGACGAGAGCGGCCGCAGCATCCCCGACGGGTCACGGATCAGCGCGTCGCTCTCGCTTTCGCCGATCGCTTCGAGCAGGCGGATCGCTTTGAGCCAGTCGCCTTGCTCCATCGCTTCGAAGAGCGCGGGGACTTGCGTGTCTTCGAGTTCCATCGTCCCTGCGGCGACCGAGAAGCCTTGCGAGCGGTTCGGGTCGTTGGCGTTGATGAAGGCCGGACCGGCCAAGACCTCCAACCGTCAGCCGACCGCCATCGGCTGAGCCCCGGCCGAATACGGCGCAGCGAGCACGGCGAGCGCGATAGCGAACCCGGCTCCGCGTCGTGGCAACATCAATGTCCCTTTCGGTGCTCGGCAGTGAATCATTGAACTCGGTCCCCATCATATGACGTGCGAGTCCGCGTAGGGTTCAAAAACGGCTCCATATCGCCCAAAAAAGCGAAAAATGAAGGCTTGGGTCTTCCCTTAGAACGATCGAGCGGGTACTTTATTAGTATTACTTATCCCATCTTTCGCCTGCGGGCGTCTTGTGTTACGGAGCCCCGGTATGCCTTTCCCACCCTGCTCATCGGTCCACGCTCGGCGAACAGCGACCACGTTTCTGGCTGGCTTGTTATGCGGCCCCGCGTGGGCCAGCGACTACCTCCTGGGCGAGATGGATTCCCTGGCCATCGACCAGCCCCGCATCACCTTCGGGCTGACCGACGAGACCGACCCCAACAACCCCGTCCTCATCGGCCCATCGCTACAGAACCTCGCGCTGCTCGATACCGGCGCTAACGGCGTCCTGCTGGGCCAACTCTCGTTCGTCGATGGTGAAGACTACAACCAGCCCCAGTTCAACGGCCAGCCCGCGACCTACAACGAGCAGGGGGTCGCCGGGTTCGAGGAGCTCGATGTCTTCTCGCCCTATGCCCTGCGGCTGGTCGACAGCGCGGGCAACGAGTTTATCGCCGACGACAACGTCATCGCCTTCGGCCGGGACAATGTCAACCTCGGCAGCTTCGCCGCGATCGTCGGCATGCCCGCGATGGCGGGGCGGGTCGTGGATATCGACCTGCGGCCGATGCTCGGCCTCGAGTTTCAGGGCGTCAACTTCCACGACAATCTCAGCCAGGTCGGCTTCGAGAGCGCGGCGTCGCTCAACGTCGATCTCCGCATGCTCCCGCCGGTGCATACCGACCAGGGGCTGCCTCCTGCTATGCGGCCGACCTTCGCGGCGCTGCCCCTGATCGATGACATCCGGCTTGATCACGCCAGCGGCGCGAACAACCCCCGGGGGCGTGAGCTGACGACGTCGAACACCTTCCTGATGGATACCGGGGCGCAGACCACGATCATCTCCGAAGCGATGGCCGCGAACCTCGGGCTCGACCTTACCGCGTTTGTTACCAGCGGCGGCGACGTCGTCGATGTGCTCGAGGTCGGCGGGATCGGCGGCACCGCGATCATGCCGCTTGTCATTGTGGAAGAGCTCCGCCTGCCCACGTCCGACGGCATCGACATGGTCTACACCAATGTCCTCACGGGCGTGCTCGATATCGACGGCGCGCCCTTCGACGCCGTCCTCGGCATGAACGCTCTCACCAGTGGCTACACCAACGCCATCTTCGGTGGCAGTGGCGGCGGGCTGGTCAACCCGGCTGTCGACAAGGATACGCTCGATCTGTTCCTCGAAGCCGGCACCGTCTCCACCACCCAGGACCTCTTCGACTTCGGCATCATCACGATCGAGCAGGAAGACTTCGACCTCCTCGTCGAGATCGGCATCCTCACCGACCCCACCGACCCGCGGCAGGTCTTCTGCGAACTGCTCATCCTTGACGAGCAGACCGGCACCGGCGCGACCGGCGTGTTCTTTGATCGCGTCGTCTTCGACTTCACCGCCACCGACGGCACGGGCATCATGCGCCTCGACCTCAACGCGCTCCACGAAGCGGGCGACGCCAACTACGACGACTTTGTCGGCACCGAAGACCTCGACATCATCCTCGCGAACTGGGGGCAAAGCGTCCGAGCCGGCAGCGTCCTCGACGGCGACCTCACCGGCGACGGCCTGGTCGATGAGGCCGACCTCAACCTCGTCCTGGCCAACTGGGGCGACGGCACCCCGCCCGGCAGCGTCCCCGAACCCGCCTCCGCGGCGCTCATGATCGCCGGCCTCGCCCTCGTCGCCCGACGCCGACGCAGGCCGCTTGCGGCTTAGCGGGTCATCCCGCCGATAGTCTGACCATGCCAGACTTTGGGCTCGACATGATGCAGGCCGCCCCGACCGGACAGGTCGAACTCGTCGCCGACGCTCAGCACCTCCGCCGCGTCGTCTACGACGGCATGCTCAAGGCCGGCGTGTCGGTGGACATCATGACCGCCGACTTCAAGGCCATGCTCGTCCCCGACCCCGGCGTCGACCTCTCGCCCACCCGCGGCCGCGACGCCCCCTCCATCGTCGACCGCCTCGCACGCATGGCCCAGCGCGGCGTCGAGGTCCGCATCCTCCACGCAGGCGTCCCCTCCGGCCCCGCGCTGAAACAGCTCAAACGCATCAAGAAACAGCTCGCCAAAACCACCGGCGACGCCGGCGCGATCACCATCCGCCGCTGCCCGCGCCTCCACGCCAAGGCCGTCATCATCGACGCCCAGAAGCTCTACCTCGGCAGCGCCAACCTCACCGGCGCGGGCCTCGGCGCTAAAGCCGACCAAAACCGCAACCACGAGCTCGGCGTCTGGACCACCGCCCCCGACCTGGTCGACGCCGTGAGCCAGTACTTCAACCAGCTCTGGGAAGCCGAACGCTGCGAAGGCTGCGGCCGCAAAGACGTCTGCCCCGTCCCGCTCGAAGAGCCGAAGCTGTAGCGTCTGGATCGTATCCACGATGCCTAGCATTGCGAGGATGTCCCGAACGCGCTGGAAAACTCCCGGCCCCGGTGCGTCTTGCTCACTGTCCAGCCCATATGTGTGTTTTGGCTTCGGTTGATCCAACCTACTGCACGCGCATGATGTGTCGTCACTTTGCGCTGTGGATCGACGCAGATTCATAGTGGGTTAGCGAGAGTTTGCCATGCGTTGAGCCGCCCGCATTGACGAATCTTCCTTGGACCGTGTATGCAAAGGCGGTTCGGCATCTAGCCTGTCATTGCAAGCCATGTATCGGGCAACGACTCAAGTCACCGCCTAAATGGCAGGCAATAAGTCTACATCACGCAAGCCCATTCTTGTGCACGTTCTATGTGATCAAGAGAACCCGTGGGAAGGCTGACATATCTGTAAGACGCAGACAGCCCGACGAGTCGCGACGGCTATTCGTCGTCGGTTGCTGGGGCAAACCGGACAGACTGAGCGTTATTGGTAGCGCTGGCATCGATCTGGATCTCTTGGATATCGACCGGGCGTAGTAGGCCGTTGCCCTCGGTGTCGCGTAACACATCGGCCAGTTCGGTAGGCTGCATGATCAGGCGGTAGTTGCCGGTATCGCCGGTGGCATAGCTGGAGACGAGGACTTGGTATTCCCCGGCGTCGTCGGCGCGGAGGGTCAGCGTTTCCGGTTCGTCCCCCGCCCCGTCGTCGGTGCCGATTACGTTTCCGGTGGGGGAGACGATTGTCAGTACGCCATCGAAATCCGTTGAAAGTAGGGTGATCTGACGAGTCTCGCCGCTTCGCATGGTAAGGCGGTAGCGGTCACGCATATGCCCAGAGTTCAGTATAGGGTCGGCTGCGTCCAGGGTGCCTTCAGCGACCTGAGCGGTGCCGGCCTGCTCAAAGTCGCGATCGAGAGAACTGAAGTTGCCAAAGACATAGAACGGCTGTGTGGAGGAGGACAACACGGTATCGCTCCCTGTTTTCTTAATGAAGAACCCGCCGCCGACGGTGATCCCGTGCTCGAGGCTGCCGCCGTCCGCCTCGAGTTGCGCGATGGATTCATTGGAGAGGATGATCGCGGCCTCGAAGCCGGTGACGCGGACGGCCGCGCCGACCAGGACGATATCGTCACGCGACAGGTCTCTGACGTAATCGTTGTCTTTGGGCATCGCGCGCACCGCCCGCAGGAATCTGCCTTCGTGGATCGTGTCGATTGAAAATGCTTCGACGTGGATGGCTTCGACACTGGCTCGTTGCACCACGCTTCGGAACCGCGCGTCTATGGCTGAGACGACCGAATTGAAAACGAGGTCGAGCGAGGCGTCGAGGTCTCGGCGTGTCATAGCTTCGCAGGATACGGCCTCGCCGTGCAAGACGATGGGATTTTCGGTGGGCAGGTCTTCGACAAGCCAGCGGGGTTTGTACACGCCGTCTTCGAGCCGGAAGACCGTGCCCGGGCCGAACCGGCTGGAGGGGCCGAAGTAGGCCTCGTTTTCGATCAAGTCGGACTCCATGCATGCGTCGAAGACTGCCCGCCATGCCTGGCGGGTGGTCGGCTCGGTGGTGGGTTTCGAGGGGCAGCCGACCATGCTGAGGGTGCAGGCAGCGAGGCACAGTGCGAGAAGCGGCTGTTTCATGATGGCCCATCCAATTTTTGAGAAAGGAATAGTGTGAAATAGACTGGGGTTAGTTTATCACTCTCCCAGCACCCACGCGAAGATCAGCGGGGCGACGATGGTGGCGTCGGACTCGATCATGAACTTGGGGGTGTCGACTTCGAGCTTGCCCCAGGTGATTTTTTCGTTGGGGACGGCGCCGCTGTAGCCGCCGTAGCTGGTGACGGCGTCGGTGATCTGGCAGAAGTAGCCCCAGAACGGGGTGTCTTTCCACTTGAGGTCCTGGATCATCAGCGGCACGGCACAGATGGGGAAGTCGCCGGCGATGCCGCCGCCGATCTGGAAGAAGCCCACGGGGGCCTGGGGCTTGAGGCTTGAGGCCTGAGTGGTTTGCTGCTTGTACCAGTTGCAGAGTTCCTGCATGGCTTCGGTGCCGAGTTTGATGCAGGTGTGGTCGGGGAGTTCGCCCATGATGACGCAGGCGGTGAACATGTTGCCCAGCGTCGAGTCTTCCCAGCCGGGCGTGGTGATGGGGATGTTCTTTTCGAACGCGGCGAGGAGCCAGCTTTCCTCCGCGGGGCGGACGTAGTGCTCGGCGAGTTGGCCGTCGGCGACGATCTGCTGCATGAACTCGTGGGGGAAGTAGCGTTCGCCGTTCTGCGCGGCACGTTTCCAGGCCTCGCGGAGAGGCGCTTCGATCTGGCGCATCACGGTCTCGGGGATGCACGTGTCGGTGACGCGGTTCATGCCGCGGTCGTAGAGTGCTTGTTCGTCCTCGGCGGAGAGGGCACGCCAGTTGGGGATGGGCTCGTACTCGGTGCCGGCGAAGAGGTTGAAGAGGTCTTCTTCGAGGTTCGCGCCGGTGCAGGTGATCGCGTGGACTTTGTCTTCGCGGATCATGCGGGCGAGGGTCTTGCCGAGCTGGGCGGTGGACATCGCGCCGGCGAGGGTGACCATCATCTTGCCGCCGGCGTCGAGGTGTTGCTCGTAGGCACGTGCGGCGGCGACGAGCTCGCGGGCGTTGTAGTGGAGGAAGTTGTGCTCGAGGAAGTCGCGGACGGGGGTGGGCATGGCGGGGCTCGGGGCTGTCAGGGGGGGGCGATCCCGCGGCGTTGCCTTCGGCAAAGCCGCGGGCTTGGGGGAGATACGGTCGGGCGGGCGGTGCAATATACAAAAGCTCCAGAGCGTGCGGCCCGGGGCGTTGGCGGGTGGGGCGGGGCGGGGTAAGCTGCCGATGAGTGAACGCCGGTGTTTGGTCGGCGTAGAGTAAGTCGCCATGTCTGAGTTGCCCGAATCCAGCGAAGGCGGGGGGATATCCTCGACCCAGGACGCAGCACCTCTGCCCACGGGGTGGGGCGTGCCGTGGTCGCTTGCGCTGCTGGCGGGGCCGATCATCGCGACGATGATCTCGCGGACGGTGATGAGCTTCGCGGACTTTGTGATGGTGTCGCAGCTGGGCACCGAGGCGCAGGCGGCGGTGATGCCGGCCGGGATCAGCGTGTGGTGCCTGGTGTGCTTCGGGTTCGGGGTGGTAACGGTGACGAACACGTTCGTGTCGCAGTCGCTGGGCAAGGGCGAGCTGTCGGAGTGCTCGCGCTACACATGGCAGGGGTTATACGTTGCGGCGTTATTGGGCGTGATCGTCCTGCCGGTATGGTGGCTCGCGCCGTCGTACTTCGCATTCGCGGGGCACTCGCCGGAGGTGCAGCGGCTGGAGGTGATCTACTTCCGGGTGTCGCTGTTCAGCATCATGCCGGCGGTGGCGGCGAACGTGGTCGCCAACTTTTTCAACGGCATCCACAAGCCGTCGGTTGGCCTGTTCGCGGCGGTCACAGCCAACAGCTTCAATATCGTGGGCAACTACGTGCTGATCTTCGGCAAGTTCGGCTTCCCCGAGCTGGGCATCGCGGGCGCGGCGTGGGCGACGGCGGCGGCCTCGACGCTGCAGGTCATCATCCTCGCGTCGTTCTGGCTGGGGCCGAAGTATGCGCGCATCTACTCGAGCCGTGTGACCTGGCGGATCAACCCCTGGCAGATCAGACGCATCTTCCGCGTCGGGCTACCCGTCGGACTGCACTGGGAGTCGGACATCCTCGGCTTCACGATCTTCACTGTGTTCATGGTTGGCAAGTATGGCGAGGCACAACTCGCGGCGAACAACATCTCGTTCAAGTTTTTAGAGGTCGCGTTCATGCCGGTCGTCGGGCTGAGCATCGCGCTCACCGCGGCGGTAGGCAAGGCCATCGGGCGCGGTCGGCCCGACTACGCCCGGCTGGTTGCGCGCTGGGCGGTCGGCGCGGCGCTGTGCTATATGGCCGTGATCGCGTCGTGCTACCTGGCGTTCCGCTACCAGCTCCCGGGCCTGCTGACCGACGACCCGGAAGTCATCGCGTGGTCGGCGAAGCTGCTGGTCCTGTGCGCGGCGTTCCAGTTGTTTGATGCATTCGGCATCACGATGACGGGCGCGCTCCGCGGCGCGGGCGACACGTTCTGGCCCGGCATGACGACGTTCGTGCTGACCGCGACGGTCTTCATGGGCGGCGGGTTCGCGATGATGCACTTCGCGCCCGGGCTCGAAAGCATCGGCCCGTGGCTGGCGGCGACGGCGTTCATCTGCGTCTACGGCGTGTTGATGGCCGTGCGCTGGTGGTACGGGCCTTGGGAGAAGATCGACCTGTTCGCCGACGAGAAGAAGGCGGTGCCCTCTGAGGTCGCGGTCGAGCCTGCGTGAGGGATGCACGAAGGCCGAATGTCGAATCAACGAACAATGGCCAAGCCTGATTGACCCACGGATGCGTCAAGCCGGGATTGGAGACTTTCGATCAACCTGCGAGACGATCCCGCAGCGTGCCCCCGAGCGGGCAAGCTGCGGGCTTGGGTAGGGTTTTTGAAAGTCTTGTTGGTCATTTAGGCTTGGTCATTGGTCATTTTCCTCACACCCCCAGCACATCGCCCACCGTGTAGCGCCCGGGCTTCTGCGTGGCGAGCCACTTCGCGGCGCGGAGTGCGCCTAGGGCGTAGCTGTCGCGGCTGGTGGAGACGTGCTTGAGTTCGAGGCGTTCGCCCGGTCCTGCGAAGTAGGCGGTGTGTTGGCCCGGGTCGTCGCCCAGGCGGAGGGTCTGGACGGTGATCTCGTTGGGGTGTCGTGGGGCGTCGTCGCCGTGGCGGGCGTAGACGACGTCGTCGTTGGTTCGGCCGGTCGCGGCGCAGAGTTTTTCGACGAGCGTGTGCGCGGTGCCGGAGGGCGCGTCCTTCTTGCCGTGGTGGTGCGACTCGAGCACTTCGATGTCGTAGCCCTCGAGCATCGCGGCGGCGTCTGCGGCGAGCTTCCACAAGACGTTGACGACGAGCGAGAAGTTGGTGGCCTGGAGGACGGGGATGGTTTGCGCGGCGTTGTCGATGGCGTGCTGCTGCTCGCTGGTCAGGCCGGTGGTGCCGATGACCAGCGGCAGCTTGTTGGACAGGCAGGCATGCATGCATTGCCCAAACGCCTGGGGCAGGGAGAAGTCGATCACGACATCGGCCTTGATCGCCGGGTCGTCGGGCATCGCCGTCAGCGGGACGCCCAGCTCCCCCGCCCCGGCCAGGGTGCCCGCGTCGGTGCCGAGGTCGGCGTGGCCGGCGTGGTCAATCGCGGCGGCGAGGCGGAGGGCGTGGTCGGCGGCGGCCAGGGCGACGAGTCGGCGGCCCATGCGGCCGGCGGCCCCGTGGATGATGAGCGAAGTCATGGCGGGTCTCGTGAAAAATAGTCCTTGTCATCAGCGAAAAGCGACCGCGAACCATAGCCCGCCCCGCGCCGTGCGCCAAACGCCATATAATGGGTGTGTACGCCTGCATTCGGCACACGGGCCTCATCGCCCGGCAGACGTGGCAGGTGCAACCAGTTTTTTTTACGACGAGGTGCGGTTTGGCGCTATTTGGATTTGGCAAAAAAGGCGGTGGCAACGACAACGGAGGCGGCGAGGGCGGCGGCAAGCCCGCCGGCGATGGCGATCGCTTCAACCGTAAGCTCCGAAACGCCCGCACCTTCTTCGAGTACGGCGAAACCTCCGCCGACACCAAGAACTACGACTACTCCATCGAGATGTATATCGGCGGGCTCCGCCACGACCCCGACAACCTCACCCGCCACGAGGAGCTCCACCAGGTCGCGCTGCGCCGGAAGGTCAACGGCGGCAAGCCCGGCAAGGCCAAGAAGGTCGGCCCCTACACCGTCGACAAGATGCTCACCGCCGAGATGTCCTGGGCGATGGACCCGATGAACGTCAAGCACATGGTCAAGACGATGGGCTACGCCGTCGACGCCGACCAGGAAGAAGGCGAAGAGGCCAACCTCGCCGAGATCGCGTACTGGATTGGCTCGATGACGATCGAGTACAACGCGAACCCCAATACCAAGCCCGACCGGGGGGTGTACCTCAAGCTGATCGACCTGTTCGAGCGGATCCAGCGCTACGACAAGGCGGTCGAGTGCTGCAAGCGTGCGCTGCACATGAAGGAAGACGACGGTCTGCGCACCCGGCTGCGCGACCTCGAGGCCGAGCTCTACAACCAGACCTCGCAGGAGAGCGAGGGGTCCAAGGGCATGATCAAGGACGCCGAGGAGCAGGAGCGCATCCAGAAGCAGCTCGATACGACCGGTTCACACGCCGAGCAGCTCATCGCGGCGATGCGCGAGCAGTACGAAGAAAACCCCGAAGACACCGACAGCCTGCAGAAGCTGGTCGATGCGCTGCTCCGCCCGCAGGAAAATGACAAGGACAAGGAGGCGGCGGGGCTGATGCTCGCCGCCTACGAGCAGACCGGCCAGTACCGCTACAAAGTCAAGGCCGGGGATATCAAGATCCGCCAGTTCAACCGCATCCTCCGCAAGCTGACCGAGGCAGTGCAGGGGGGGGACGAGTCGGCCAAGCCGAAGCTGCAGGAAGGCCTCAAGCGTCGGCTGGCGTTCGAGCTCCAGGAATACACCGAGCGGGTGCAGCAGTACCCGACGGACCTCAAGCTCAAGTTCGAGCTGGGCAAACGGCAGTTCCAGGCCGGCCAGATCGACGACGCGATCGGCAGCTTCCAGCAGTCCAAGGCCGAGCCCAAGAGCCGGGGCTACTCGCATCTGTACTTAGGCAAGTGCTACGTCCAGAAGGGCTGGCTCGACGAGGCGGTCGACACGCTGGGGCAGGGCATCGACCAGCACCCGGCCGACGACGACAAGCTCGGCAAAGAGCTGCGTTACGACAAGATGGTCATCCACCTCGATACCGCCAGCGCCGACGGCGGGGACGACGCCGCAAAACTCGAACACGCCAAGCAGGCCCAGGCCCTGGCGTCGCACCTGCTCCAGACCGACATCAACTACCGCGACATCCGCGACCGCATGAACGCGATCAAAGAAGTCACCGCGAAGCTGCAGGGGTGATGATCGGTCTGTGGTAGCCGCGTCGCTACGCGACGCCGGGGTGCTAGCGGAGTAGCCAGGACCGCAGACGCCGAGGGCCGGCACTGCGTAGCAGTGCGGCTATTGCGAACGCTTAGACACTCATCACCGGACATCGAACATCGAACATCGAAAATCGAACCTGCAGGCCTTGGCGGTCCTCCCCGCGCGGTATGCGTCGACCCGGCTGCCGGGCAAGCCGCTGCTCGCGGAGACCGGCAAGCCGTTGATCCAGCACGTGGTCGAGCGTGTCACGCAGGCCGAGCGTGTCGGCCGGGTGATCGTCGCGACCGACGACGAGCGCATCTTCGACGCCGTCGCCGCGTTCGGCGGTGAGGCGGTCATGACCCGGGCCGACCACCCCAACGGCACGTCCCGCCTCGCGGAGGTTGTGGGACAACTCGGCTGCACCGGCGACGAGCTGGTGCTCAACGTGCAGGGCGATGAGCCTGAGATCGACCCGGGTGTGATCGATGCGCTTGTTGACGCGATGCTGCGGGACGCCGAGGCACCGATGGGCACCGTCGCCGCGCCTCTGACCGAGCCGACTGACATCGCTAACCCCAACGTCGTCAAGGTCGTCTGCGACCGGCGCGGCCGGGCGCTCTACTTCTCGCGCAGCCCGATCCCGTTTGAGCGCGACCCACAGACCGACGCCGCGCAGCGCCCAGCCTACCTCCGGCACCTCGGCCTGTACGCCTACCGCGCCGCGTTCCTCCCCGTTTACGCCGCGCTGCCGACGACCCCGCTCGAAGACGCCGAGAAACTTGAACAGCTCCGCGCCCTCGAGCACGGCCACGCCATCCGCGTCATCCAAACCGACCACGCCCACAGCGGCATCGACACCCCCGAGCAGTACGCGGCGTTCGTGGCACGCTGCCGATCGACCTGACGACAGGCCCGCGAAGCCGGCGGATTGCATCCGTCGGGGTTCAAGCCGACGCTTCCAGCCCTGCAGTTGTCCCGCACTCCTCGGCGCGTTACAGTGGGCTATGCCCCCATCGCAGAACGACAAAAACGCCGCCTCATCTACCCAAGACCTCCTCGAGCAGGCCGGGCACCAGACCCAGGACTCGGAGTTCTTTAACCCCATCCCGCCGGGCTATGTGCAGGGACGACACAAGTACGTGGTCGTCTTCGGCACCGTCATGTCCGGGCTGGGCAAGGGGATCTTTTCGTCGTCGCTGGCGAAGCTGCTCAAAGACAAGGGCATGACCGTCGCCCCGATCAAGATGGAGGGCTACCTCAACATCGACTCGGGCACGCTCAACCCCTACCGCCACGGCGAGGTGTTTGTCCTCGACGACGGGCTCGAGACCGACATGGACCTGGGCACCTACGAGCGCATCCTCGACCAGGACCTCACCCGCGACAACTACCTCACCTCCGGCCAGGTTTACCGCACCGTCCTCGACAAGGAACGCTCCGGCGGGTACCTCGGCCGGGACGTGCAGATGATCCCCCACGTCACCGGCGAGGTGAAGTACAAGCTCCGCGAGGTCGCGGTCAAGCAGGAGGCGGACGTCGTCTTCGTCGAGGTCGGCGGGACGGTGGGCGACCACGAGAACGCGTTCTACATCGAGGCGCTCCGCCAGCTCGCGTTCGAGGAAGGGCCGGGCAGCGTGTGCTACGTCGCGCTGACGTACATCATCGAGCCGCCCGCGCTGGGCGAGCAGAAGTCCAAGGCGGCGCAGCTGGGCCTGAAGAAGCTGCTCGAAGCGGGGATCCAGCCGCACCTGATCGCCTGCCGGGGCAAGAACCCGCTGGAACAAGGGGCGCGCGAGAAGGTCGCGATGTTCAGCAACGTCCCGGTGGAGCGTGTGTTCTCGATGCACGACCGCCCGTCGATCTACACGATCCCGACGGAGATGCGCGACGCCGGCGTGGACCGGCACATTCTCACGCTGCTCGGCCTGCACGAACGCGTCAATGTCCAGGCCGAAGACCGCGCCCGGGAGAAGTGGCTCGGCTTTGTCAACAAGGTCACCGCCCCGCGCAAGCACACCGCGCGTATCGGCGTGACTGGGAAATACGCTTCGCTGCGTGATGCCTACGCCTCGATTGATAAAGCGATCGAGCACTGCGGCGCCGAGTTGAACGCCGAGGTCGACCTGGTCTGGATCGATGTCACCAAGCAAGACGCCCCGCCGCTGCGAGAGCAGCTCGCGTCGGTGAACGGCGTGATCGTGCCCGGCGGGTTCGGCCACCGCGGGACCGAAGCGAAGATCGACTGCGTCCGCTACTGCAGAGAGAACAAGGTGCCCTACCTGGGTATCTGCCTGGGCTTCCAGATGGCGGTCGTCGAGTTCGCACGGTACGTCTGCGGGATGAGCGATGCGGCGTCCAGCGAGTTCGCGCCCGAGGGCAGCCAGCGCGTCATCGATATCCTGCCCGAGCAGAAGAAGATCGAAGGCCTGGGCGGGAACATGCGGCTGGGCGGCAAGGACGTGCTCATCAAGCCGAGCACCCTCGCCGCGAACCTCTACTACAACACCCGCGCTGGCCAGCACGACCGGCACCAGCCGTTCACGATCCGCGAGCGATTCCGCCACCGGTTCGAGGTCGACCCGGCGTTCATCGAGACGCTCGAGTCGCACGGCCTGGTCTTCTCCGGCCGGCACCCCGAGCA
>JBCCWH010000083.1:0-15463 GCA_039193915.1 Planctomycetota bacterium
CAACACGTACTTCACCCAAGCGATCGTGGACTCGCTGGTGGACTCGGGCATGCCCAAGGAGTGCGCCGAGCAGGTCGCCGCCGGTGCCGCCGCCCAGGCCTCGCAGGAGTTTCTGACCGCGCACGATACGAACCGGGACAACGTCCTGACCGAGGACGAGGTCGAGGAATAGGAAGGCGTGTGCCCCTACCAGACTGAACAAAGACAAGCCGCACGCATCGCGCGTGCGGCTTGCTTTGTGATGGAAGGATTCGCTCAACATAGCGCGAAGGGTGGCCGGCGTTCGGGCTTGCGAAGAACCGTGGCATCCGGGATGCCGGACGTCTTGAACAGATCGGTTTGATGTTGGCCGGGGACACCAGACTCGCTACGATGGGAAACCCGCCATATGAGCGGTAAATCTAACGCTTTTGTCACATTTAGCCCGGAAGGCGTCACCCTTGGCCAGCGAAGCGACCACCCCGACCGCCCACGTCATCAACCCCTACAACACCGGCTTCCGGCTGCCCGACGGGCTGATCCCCGAGTCGCTGCTGGCGAAGCTGAAGGACGCCGCCAAGTCGGACATCCTCTGCGAGTCCTACCCCTACCGGCAGAAGCTCGGCCGGGCCGCGTACGAGAAAGAGAAGCGGCGGCTTCAGATCGAGCTGCTCAAGGCCCAGCACCACATCCGTGAGCGGGGCCAGAAGGTCTTGCTGCTGTTCGAGGGCCGGGACGCGGCGGGCAAAGGCGGGACGATCAAGCGGTTTATGGAGCACCTGAACCCGCGTGCCGCGCGGGTGGTTGCGCTGGAGAAGCCCACGGAGCGCGAGCAGCACCAGTGGTACTTCCAGCGGTACATCAACCACTTGCCCACGGCCGGGGAGATGGTGTTCTTCGACCGCTCGTGGTACAACCGCGCGGTCGTTGAGCCGGTGATGGGCTTCTGCACGGACACGCAGCACCACCGCTTCCTGCGGGAGGCGCCGCTGCTGGAGAGCATGCTGATCGACAACGACATCCAGATGTTTAAGTTCTGGTTCTCGGTCAGCCGAGAGGAGCAGGTCCGCCGGTTCATGTCGCGGGCCAAGGACCGGCTCAAGCAGTGGAAGCTGAGCCCGGTGGATGTCGAGTCGCTGGGCAAGTGGGACGACTATACGCGCGCGAAGAAGTCGATGTTCATGGCCACGGACACGGCCGCGTCGCCCTGGACAGTCATCCGGTCGGACTGCAAGAAGCGGGCCCGGCTCAACACGCTGCGTTACGTCCTCAGCCGACTCGACTACCCGCACAAGAATGCAGAGGCCCTGACTCAGCTCGACCCCAAGATCATCGGGTCCAAGGAGACGATCTACCAGGGCGACGAGTGGTAGCGAGACTGGCCGGGGCGATCGCGCCGGGATGACGATGGCTTACGACACACCCTTCACGGCCTTGGATATAGAGCCCCTACCGGTACGTCCATGGGGACTGGCCTCTTGCCTGTCATCCGACGGCTGGCCTAAACAGCGCTGAAGGTTCGGCTCCGCCGAATGACCGACAAGAAGCCTGCCCCTTTTGCTTGGGCTCCCAGTCTTTCGGCGGTGCGCTGTGTTCGGCGAGGCGTTGCAGCAGCCGGAGGCCGACGCCGAGGGTGGTGGCGCGGGCGTCCTCATGGCCGACGGTGTTGGGGTAGTCGTCGGCGGGGTTCGGCTCGTAGTTTTCGCAGACCCAGGCGGCGGGCATCGCGTCGTGCTCGGCGAGGTAATCCACGAAGCGGTCGGTGTCGTCGGGGAACGCTTCGCCCGAGGCGTGCGGCGAGACGATGACGACGGTGTACAGGCCTCGGGCGTGGCACCAGCGCAGCGCATCGAGCACCCAGTCGCGGTAGGCCTGTTCCCTTGCGAAGAAGTACTGCGGCGGGGTGTCGAGGACGAGGCCGCCGGCGTCGAGCACGATCTGCTGGAAGTCGTCCCGGCCGCTGAGCAGGTTGTCGGGCAGGGTAGGCAGGTTTTCGCCGAAGTTCGCGTACTCGAAGGTCGGGAGGATGGGGGTGTCGTCGCCGACGCCCGCCTCGCGCAGGCCGCGCGTGTAGCGGGCCCACTGCTCGGGGGTCGGGAGGTTGTTGCCGGCGAAGGCGTTGGCGGCGATGAACGCCGGGGCGATGCCGTGGGGCAGGTATGCGCGGCGGTAGAGCGCGGGCCAGCCGTCGATCGGGTGGAAGCCCAACTCGATCGCGACCGGCCGATCGGCGAAGAGGGTGAGGGCCTGCCGGCGCTGGTCGTCGTCGAGCGCCTCCCAGCCGTTGTTGTGCAGGTACAACCCGCCGCCGCCAGCGCGGTAGTCGGCGGAGTGTTCGGCCCGGACGATCGATGCGAAGCCCGCGACCCCGCCGGTGAAGACAGGCGCGGGAGCGGTTGCGGTATCCGCGGCGGTACCCTCCACTGGGGCGACCGGCTCGCTTGCAGGCAGAGGCACGGCGGAAGCGAACAGCAAGACCGCGATCATCCACTTGCACTTGTTCATCGTCTGGCTCCTTGGCACGCTCGATGCACCGCCAATCCTACCCCCGCGCCGCCTCAACACCAAAGACCGCAAAACCCTTGACATCCCATACCCCGGCCACGACCCTATAAAGCCCGCCTCACGGCTCATCGGCTGGCCGCCACCGCCCTTCCGCGCCTGCGCTGGTTGATCGCAAACAACACCTCGAAGGAGCCCGCCCATGCCAATCACCTACACCCTCCACATCGACGCGCCGATCAAAACAGTCTGGGACTACATCGAGGACCCCGAACTCCAGAAGACCTGGATGCACGGCCTGATCTCCAACGAGCAGGTCGACGGCGACAAGTCCGAGGTCGGCGCGAAGTTCAAGATGGTGATCAAGGAAGCCGGCAAGGAGCAGACCTACGACGGTGTCCTAACCGCGCACGACGAGCCCAACCACCTGGCGGTCAAGTTTTGGGGCGGCTGCTTCAAAACAGACATGAAGGCCGAGGCCGACTACAAACTGCGCGCAGTGGACGGCGGGACCCGGCTGGACTATGCGTGCGATTTCGAGGGGGAAATGGGTCTAATGATGAAGCTGATGATGCCCCTCTTCAAGATCATGGGCAAGATGCACATGAAGAAGATGATGAAGTCGCTCAAGGAGCAAGCCGAGGGCGACGGCACGGCGGCGACGGCCTAGGTTGTGTCTAACGGCTCACATGGTGGCCGGGGTTGAGCGCAGCGAACCCCCGGGACAACTCACCGGCCCGTTCCGGGGGCAGGCTGCGCCTGACCCCGGCCACCATGCGGGGCAATAATGAGGAGCCGTCAGACACAACCTGGTCGAGCCGACGGCCCAAGAACATGCGTAACCGGCAGACCCCCGGGGTGGCGTGGCTACGGGTTTGACGCGGTCCCGGGGTCGTAGATGTCGGCCATGTAATCCCAGTCTACGTTGTTGGGCTGCACTTCGTAAAACGTCGAGATCTGCGCGGTACGGCCGTCCTCAAACCGGTAGAACTCGGCGTGGCCGTCCACGAAGACATGGGTGAAGCCATCGAAGTGGAATGGCGCGGGCCAATCGACCCATTGATAGGGGGTGCCGCCGCGCGCGGCAAAGGCGAAGGAGTTGGTCGTGTAGCCCCGGGGGTCGGGCTCATCGAGCATCATAAGGGTCTCGGCGGGCGACGGGATCTGGGTCATCGTGCGTGCGGGGTTGAAGCCGGCGTGGTGCCAGGAATCCCCGCCCCAGCCGTTGAGGAAGGTGTTGAACGAATAGCTTCGGATGTAATTCCGCCGGGGGTCTGCCGGGCAGCGGTAGAGCTTGCGGTTATCGACATACTCCCAGAGATCGCCGCTCTTGAGGTGTTCGACGGTCTCGGGGACGTCACCGTTTTGGTTGTGGGCCCAGGCCGTGGGCTCGGTATGACCGCGGCCGTCGGTCCACCCTTTATCGTTTTCCGCGCCGACAAGGGCGGTGGCCTGGTCGTTGGAGTAAGCCTGCCAGGACTTCTGGAACTGCGTGAGTTGCGACAGGCACTGGGTCATCCTGGCTGACCTGCGGACCATCGTCGTGACCGGTATGAGTAACCCGATCAGGAGCGAAATGATCGCGATCACGACCAGCAATTCAATCAAAGTAAACGCACGCACACGCATTGGGACCTCCTGATGGGTGTAAAACTATTCTCTACGCCCCCCTCTCCCGGGTCAAGCCTTCCCCGAAAATCGTCATCGGAGGCACGGCCTGTCCCGGCAGGATGCGCATGACGAAGAGGATGCAGCCGCTGAAGGCGCACGCCGAGGGCCTGGGGCTTAGGCCCCCCGGACCTGGTTCATCTACAATCCCCGCCCATGAGCAGCCCCAAGACCAACGACCCGGAAAAGATCATCTACTCGATGATCAATGTCACCAAGGAATACAACAACAAGCCCGTGCTGAAGGACATCAACCTGTCCTACTTCTACGGCGCGAAGATCGGCGTGCTCGGGCTCAACGGCGCGGGCAAGTCGACGCTGCTGCGCATCCTCGCTGGGATCGACACGGAGTATGAGGGCAAGACCGTCCTGCAGCCGGGGTACACGGTCGGGCTGCTGGAGCAGGAGCCCAAGCTCGACCCCGAGCAGACGGTGATCGAGTCGGTGCGTGAGGCGGCGGGCGAGGTGTACGACCTGTTGGCCGAGTACGACAAGATCAACGAGAAGTTCGCGGAGGAGATGTCGCCCGAGGACATGGAGAAGCTGATCGAGAAGCAAGGCAAGGTGCAGGAGAAGCTCGAGCACATGGGGGCGTGGGAGATCGACAGCAAGCTGGAGATGGCGATGGATGCGCTGCGGTGCCCGCCGGAGGATGCGTTGATCGGGCCGCTGTCGGGCGGGGAGAAAAGACGGGTGGCGCTGTGTCGGTTGTTGTTGCAGCAGCCGGATGTGTTGCTGTTGGATGAGCCGACCAACCACCTGGACGCGGAGTCGGTGGACTGGCTGGAGCGGCACCTGCAGCAGTACCCCGGCACGATCATCGCGATCACGCACGACCGGTACTTCCTCGACAACGTGGCGGGCTGGATCCTCGAACTCGACCGCGGCGAAGGCATCCCGTGGAAGGGCAACTACTCGTCGTGGCTGGAGCAGAAAGAAAAACGGCTCGCACTCGAAGGCGCGCGCAATGATGCGCGTCGTAAGGAACTGCAGCGCGAACTCGAATGGATCGGCAAGACCCCGCAGGGCCGACAAGCCAAGAACAAGGCCCGCATCGCGCGCTACGAGCAACTCTACGAAGAACAACAAAAGGCCAAAGAAACCGAGGTCCAGATCTTCATCCCCCCGGGGCCGCGCCTGGGCAACGTCGTCATCCGCGCCAAGGACGCGACCAAGGCCTACGGCGACAAGCTGCTGCTCGACAACGTCTCCTTCGAGCTCCCGCCCGGCGGCATCGTCGGCGTCATCGGCCCCAACGGCGCGGGCAAGACGACGCTCTTCCGCATGATCACCGGCCAGGAGCAGCCGGACTCGGGCAGCGTCGAGGTCGGCGAGACGGTCGCGCTGTCGTACGTCGAACAGTCGCGCGAGACACTCGAAGACAGCGCGAGCGTGTGGGAGGCGATCAGCGGCGGAAAGGAAACCCTGAAGCTCGGGAAGATGGAAGTGAACAGCCGGGCGTACGTCGCGAAGTACTCGTTCACCGGGACGGACCAGTCGCAGGCCGTGGGCACGCTTTCCGGCGGGCAGCGCAACCGCGTGCACCTGGCGCGGATGCTGACCCAGCCGCTGAACGTGCTGCTGCTGGACGAGCCGACGAACGATTTGGATGTGAAGACGATCCGGGCGTTGGAAGAGGCCTTAGAGAACTTCCCCGGCTGCGCGGTGGTGATCAGCCACGACCGCTGGTTCCTGGACCGCGTCGCGACGCACATCCTCGCGTTCGAGGGCGACAGCCAGGTGCGTTTCTTCGAGGGCAACTACCAGATGTACCAGGCGGACCGCAAGAAGCGCCTGGGTATCGAGGCGGACCAGCCGCACCGGTTGAAGTACCGTAAGCTGACGCGGGGGTAGGAAGTTGTAACCACCGATACACACGGATAGACACCGATGAGACAGCTTGTTTACTTCTCGATTTCATGCCCATCCGTGTGTATCCGTGTGCATCGATGGTTTCATTAGAAAACGCAAAAAGCAAGGGAATTCATGGCAACAAACAACACCCTCGGCATCGGCGGGATCCACCACGTTGCGATCCGCACGCACGACATGGCCAAGTCGCTGGACTTCTACGTCGGCGTGCTGGGCTTCACCGTCGCGGCGGACTTCGACTTCGAGGGGATGCGGTTTGTGCATCTCCGCACGACCCCCGGAAGCGCGGCCAGCGGGCAGTATCTCGAGCTGGTTGAGGACGGCGGCGAGATCACGCCGGCCGACGAACGCAACGTGCACTGGCACCTGTGCTTCGGGACGGATCGGATTGAGGCCGCGATGGCGGCGGCGGAGGCGGCGGGGGTCGAGATCACCATGCCGGTGACGCCGCTGGAGCTCAACAACACGGCCGAGGGGGCCGCGGGGCCGATGCACATCCAGGTCGCGTTTTTCACCGGGCCAAGTGGCGAAGTGGTAGAGTTGCTGCAGGAGTAGTCAGCGCTCGGCTGGACACGCCTGATCCGGGGCGGGCTTCCCGATACAATCGTTTCACCTCGAACCCCAGCACAAGGATGCCGCCATGACCGGATACCAGCAGCCACACGCCCCGATGCAGCAGCTTCAGCCGCCCAAGAAGGGCTGGTTCGCGCGGAGCTGGTGGTGGTTCCTGCCGTTGGTCATCCTTGGCCCCTTCTTCTTCTGCTGCGGGACGTGCGGCGGGTTTATGTATGTCGGGATGCAGCAGATGGAAAAGCTGCCGCCCTACCAAGACACCCTCTCGGCCGCGAACAGCAGCGCCGAGGTCCAGGCGGAGATCGGAACGCCTGTCGAGGCTGCGGGTTTGTTTGAGACGGCCAGCAGTGGCGGGCGGTTCGATTACGCCCAGTCGGGTGTCGGCGAGACCCTGTACGCCTCGGTGCCTGTCACTGGCCCCAACGGGTCTGGCATCATGCACATCGAGGCCACATCGAGCGGCGGGTCCTGGACCTACACGCGTCGCGAGATCGTGGTCAACGGTTCGGGCGTTGTGATCGACCTGATGCCATCGACGCCCGGCGGCATCATCGTCCCGGACGATCACGACGACGGCGTGTCGGACCACTAAGGGTGTCGTCACACGATTGCGCCCTGCATTCACATCGCACTGACCGGCGTCCGTAGGCCGCCGGCGATTCTGACGCCGATGCGCTCCTCGTTATGCCCACCCTGCTCTCGGTCAACGTGAACAAAGTCGCGACGCTGCGGAACCAGCGCGACGGCGACGTGCCGTCGGTGCTGGGGATGGCGAAGCTCGCGATGGACGCGGGGGCGCACGGGATCACGGTGCACCCCCGCCCTGACGCGCGGCACATCCGAGCGAGCGACTGCGACGATCTCGCGGCGGCGTTTGCCGCCCCCGAAAAAGGGGTCGGGAGTCTTTTTCTCGGGGGCGATGCGGCGAACACGGGAGGCGACGATAGAAAAAGACTCCCGACCCCTTTTTCGTTCCGGGGCGAGTTCAATATCGAAGGCAACCCGCTGGACTTTGGGGGCGGGCACCTGATGCCGATCCTCCGGCGGATCAGGCCGACGCAGGCGACGCTGGTCCCCGACGACCCGGGCCAGAACACCAGCGACCACGGCTGGGATGTGGTCAAGCACCGCGAGACGCTGAAGCCGATCGTCGCGGAGCTCAAAGCACTGGGCTGCCGGGTGAGTTTGTTTTTGGACCCCGACCCGGAGCTGGCCAAGCGAGCAGCAGACACGGGCTGCGACCGGATCGAGCTCTACACCGAGGGGTTTGCCAAGGCGTTCGCGCAAGGCGGGGATGCGCTCAAGCGTTCACTCGATGCGTTTGCGGCCACGGCTCAGGCGGCGCGGGCGGCGGGGCTCGGCGTGAACGCGGGGCACGACCTGAACCTGGAGAACCTGCCGGCGTTTCTCGCGGCGGTGCCTTGTGTGGATGAGGTCTCGATCGGCCACGCGCTGGTGGCGGACGCGCTGGTCATGGGGATGTCGGCGGCGGTGGCGGCGTATGTCGATATCTGTCAATCAGCCGGCTGACCGCACGCCCTCTGCCGCAACGGGCAGCCCCCCGCTTTCACCCGCAGGCGGATCGTGTGGTTACGGGCGTATTGATTCCCCTCGAATTTGACGACGGCGCAGGTATGATGAAGGCGTGGGCGTTGCCCTGTTTCATTTTCTAGTGGGTCGTTGTTGATGGCGCAGGTGCAGACGATTCCGGTGAGCCCCTCCCGGACGGCCTTACGGCCCGGCTGGGTGGATCGGCCGACGGCTTCGGCGCAGGCGCTGGTCGCGTCGACGTTTGTGCTGCTGTGGGTGCTGATGGAGTGGCTGACGCAGCACTTCCTGACGGCCCCGGGTGTGAGCGGGTGGTACCCGCCGGCGGGCCTGGGCGTTGCGATGGTGTGGGCGTTCGGGTGGCGCTATCTGGGTGTGGTCCTGATCGCGGCGGCGCTGGGTCAGATCCTGCTGTGGTCGAGTGTTTCGCCACCGACAGCCCATACGGTAGGCGTCGGGCTGTCGGTCGCACTGGCCAAAGTCGGTGCGTACCTGGTCGTCGGCCTGATGCTGCGTCGGCTGATGCCGCCGCTGGTGCGGATGGCTCGGCCGTGGCAGGCGGGTGCGGTGGTGCTGCTGCTGCTGAGCGCCGCGGTGGCGACGGGGTTTAGCGGGGTCGGTGTGAAAGCATTGTGGGGCGACCCGTTCGGCAGTTCGTTCCTGGATGCGGCGATGGGCTGGGCGGTGGGTGATGCGATCGGCCTTCTCATAGCTGCGCCGCTGGCGGTCCAGGTTGTGCTGCCCGCGATGTGCCGGGGTTCGATGCTGCTGGGGCGTGCGGGGCGATCACTCCGGGCCAACCTGCCGGAGATCCCGGGCGAGGTGGTTCGGCCACTGGGCTGGGGACTCGTGACGGCCGCGACGATGTCGGGCTTGTACATATGGCCGACGACACGTGACCTCAACGTGATGTACCTCGGCTTCGTCGCGGTGCCGCTTATCGCGGCGGCGTATGGCCTTTCGGGCGGGCTGCTGGCCTTGTCACTGGTGAGTGTGCTGGTCCTGGCGGCGGTGAGCTGGTACCAGCCGGGCTTCGAGGTGATGTTCGAGATGCAGTTGATGATGATCGCGATGGCGGTCTCGACGCTGATGATCGGCGGGATCTCGACGCTGCGTACACACGAAGAGCAGGCCGCCAGCCGGGAGCGGCGGTGGACGGCGCTGGCGCTGCGTGGCGGCGGGCTGGGCCGGTGGCAGTGGGAGGTCGGCACCACGCGTCTGGTGTCGGACTACGCCCTGACCGATCGGCTAGGGTATGCGCGTCAGGACGTGCGCCACGATACGCGGTGGTGGCACGAGCGCATCCACCCAGACGACGAACCGGCTCGGCATGAAGCGCTGCAGCGTTGCCTGTCGGGCGAGGCGGAGTACCACGACGCCGAGACACGCTTCCTGGATGCGCAGGGCAACTGGGTCTGGTACCACACCCAGGGCAAGGTGATCGCGGTGGACGCCGCGGGCAAGCCGACCCTGCTGGCGGGGACACACCAGGAGATCACCGAGCGCAAGCGGATGGCCGAGCTAGAGCGCGAGGCCGAGGCGAGCCAGCGGAGCGAGAAACGTTTCCGTGCACTGGCGGACGCCTCGCCCGTGGGGGTGTTCCAGACCGATGCGCGCGGCGCGTTTTTGTATGTCAACCCGGCGTGGACACAGACGACGGGGCTCGAGATGGCGGACGCGCTGTACCGCCACGCCCCGGCGTTCGCCCACGTAGACGACCGCGATACCGTCGCCGACCACTGGGCGACGGCGACCCGGCTGGGCATCACGATGCGCTGCGAGATGCGGCTGCACCGGACCGACGACACCACCTGCTGGGTCTCGATGCAGGCCAGCCCGATCACACAGGACGACGGCAAACTCTCCGGCTATGTCGGCACAGTCGTCGATATCACCGCCTACCGCGAACGCGTCGCCATGATCGAAGACAGCGAGGCCCGCTACCGCACACTGGCCGAGCACGCCAACGACATGCTCTGGCGCGTGTCGGGGGATGACGCGGTCTTCACCTACGTCTCGCCCAGCGTCGAGTCCCTCCTGGGCTACTCGCCCGAAGAAATGGTCGGCACAGACGCCTTCGAGTACTTCCACCCCGAAGATGTCGAGCAGGTCCGTACTAAGCACAGCGTGATGTCCCCGCAGCGCCCCGAGTTTGTCAACACCCATCGCTACCGGCGCAAAGACGGCGACTACATCGTGTTCGACGCGATCGGCCGACTGGTCACGCCCGACGACCCCAGCGAGCCGGCGTACATCGTCGGGATCTCGCGTGACGTGACCCGCCGCGCCGAGGCCGAGCAGCAGCGCGAAGCCCTCGAGCAGCGCCTGCTGCAGAGCCAGAAGCTCGACGCGTTGGGGGGGTTCGCGCGCGGGGTGGCGCACGACTTCCGCAACACGCTCTATGCGATCAACGCCTCGGCGCAGTCGGCCGCGAAACAGCTTGAGCCCGACCACGCCGCACAGCGCCCGCTACAGCTCGTGCAGGACGCCTGCGAACAGGCCAGCGCCATCACCCAGTCGCTACTGACCTTCGCACGCGGCCACGGCGCGACCAAGGAGAAGCTCGACCTGGCCCGTGTCGTCGCGGAATCCGCACGCCTGCTCGACGCGCTCCTGACCGAGCGGATGCAGGTGCGCTGCGAGACGCCCAGCGACGGGCCGATCTGGATCGAGGGCAACCGCACGGAGCTCGAGCAGGTCTTGATGAACCTGACGACCAACGCCCGCGACGCGATGCCCGAGAGCGGCTCGGTCGATGTGGTCCTCGCCCAAGAAGCCGGGCAGGCCATCCTCACCGTCACAGACACCGGCCAGGGGATGACGCCCGACGTCATGCAACGCGCGCTCGACCCGTTCTTCACCACCAAGACCCGCCTCAAAGGGACCGGGCTCGGGCTCGCGCTGGTCCACGGCGTCATCGAAAACCACGGCGGCGATGTGCTGCTACATTCCACACCCGGCCAAGGCACTACCGTCACACTCAAGCTCCCACTGCTCAACACACAGCGCGGAGAAGCCCCGCCTCCCCCGCTCCCCTTCCCAAAGGCCTCCGCCTCATGACCGAACCAAAGACCCACATCCTGCTCATCGACGACCACATGCTGGTGCGCGAATCGCTCGCGCGTCGGCTCGAAGACGAGCCCGATCTGACCGTCCCCCACACCGCCGCCGACGCGGGCGAAGGGCTCGACCTGGCCAGGCAGCACGCGTTCGACATTGTCGTGATGGACATCGACATGCCGGGCATCAGTTGTTTCGATGCCGCGCGCCAACTGGGGCGGAGCGACACCCCCGCCCAGATTGTCTTCCTCAGCGCCGTCTGGAACGACACCTTCATCGAACAGGCCACCGCGGCCGGGGCCTGCGGGATGCTGAGCAAGTCCGATGCGCCCGAGGTGCTGGTGAATGCCATCCGGACGATCGTCGACGGCGGGGTCTACTTCTCCGACGAGGTCCGCAGCCGACTCCGGACCCACGCCCCGAGCCCCGACGAACCCACCAACGGCCAGACCAAACTGAGCATGCTCACCCCGCGCGAGCTCGAAGTCCTCCGGGCGGTGGGGATGGGCAGCTCCCGCAAGCAGATGGCACAGGACCTGGGCATCAGCGGCAACACCGTGGCTGTCCACACCAACCGCATCATGCGTAAGCTCGACATCCACGACCGGGTCACACTCGCCCGGTTCGCGATCAAGATCGGGCTTTCGCCGCTGTAGGGGCAAAGCCCGGGCGAGACCTAGGCAGGGGCCGGGACGTCGATGCGGAGCACATCGGCCGCCGCAATCAACCCATAAAAAAACCCGCGCCAGCGGACGAATCCACTGACGCGAGCTTCCGGGGGCTGGTTGTGCTACAGGCGATCCTGTAGTGTGGACATGTTACATTATCGTATCGACTAATGCAAGAGATCTCTCCAATTTTTTAGAACAAATCCAAAAGTTAGCCCTCAGCCACTAAAAACGCCGATTGCGGCCCAGCAACTAGGTAAAAAACCTAGTCCGCACATTTTTGACTCGCGGCCTCGAGAGCCTGCCGGGCATCTTCGATAAGCTCATCGGCCTGCTGGGGCAGGCCGGCCTCCCCATACCTTTTCACGAGCGCCGAGGCGTGCCGGTCGATCAGGACGCCCGCCCGGGCGAGCCCGAGCGATGCCTCTTCGGGATTCAGCTCCTCCAGATGCGTCAGTGCAAACCACACCGCCTGCAGGCCGATCAGGTCGGCTAACGAATCCCGCAGCAGACGCCCCGCCCCCTCCTCCGGCAACGCCACCGCGCTGCGGGCGAAGTCCGTCCACCGCCCAAGCAACACCGCCCACGTCAGGCGCTCGGCGTCCAGGGGCTCAGCCTTGTTGTTCTTGTGATCTGCCATCGTCCGTGCCAGGTTTGCACCGCGTCAAACGTGCCCCCCTATCATAGTGCGTCTCGTTCACCCGCCCCGCCGCACCCGGAGCCCGCGATGCCAAACCCGTATGCCACCACCGTCCTGACCGCCCTGCTGTCGGCGGCGTGCGTGTTCCCAACCATGGCGCAGCCCGACTCTGAGCCCCCTGACCAGCCTGGGCCAAGGGACTTAAGTCCCTTGGCCGCGGAAACAGACACCCCACCCGACGACCCGGTCGCCCAGATCATCGACGCGTTCAACGCCGACGACAACGGCATCACCATCGACCGCGATGCGCGGACCGTCGACATCGACGCCAAGGTCTGCCTGCGCGAATGCGAGTTTCTTGAACAGCTCGCCTGCTCGCCCGACACGCGGGAGCACGAGTCGCTGCTGGTCCTCCAGGCCAAGCCCTCGATGGTGCACACCGCCCTGCTGCTGCTGGGGCTCGAGCCCGGCTCCCCCCTGCAATGGATCGAGGAAGAGGACTCGGTCCGTACGATCCCCCCGCGCGGGCCGGAGATCGAGGTCCTGATCCTGACCACCGACGGCGAAGGCCGGGAGGTTTTGACCCCCGCCAATGAGTGGGTCAAGGACCAGAACTCGGGCGAAACCATGCAGGGCAACACCTGGCTCTTCGCGGGCTCGAAGTTTGTCGAGGTCAACGGCCAGGAGATGTACGTCGCGGACGCCTACGGCACGGCGATCTCGCTGGTGAACTTCGGCGACGACCTGCTCGCCAGGGCCACCGACATGACCGACAGCAACGAAAGCCACGGCCGGGTCTGGGGTGCCAACACCGACGCCATCCCCGAGGTCGGGACCGAAGTCCGCCTCCGGCTACACGTCCCCGAGGCCGCCCCGCCCGCCGACGCGGGCCCGCCCAGCGAGGAGTAGCGGCAAAAAAACGCCCAAAGACCAGCCCCGGGCAGGATTTATGTTTGACAACGCGGGCCTGACCCGCCACAATGCAGCCTCGTCCAACCGTACCACTAGAAGGGAACTGACCGATGCTTCGAGCCGCCCGCTTCTTTGTTCTGGGTCTGGGATTGTTTGCCGCCACACTCCTGACCGGCTGCAACACGATCACCTCCGCCGACATCCGTAGCGACCCGACCCCCGAGCTCTACGCCCAGGCACTCAGCGGCGAAGAGTACAAGAACGACCGTGCCATCCACCGCCACCACGCCTGGCGCACCATGCACGACGACATCGCCCGGCTGTTCTTCTTCGACAAGAACACGCAGCTCACCCCGCTGCCCACGCCCTGAGCGATCCGCATAACCCAACGATTACGAGAACAGGAGCCCCATCGGGCTCCTGTTTTTTTGATTCTGTTTATCACCTGATCGAAGGGTGACCCCCGTTTAGCCGCCGCCCAACGGGCGGCGCGTTGATCAGCCTTTGCAGTATCGCCATGCGCCGCCCGTTGGGCGGCGGCTAAACAAGCAGAGCACTTCTTTGACGTGGGGAGTTTCGGAGACGACTACCGCGTCCCGCTCAACACCGTGTCGCCCGTGTTCTGCCCCGTCGAGGTGACGGGGAAGTAGTCTTGCAGAGCCGCGACCTCCCAGTCGCCCTGCCGCATCGCACGCATCGCCTGCGCCGCGGCGACCCCGGCCGTCGTCGTCGTGATCATCGGCACGCCGTTGCGCACCGCCGTCGCACGCAGCTTGCCCTCGTCGGTCCCCGCGCCCTTGCGCGTCGGCGTGTTGATGATGAGGTCGATCTCGCCGTTCTTGATCAGGTCGATCGCGTTGGGCCGGCCCTCGACGATCTTGTTGAGCAGCTTCGTCTCGATCCCGCGCTCCGCCAGGTGCCGGTGCGTGCCGGACGTGCAGTACACCGCATAGCCCAGGTCCAGCAGCTCGCTCGCGATCCCCACCGCCTGGTCCTTGTCGCTCTCACGCACCGACAGGAACACCGCGCCCGCCTTGGGCAGCGGCTGATTGCAGGCCATCTGCCCCTTCAGGAACGCCTGGGCAAAGCTGCGGTCGCTGCCCATCACCTCGCCCGTCGAACGCATCTCCGGCCCCAGCACCACGTCCACGCCCGGGAACTTGCCAAACGGGAACACCACCTCCTTCACCGACACGTGCTCGGGGGTGACCTCTTCTGTCACGCCCAGCTCGACTAGCTGCTTCCCGGCCATCACCTTCGCGGCGATCCTGGCCCAGGAGACGCCCGTCGCCTTGCTCACGAACGGTACCGTCCGCGACGCCCTGGGGTTCACCTCGATCACGTAGATCTCGTGCTTGCCCGACTCGGTGAGTTCCGGCTTGCGGATCGCCCACTGCACGTTCATCAGGCCGCGGACATCGAGCGCCTTCGCCATCGCGCGCGACTTGACCTTGAGCTCCTCGACCACCTCGGGCAACAGCGTGTACGGCGGGATACTGCACGCCGAGTCGCCCGAGTGGATGCCCGCCTCCTCGATGTGTTCGAGCACCCCCGTCACCAGCGCGCGCGGGTCGGACGCCGGGGCGCCGCCGGGCACCACGGGGCCATAGTCCGCGACGACATCGATATCGCACTCGGTCGCCTCGGAGAGGAACTTGTCGATCAGGATCGGCTGGCCGTCGAGGTCCGACGCGCCCAGCGCGATGAGCATGTACTTCTTGAGCTGGTCGTCGTCGAACACCGTCTCCATCGCCCGGCCGCCGAGCACGAAGCTCGGCCGAACGAGCACGGGGTAGCCGATGCGGTTGGCGATCTCGACCGCCTCGTCCGCGTCGTAGGCGATGCCGTTGGCCGGTTGCTTCACGCCCAGCTCGTCGCACAGGGCCTTGAATTTGTCGCGGTCCTCGGCCAAATCAATCGAATCCACACTCGTCCCGATGATCGGCACACCCGCGGCCTTGAGCCCGTTGGCGAGGTTCAGCGGCGTCTGCCCGCCGAACTGCACGATCACGCCGTGGACCAGGCCGCCGGCTTCGCTCAG
>JBCCWH010000084.1:0-13813 GCA_039193915.1 Planctomycetota bacterium
CACCGAAGCGATCGCCTCACCCCCTTCGACCGCCGCCACCACCCGTTCACGCAAGTCCATCGAATAGGTCATCAACAAGGCCTCCATGCCTGAAAACAACATCATGACAGATGGAGATCAATCGCGCCAGTTGCTCTAAGGCACGCCAACATAAAGCACGGCTGAGGCCTCGGCCGTGCTTTAGCCGCGCTACCTACCTATGAAAACCGGCAACCCAATGGTCGCCGGTTGTTCTTTTCGGATTCGAATCCACTCTAGATCAGAACGGCCCCCAGACAATGCCCAACTCACGGTTGGCGTAGTAGGGCGTATCGGTGTCGAGTACGTTGACACCGGCCTTCGACTGGAACGTCGAGACGTGCGAGTCAAGGAACAAGATGTTGACTTTGGTACTCGCGTGGCGATCCCATTCGATGTTTCCCCCACTCGTCGAGCCGACACCGCTGTTGGGAACAACATAGGGCTGGTTGTTGAATGGCTCAGAGAGAAAAACCGTCAGCGACGTTTCATCGATCCTTGTGGTCTGAACATACGCACTGGTCTGTGGTCCTAGCGACGCCGTGCCGTTGAGCACCGTGTTCATGCCGTAGTGGAACCCGTTCTTGGCAGAGCTGGAGAGGAAGTTGCCCTCCTGAGCGCGGCTGGGACAGAACCAGATCGAGTCCTTGTCATAGACATCCTTGATATCAACCGGCGTCCCCGGGAAGACCTCGCCGTACTTGCGGTAGTCAATCAAGGGGGGCAGTTCGTTGTACCACGTGCCATCGAGCGTGTTCTGCCCACCGTTGCCGGTCTGCGGCAGGTAGCCCTGATTCTCGGTGGAGTATGCCGCCTGCGCGATACCCCATTGCTTCATATTGCTCAGACAGTTCGCCATGCGCGCCGATCGCTTCGCCGCCCCCAGCGCGGGCAGGAGGATGGCGATGAGGATGGCGATGATAGAGATGACGACGAGCAGTTCGATGAGGGTAAAGCCGTCGTTGAGATTGCGATGAGAGCGGGCGAGGGGATGCTGCATTGTGGGTGCTCCGGGAAGGAGAGGTCCGGGCCGGCCGCTGATTCGTGATACTTCTAAAAAGGGGGATAGGCCGGTGTGGCCTACCCCCCTACGGGTTGTTCCTGAATGATACCCGGCGAAGTGGGTCCCGGGTTCACTTTTTTGTAAATCTTGCGTGAATCGCGACCAGGTCTTAGCCGCGACGACGGCGAGCGACCATCAGCCCGCTCAAGCCGAGCAGGGCCAGCGACCCGGGCTCGGGGGTGAGGACGCCGGAGACCTCGATATCGTCCAGCGCAAACTCGTCGCGGCTGCCACCGCCCGAATCATCGTCGCCGGTGAAGGTCAGGGTGATGACATCGCCGTTGTTGACGGTGGTGGCGATGCTGCCGGTGGACTGGGCAAAGACCGCCCAGGCGGGCGAACCGTCAGCGCTTTCGGCGGAGGTCAATCCCACCGCAGCGCCAAGGATTTCGTTGCCCGCGACATCGATCGAGGTCAGCTCAAACGAGTTGCCTCGGGCCTGATCGTTGTACACCGCGATGTCGAAATCGACCTGGAGCGACACGAGGCCGATCCCCGAGTACGCGAACTGGACTTGGATCGTTCCGGGGGTGAAGTCGGAGCCGCCGGGCTGGACGCCCAGCGCGACATCGCCACCGCCGATATCGAAGGCGTAGATGCCGCCGGTCCCGATGCCGCCGGCGGAAGACCCTCGGGCGAAGTCGCCCGACGTGTGGTTGCCGCCAAACGAACCCGAGCCGTCGCTCAGCCCTGTCGCGCGGAAGGTATCCGAATCCAGTTGGCCCGCAGCCGGTGCTGAAGCGAAGCCCGAGCCGGTAAAGCCGGTGAAGTCTTCGCTGAAGATCACGTCGGCGTTCGCGCCGCCGGCGGTGAGTGCGGCCAAGGCCGCAAGGGAAGTCAATGTACGAAGCTGCATACGTTCTCCTCGATGCTGTGCTTAGTTTCACGTGTAAAAGAGGGAATGGCCTGCCGTGCGGCGGGGCCGATCAGTCAAGCCATTAGCGGCGGCGGCGGAGCATCGCCAGCCCACCCAGACCCAGCAGCGCGAGCGAGCCGGGCTCGGGGATGACGGTGTTGCCGGCCGCGCCGGGCGAGCCGAAGTCGGTGCCCAGCGGGGTGGTCGAGGCGACAAAGTTGCCTTCGACGGTGGGGTTGGCGATGTTGTCGAGTTCGACGGCGGTGCCGGAGCCGGCGGGGTCGCCGTTGGTGTAGTCCACACGTGCCAGCTCACCGCCGGCGGTCAGGGAGACCACGATCTCATCGCCGCTGTTGCCCAGGAAGAACGAGCCAAAGTCGTCCCAGTTCAGGTCGACATAGCCCAGTGCGCTGGCACCGAAGACAAAGAACTCGCCCGCACCGATCGTGCCGGCCGCGCCGGCCAGGTCGACAGAGTCCGTGCCGTCGTCGTGGATCGTCAGGTCGGCGACGGTGATCGCGCCAGGACCCGAGTTGTAAACTTCAAAGTACTCGCCGTCGCCATCCGAGAGCTCGGCGGGGTTGGCCATCCACTCGGTGATAATCAGGTTGGCGTTGGCGGTGCCGGCGGTCAGTGCGGCGAAAGCGGATAGCGCGAGGGCGGTACGAAGCTGCATGGGGTTCTCCTCAGGTGGGGTTAGGTACTGATCCAGAAAATCATCACAAAGGACGAAGGGGGTTCCGTCCCCTTGATGGTGTGCGGCGGCATCCGTTGCCACTCGCGGCGGCAGGCCCGCCTATGAATCGGACATGGACGTCCGGTAAAACCGCAGAATAGCGTCGCCCACGCCGGGCGAAGCCCAGCGCTTCAGTGTAGTCCAGCCGGTTCCGGGATGCGAGAGAAAAACAGCGAATTCGCCCCAATGGCGTAAAAACCGGCTCAGGGGATCAGAATCGCCGCCAACGCGAACGCAAACACCAGCACAACCCCCAGGCCAATCACCACGACAAACGGTACCCAGCCCGGCGTTGGGTCGACCATGTTCGACTCGCCCATCCCCCGGGCGGCCTCGGAGGCCGTGGACTTGTCGGGATCAGCGGGTGGGTCTTCAGGCATGGGCGGTATCGATCTTCGTCTCAGCACGGACTCGGGCCGTCAACTCACTGGCGTCCTCATCATAGTCCAACGCGACCATGCTGCCCGCCGGGACATTGCCCGACAGGATCAATCGCCCCACGCGTGTCTCGACCGCGTGCTGCAAGTAGCGCTTCAACGGGCGAGCGCCATAGACCGGGTCAAACCCCGCATGTGCAACATGTTCCAGCGCGGCATCGCTCAGTTCTAAGCCGACCTGCTGATCAGCTAAACGCGCGGCGAGGCCTTCCACCAGCAGCGACACGATCTGCTTGATCTCGCCGAGCGTCAACGGCTTGAACAGCACCGTGTCATCCACGCGGTTCAAGAACTCCGGCCGGAAGTGCGAACGCAGGTCGGCCATCACGGCGTTGCGCGCCTGCGCACCGATCTCGCCGCCGCCGGTCACCGCGTCGCCCAGGAGGTGCTGGCTGCCGATGTTGCTCGTCATGATGATGACGGTGTTCTTGAAGTCTACACGCCGGCCCTGCGCGTCGGTCACGTGACCATCGTCGAGCACCTGCAGCAGCACATTGAACACGTCCGGGTGCGCCTTCTCGATCTCATCGAACAGCACAACGCTGTAGGGCTTTCGCCGCACCGCCTCGGTCAACTGCCCGCCTTCTTCGTAACCGACATACCCGGGAGGCGCGCCGATCAGACGCGACACCGCGAACTTCTCCATGTACTCGGACATGTCGATCCGCACGATGTTGTCTTCGGTGTCGAACAACGCCTGGGCGAGCGCCCGCGCAAGCTCGGTCTTGCCCACGCCCGTAGGCCCGAGGAAGATGAACGAGCCCGTCGGCCGCTTGGGGTCTTTGATCCCCGCCCGCGCACGGATCACGGCGTCGGCGACAAGCTGCACCGCCTCGTCCTGGCCGATGACCCTTTCGTGCAAGACCTTGTCCAGCTTCAGCAGCTTCTCCCGCTCGCCCTCCTGCAGCCGTGCGACAGGGATCCCCGTCCACCGCGCGACGATCTCACTGACCTCGTCCTCGGTCACCGCCTCGCGCAGCAATCGGGTCTCGGGTGCCGGGTCCAGGGTTTCGGGATTCGATTCCAAGCCATGCAGTTTCTGCTCCAGCTCCGGCAGCGTGCCGTACTCCAGCTCGGCGGCCTTGTTCAGGTCGTAGCTGCCCGGGCTCTTGGCCAGTTCGATCTGCTGGCGGACCCGCTCGATCTCTTCGCGCAGCTCGCGTACCTGATCGACCGCGCCCTTCTCGTTGTCCCACTGCGCCCGCATCGTCGCCGCCTGACCGCGCACGTCGGCGAGCTCTTTCTGCAGCGCTTCAAGCCGTTGCCGGCTCGCGTCGTCCTTCTCTTTCTTGAGCGCGGCCTCCTCGATCTCAAGCTGCATCACACGCCGCGTCACCGCATCAAGCTCGGCCGGCATCGAGTCCATCTCCGTGCGGATCATCGCGCACGCCTCATCAATCAGGTCGATCGCCTTATCCGGCAGGAAGCGGTCGGTGATGTAGCGGTGGCTCAGCGTCGCCGCACTGACCAGCGCGTTGTCCTGGATCGACACGCCGTGGAACACCTCATAACGCTCCTTCAATCCACGCAGGATCGAGATCGTGTCCTCCACCGTCGGCTGGTCGACCAGCACGGTCTGGAACCGGCGCTCCAGCGCGGGGTCTTTCTCGATGTGCTGGCGGTACTCATCAAGCGTCGTCGCGCCGATACAGTGCAGCTCGCCCCGCGCGAGCATCGGCTTGAGCATGTTGCCCGCGTCCATCGCGCCTTCGGTCTTGCCCGCGCCGACGATCGTGTGCAGCTCGTCGATGAACAGGATGATCCGGCCCTCGGCCTGCTTGACCTCGTTGAGCACAGCTTTCAACCGCTCCTCAAACTCACCGCGGAACTTAGCGCCCGCAACAAGCGACGCCATGTCGAGCGCAAAGACGGTCTTCTCCATCAGCCCTTCGGGCACGTCGCCACGCACGATACGCTGCGCAAGGCCTTCGACGATCGCGGTCTTGCCCACGCCCGGCTCACCGATCAGCACGGGGTTGTTCTTCGTCTTGCGCGAAAGGATGCGGACGACCCGGCGGACCTCGTCGTCCCGGCCGATGACGGGGTCCATCTTGCCCTGCCGCGCCTGCTCGACCAGATCGACGCCGTACTTCGCGAGGGCCTCGTAGGTCGCCTCGGGGTTGTGGCTGGTGACACGCTGGTTGCCGCGCACCTGCTGCATGGCGTCGCGGAAGGCGTCGGCGGTGAGGCCGAGCGCATCGAGGATCTTCCCGGCGGGGGTGGCGTTTCTGCCTTCGAGCACGGCTAAAACGACATGCTCGACGGAGATGTAGTCGTCGTTGAGTTTTTTCGCGGCCGACTCCGCCTGGGCAAAGACCTGCGCGAGCGCGGCGGTGAGCTGCACCTGGTTGGGCTGCACACTGGGCGCCCCCGGCCCGGACACGCTGGGGCGTTTGTCCAGCTCGCGCTCCAGTTCGCCGGCCACAACGCCGGCGGGGCGGTCGAGCTTCTCGAAAAGGCGCGGCACAAGCCCGTCACCCTGTCGACACATCGCGAGCAGCAGGTGCTCGGTATCGATCGCGGCGTGGCCTCGCTTGACGGCGATCGACTGCGCGTCCTGCAACGCTTGCTGGGTGCTCTGGGTCAGTCGGTTGAAATCCATCATTGTTCTCCCGGGTTGGTTGTTGTCTCAGTCGTGTCTCGTTAGCCGTCGCCGGCACGGCGATGCGTGCGCGGTTAGTTCAGGCGAATCCACGCCGCCGTGCTGGCGACGGCTAACATGGCGCTAGGTTTCATCGCGCAGCTTCTCGAATAGCTCACGCTGCGCATCGGTCATCTCTTTGGGCACATCGACCATCACGCGGACCATCAGATCGCCAGGCGTGTCGCCTTTGCGGCGGCCGGGCATGCCCTTGCCTTTGAGCCGGAGCTTCGCGCCGCTCGCGGTACCCGGCGGGATAGTGAGAGCGATCGTGCCATCCATCGTGGGGACGTCGGCTTTCGTACCCAACGCCGCGTCCCAGCAGGGCACGCGGACGGTGGTCGTAAGGTTTCGGCCAGTGACCTCGAAGCGGGGGTCGGGCGAAACCGTGAGCTTCAAGACAAGCCCGTCGCGCTTGAGCCCGAGCTTGGTGCCGGTGGTTGAGCCGGGCGGGATGCGTATATCGAGTGTCTTGTCGCCTTGAGGGCCGGTGAGACGGAGTTGTCGGTTGCCACCGTGGTAAGCCTCGTGCAACGAGATCGTAAGCTCGTGTTCTTGTGCAGCGGGCTGGCTCTGCATCCGTGAGCCGCCGCCACCAAACCCGCCGCCCATCCCATGGCCGCCGCGTGCGCCGCCCGCTTGCTGGCGCATGAGCATCTCGAAGAAGTCGCTGAACCCGCCCCCGTCGCCTCCCTGAAAACTGAAGCCGTCCTGCCCGGGGCGGAACTGCGAGCCGAAGCCCGGCGGCGGATCGAACGACTGGCCGTGCTTCCAGTTCGACCCGAGTTGGTCGTACTTTTTACGCTTGTCGGGGTCGGACAGGACGTCGTAGGCCTCGTTGGCCTTTGAGAACTTCTCGGCCGCGTCGGGGTCGTCCTTGTTCTTGTCGGGGTGGTACTTGCTGGCGAGCGTGCGGTAGGCGCGCTTGATCGCGTCCGCGGATGCGTCTCGCGGGACGCCGAGTGTCTTGTAGTAGTCTTCAAATTTCAGAGCCATAGGTTCCCTCGGGGTGGGTTGGAGCAAAAGGCTTGCCAAACAGACCTGACGTAAATCACTGATTTTGAGTCGTTTACGCGGGTTTCGGGGCTGGGCGGCCTGCCAGATTGGCAGAAAAGCCCACGCTCGGCGAGCGTGGGCTTCACTATCGTAGCGGCGGGGATGCCCGGAGCCGAGCTAGTTGAGCGGCGTGCAGAACCAGCCGGTCTCGCGTCCGAGGGTGACTTTCTGGAGCAGGTGCAGCTTGAGCGCATCGCCCAGCCGGGCGACCAGGGCGGTGGCCTGCTCGGCACGATCGGTGAAGAGGTGCAGTACCGGCGGGGTCGCGACGGGGTCGGCGAAGACACGGTCGCGCTGTGTCAGCGCGAGCAGGTCGCGGTGCTCGGCCACCCAACGGCGGGCATCGAGCATCTCAGGCACGGCGCGGCGGGGGTCGTCCGCCTGGCTGTGGTGCATGAGCAGATGTACGGCACCGGCTTCGTCCACCGCGAGCTGGATCCCGGGCGCAGCGGGGACGCGGGCGTCGAGCGCCATGCCGCCGGGGATCGCGGCGGGGCCCTGCGCAAGCAGCGCGAAGAGGTTGTCGGCCGGCGGCGCGTCGGCGACTCGGGACGGTGCGTTCGGCGTCACGGGCTGCGCGGTGCGCGGGGTCGTGGGCGGCGCGGGCTGTCGCGGCGGCGTCACCGGTTGTGTGGGTGCCGTCGCGCGGCGCGGCGGGGGGATCGAAAGAGGCTGGTTGATGACGGGCTCCACGGTGTTAGGCCGTTGGGCCGGCTCAGGACTTGTCGCTTGGGACGGTGGCGCGGCGGCGGGGGCTTCAAGCGTGTCGAGCCAGGCCACAAGCTGGGGCCACAGCGCGACAGGGTCAGGGAAGCTGCCCATCTGACGGACCGTCACAGGCTGCATCTGTCGCAGGTGGCCGACCATCTCCACCGGGGTGCTCAGACAACTGTTCGCGGTGTCGGCGACCTTCTGTACAGCACGCTGCGCGGTGGCCTCATCACTGCCCATGACCATCAGCCCGACGTGCTTCCCGGCGTTGCGTGGGTCGTGTTCGACGATGCGCTTGAGCATCGAATAGCAGGCAACAACAGCAGCGTCGTCCGCCCCACAGAGCACGGTCCATCGATCGAGCGCCGCGAGCCGTGAGGCCGACATCGCCTCGGCATCCGCACTCAGACGGACGAGCACCGTACGGACGGGGGATTCGTCGCTGCATACCAACGCATCGAGCAGCCCGATCAAACCGTCGGTCTGTGTCGCGGGGACACGGGTGGCGGCGACCCGGGCGCGAGGCTGGGGGCTGGCTTCGAGGCGAGGCTCGACGACTTCGAGGTCCACCATCTCCTCGTCGATGTGGACAATGGCGACCGGGCCTTGGTTCTGCGCGATGAGTTGGGCGTACTGCGTCAGCCAGGGACCGCTGAGCCCGGGCAGGTTGCCCATGACCACGGCCTGGGCCGAAGCACACGCACGCGCGGCGGCGCGGTTCTGCGTCGGGCCCGCCTGTGTGCCGAGGTGTTCGACCGGCGATGGGGTGTCGCCCTCGGTGTCCGCGAGCCGGAGTATCGGGTGGCCGTCCTCGGGTGTGCCTTGGCCGCCGGACCCGCCGGTTCGGATGGCCTGGGGCGTGGGGCGGTTCTGCGCGGCGTTGGCCATCGCGCTGAGCGCGGCCGCGTTCTGACTCACACTGCCCGTGCCGGTAGGTTTCGGCGCAAGGCGGATCGGCGCGGGGCCCGTAATCGGGTCGGCCGCGTTGGGCGCGACACTCGGGGTCGGCTTGGGGGCACTGACACCGGTCAGGTAATGCTCGGCAAGGTCATCGATTGACTGCCGGGTCCGGGGGTCGTCCATGACTGCTCCGGGCACGGGTTGCGTGCGTGGGGTAGGGGGAGGGCTCGGCGCGTGGGACGCGGCGGCGCGGATACTGCCGTGGGTCAGTCGACCTCGACGACGTTGTTCAATTCACCAAAGGGATTGGTTTCGGTCAAGGGGTTGTGCGGGTCCTGCACCCACTGGCCATCGACAACCAATCGGTAGCGGTACCGGCCGGCGGGGATCTTGATGCAGGCCTGCCAGACGCCGAGCTGCTCGTTGCGACGCATCGGGGTCGAGGCGGGGTTCCAGTTGTTGAAGTCGCCGGCGATGCCGACACGTGCCGCCGGCTCACCGGGCTGGACAAAGAGCACACCGTCGGCGGTGTGCTTGATGCCGTAGAGCTTCTCGAGCTTTTCAGCGAGCCCCGGCCTAGTCGGCGCGGGCTGCACAGCCGTCATCGGCTGCAAGGGTGTTTGCGTGGCTGAGCCTGCCGCGGGCTGCGAGGGGGCAGCCGGGGCGACGCCGGCCGACGGCGTGGGCTCGTCCACCAGACGCGGCGGGATCGGCTGGCCGATGTTCTGTTCTTCGGTCTGCCGGTGCAGGCGCTGCGAGATGGCGGCGGTGCGTGTCGAGAGTTCACGGGCCCGCTCGACGAGCTCGGCCGCGCGGGAGAGTGCGGGGTTGTTCGACTGGGCCGGGCTCGGCGGCGCGGCGGGGGCTGGCTGTCCTTGTGCCGGCGCCGAGGGTCCCGGGGCGGCGTGAGCGGACACGTCGGCCGGGACGGCGGCCGGGGCGACAACGGGCTGGCCGTGGTGCGGGACGTTCTGCTGGAGCCAGGTCGCGAGCTCCTCGAAGTCCTTCATCCCGCGCGACCCGGCGTCGTACTCCGTGATCGGCTGGCCAAAGCTCGCGGCCTCCTTGAGCTTCGCGTTGAAGTTGATGACCAGCGGCAGCAGCTTGTCGCCAAAGTGCTTCTTGAGCTCGCTGAGAATCTCACGGGCCAGCTTCGTGCGGACGTCGTAGAGCGTGGGCAGGATCTTGAAGCGGACGCGGTGGCCGACCTTCTGCGCGAGCATCTCGATCGTCTGTTCCTGGCGGAAGCTGCCCTGCATCGCGAAGTACCCGGTCTCGACGGGGACGATCACTTCGTCGGCCGCCCGCAACGCATTAAAGGTCAACAGCCCGATGCTGGGCGGGCAGTCGATGATGCAGTAGTCGTAGCGGTCCGCACAGGTCGCGAGCACCTGCGCCAGTCGACGGTCGCGGTCCGACGCCGTCGCAAGCTGCGGCTCGACGGCCGCGAGTGACACAGTGGAAGGCGCAAGGTCCAGGTTGCGCGAAATCTGCCAGGTGATGTCGGCCACGCCGATCTCACCGCTCATGCCCGCACGCAGCAGGTCGGCGGTCGAGCGGTCGATCTGCGCCTCGGGCACCGCGAGCCCCAGTGCGCAGTGGCTCTGGGGGTCCATGTCGACAAGCAGGGTCTTGTGCCCCATCGCCGCGAGTGTCGCCGCGAGGTTGATCGACACGGTCGTCTTGCCGCAGCCGCCCTTCTGATTGATGATCGCGATGGTGCGCACGGTGTGTTTCGTCCTTGAACGGCGGTGGGCGCTCGTGCCGCGGACTATCCTCGCCGACACGCCCGAATCAGATTGGATCCACAGCCGCGGCCGGCTCCGCCGATCCGCACATACGTCCCTGAGAACCACGGCCATCAACAAGCCGCATGGGGTTCTTATCGGGGGCATGCCCGCCAGGGCTTGAAGAATGAGGTTTTAGGCAAGCCAAACCCACAACTCACAACCGCCCAAACGTCTACGATGCGCAGCCCGCATAATCCATCGCCTCACAAACCGACCCCGACTGCATGGCGAGCACCCAAGACACCCAACCCGATACCCCGCGCCCGGCCCTGGTCCTCGCCAGCCAATCGCCGCGCCGCGCACAGCTCCTGCGCGACGCGGGCCTTGCGTTTACGCAACACGCGCCGCCCTTCGCCGACCCCGACCAGCCCGAAGAGACGCAGCCACACAGTCTGCCCGAGGCCGAGCAGTACGCCGCGGGGCTCGCGATGCAGAAAGCCCTGAGCATGGTTCAACAGGTCGAGCATCACGCGCTGATCCTCGCGGCTGACACGCTCTGCGTCTCGATGTCGCCAGGCATGACAGGAACGCTGATCGGCAAGCCCACCGGCCGCGCCGATGCAAAAGCGATGATCACGGGCTTCATGAACCGGGATCACGCCGTGGTATCGGGTGTTGCACTGCTCGAAATGAACGCGGGTCAAACGGTCGATGGGTCGGCCCGAACAGCCTTTGCCGAAACCGCGCGGGTGACGCTGGGCGGTGTTCCCGATGACGAAATCGAACGCTACCTCGACAGCGGCGGCTGGGAAGGCAAAGCGGGGGGCTACAACCTCTTCGACCGCCAAGACGCCGGCTGGCCGATCACGGTCACGGGCGATCCGACGACGGTGGTCGGGCTGCCGATGCGCAGGCTGGTTGATGTCCTGGCGGGGCTCGGCATCAATCCATCCGATTCAACCCGCCGCTAAACTCCCACCATGTCCCAGCGGCAACGCATCCTCGACGCCATGTCCGGGCAGGACGCCTCGCCACGCGGGGCACTGACCCGTGCGGCGCTGTCTGTCTTCACCCCCGCCTACCGCGCGGGCAATGCGCTGCGCTCGGCCGGGTTCACGCTGGGCGCGAAACGGTCGTACCCATTGGGCCGGCCCACCGTCAGCGTCGGCAACCTCACCACCGGCGGCACGGGCAAGACGCCGATGGTGCAGCACCTCACCCGCCAACTCGCCGAGGCCGGCCATCGGCCCTGCATCCTCCTGCGCGGGTACAAGGGCGGCGACGAGGCCGAGGAACACCGACGGGCCATGGGCGACCTCGCCCACATCGAGCCCGACCCCGACCGGGTCGCCGCGGCCGCGCGTGTGCTGTCCGATCGGCCAGAAACGACCTGCTTCGTCCTCGACGACGGCTTCCAGCACCGCCGTGCACAGCGCGACCTCGACCTCGTTCTGATCGACGCGACCAACCCCTGGGGCTACGGCCGACTGCTGCCGCGCGGGCTGATGCGCGAGCCCAAAAGCGCGCTGCGCCGCGCGGACGCCGTCATCGTGACCCGCACCGACCAAACCGATGACGCCGCACGCACCGCGCTCGACCGTGAAATCGCACACCTCACCGGCAAGCCCCCGATCGCGCACACCGAGCACGGCTGGGCCGGCTACCGCATCGGCAAGCCCCACCAACCCGGCGACGCAGCGCCCCTCGACCAACTCGCGGGCGAAAACGTCATGGGCGTCGTCGGCATCGGCAACCCCGCCGCCTTCGCCAAGACCCTCGCGAAGCACACCGCCGCCGTCGTCCACTGCGAACAGCTCCCCGACCACCACCGCTACACCACCAGCCAGCTCAACAACCTGATCGAACTCGCCAAGACCGCCGGCGCGACCGCGCTGGTGACCACCGAAAAAGACTGGGTCAAATGGTCCCTGCTGCTCGAAGACGACCCGCCGGCATTCCCCATCTACCGCGCCGCGCTCGAACTCCGCTTCCGCGACGGGGAAGTAGCGCTACACCGGCTCATCGCCGAGCGCATCCCGTCGCCGCCACAGTAAAGACCAGAGACTAGAATAGAAGCCCACGCTCGACGAGCGTGGGCTTCTCAACGACATTTATGCCCAAATCCCTCATCCATCTCGTCGACCGCTGGCAGCCCAAACGCATCGTCGTCGCCGGCGACTTCATGCTCGACCGCTACGCCTACGGCGACGCCGACCGACTGTCGCCCGATGCGCCCGTCCCCGTCCTCGCCGTCAAACGCACCGAGGACAAGCCCGGCGGTTCGGCCAACGTCGGCCTCTGCCTGGCCGCGCTCCAATGCGAGGTCACCGCACTCGGTGTCATCGGCGATGACGACACGGGCAAGGCCCTGCGATCCGCGATGGACGCGGCCGGCATCGATACCGCCGGCCTCATCGCCGACGCCGATCGGCCGACCACGCTCAAGCACAGCCTGGTCGGCCTCGCGCAGCACCGCCACCCGCAAAAGATGTTCCGCATCGACGTCGAAGATAAAAGCCCGATCAGCACCGACACGGCCGACCGACTGCTCGACGCCGCGCAAGCCGCGCTCGACCAGGCCGACGCATTGATCCTTGAGGACTACAACAAGGGCGTCCTCACCGAGCGGGTGTGCCAAGGCCTCATCGCCCGCGCTAAAGAGCGCGGGGTACCGGTGTATGTCGACCCCGCGTCGATCGACGACTACCGCAAGTACCGCGGCGCGACGTGCATCACACCCAACCGCACCGAGGCCGAGCGCGCCACCGGCATGGACAGCGCCGACCCCGCCGCACTCGCGAAGTCCTTGCTCGCGTCCATCGACCTCGACTACGCCATCCTCACACTCGACAAACAGGGCGCGCTGCTGCTGGGGCGCGACGGCGATCCCCTTACCGTGCCGACCGTCGCACGTCAGGTCTACGACGTCACCGGCGCGGGCGACATGGTCATCGCCATGCTCGCCGCAGCGCTGGCCAACGGCGCGGCGTGGCGCCAGGCCGTCGAGCTCGCCAACGTCGCCGCCGGCCTCGAGGTCGAACGCTTCGGCGTCGTCCCCATCCAGCTCGGCGAAGTGCTGCTCTCCCTGCTCGAACTGCGCGGCCACCGGCTCGGCAAGGTCCGCTCAGTCGACGATCTCCTGCCCGAACTCGCCGCCCACCGCGCAGCCGGGAAATCCATCGCCTTCACCAACGGCTGCTTCGATATCCTCCACGCCGGCCACGTCCAGTACCTCCGACAGGCGAAGTCCACCGCCGACCTCCTCGTCGTCGCGCTCAACGGCGACGACTCCATCACCCGCCTCAAAGGCGCGGGCCGACCCGTCAACCACCTCGACGACCGGCTCATGGTCATGTCTGAACTCGCCAGCATCGACTACCTCCTCGTCTTCGACGAAGACACGCCGACCAAGCTGATCGAGGCGATCAAACCCGAAAAACTTATCAAGGGCGGCGACTACAAAAATAAAGAAGACGTCGTCGGCTGGGAGATCGTCGAGCAGTACGGCGGCGACATCGTCCTCGTCGGCGAAGTCGAAGGCCGAAGCACGACGAACATCCTCAAGCAGATAGGCGAAGAGTAGGACAGGCAGGCACATGTCTACGGGTGCCACACAACTGCCCGAAGGGCTGCTGTGTGCGGCCCTCGATCGACTTAGATCAAAC
>JBCCWH010000085.1:0-13595 GCA_039193915.1 Planctomycetota bacterium
CGGGGGGTTTGGTTTTTTTCGGCGGCCCCGGGGCGGATCGCGGGGGGCTTACGTAGGCCGGTCGTCATGGCTCGTCTTGGCGCAATACGACCGGCGTCCGTAGGCCGGCGGCTGATCGGTCATGTTTTCAGGCTGGTTCGTGTGCGGTATCTTCGTGTTGGACGACCTCGATATTGAACGTGCCTTGCTTGAGCTGGTCGAAGAGGTGGGGCGGGCTGATGAGTTGGGCGCGTTCCCAGAGCCATGCCGCGAGCTTCCCGCGGCCGGTTTGTTTCGCGGCCTCGGCGAGCATGGCGTGCATCACGCCGCACTGGGGCGGGGGCATGAGTTCGGCGAGCTGCATCTTTTGTCGGCCGTGATCGAGGGCGTGTTCGTAGGCACCGGCCTTAAGGGCGTAGCGGGTCTGTAGGGCGAGGCGCTGCATCGCGCCGGCGAGGCCGAGGCGTGTGCGGTGGAGTTCGCTCAGGGTGTGGTAAGCGCCGACCAGGTTGCCGAGCGCGAGGTGGGCCTCGGTGAGTATGAGGAGGAGCGACGGCTTTGCGGCGGCGGCGGGGCCGGTGAGCGGCTGGCTGAGTATGTGCTGGCAGATGCTTGCGGTTTCGTCGAAACGGCGTTGCTGGTGGCGGAGCGCGGCGAGGCGGTGGTAGGTGAGCAGCCGTGCCCAGGTCATGACGGGTCTGCTATTCAGGGCGTTTGCGATGAGGTGTTCGGCGCGTTCGGGGTCGGTGGTGAGCGTCGCGCCGACCTGCGGGAGGAGGCGGGCGACGCGCTGGGTCGTGAGGGTGATGGGGAGCCAGATGGCGGGGACGAGGAACACGGCGAGGAGTGTGGGGAGGCGTTGTGCCTCGGTGTCGAGCAGGGCGGGTACCAGCAGGATGGCGGCGAGCATGGCGAGGGTGGTGCCGATGGCGAGTCGGTGCACGATCGCGGCGCGCGTGATTTGCCGGTTGAAGGTGGCCGGGTCAAAGGGCGGCAGGGTGGGCTCGGGCTGGGTGGGGGTGTTGCTCACTGGCCGGTGTTATTGTGGGGGGTGAGCATCGCGGCGAGCTCGCGGTATCGGTGGGCGAGCGCGGCGGGAGGGATGAGGAGTGTGGCGTTGTGCCAGTGTTTCTCGGCGTCTTGCTTTTGCTTTGCGGCGGTGGCCGGGTCGTCGCTGCGCAGCGCGAGTTGGTGGTGGCAGTAGGCGAGCAGCCCGTAGCCGTAGCCCGCGTGGACGCCGAGGGGCTGGAGCTTTGTTGCGGTATCGTCGGCGTGCTGTGCGGCTTCGGCGAAGTGGCCCGTGCGGACATCCTGGACGAGCTTGGCGAGTTGGTAGCTGGCGGGGATCGGACCGGGCGGGAGTTGCTCAATGCTGCCGCGGAGTTTGCGTAGCGTGTCGTCGGCGTCGGCGAGTTGGTCGTCGCACAGCGCCGCGTTGGCGCGCTGCACGCGGGTCTGCAGCGCCATCGGGTGGTTGGCGGGCAGGTGTTCGAGCAGGTGGTCGAATGCGACCATCGCGCTGCTGTACTGCGCAAGGTCGTCGAGGGTGTGCCCCATCACCGCGACGCAGCGTAGGTGCAGGTCGGGGTGATGCTTCACCTGTGGCAGCAGGGTCCACGCCCGGCGGAGTGCTTCGCGGTGCTCGCGCAGCATCGCGAGTTCCCAGACCCGGCCGACACGTTGGTGCAACTCACGCGTCTGCTGCGCGCGTTTCGCCAGGAACCCCATGAGCCCCAGCGGTGCCAGGAGCAGCAGCAGGCTTAGCGCGGGGAGCACCGCCGACAGTAGCATCGCGAGCACGAGCCCGCCCGCCATCGCAAACAGCACCCACCCACGCACCGATCTGACCGGCTCGGGCGGGTGGTCGGCGAGGTGCCTGGCCAGGCGATCGGCGCTGGGCGCGTCGAACTGGTTGGGGTTGGGGGCGTTCATCGTCTGGGGCTAATCGTAAGTCAGGAGCGTTGTGCCCATAGCCGCGTCGCTACGCGACGCCGGGGTGCGTGTAAAGAAGCGCGTTCCCGTTGCGCCCCGGCACCGCGTAGCGGTGCGGCTAAAGTCGGGTGCGGGTATCGAGGTGTGTTGCGGCATCCCCCCTACTCCGCCACCACGCGCTTGAGGTCCGCAACCAGCGCCTCCATGTCGGCCGGGTTCAGCCCGTCGTAGTAGCCACGGATGTTGCCCGCCCGGTCGATGAGGACGAGCTTCTCGCTGTGGGAGATCGGCGTGCCCTCTTGCTCGGGGTCGGCGCTGGGGCCGACGGTGAGCTTGAATCCGCCGGTGACGACGTGCCAGAAGTCCTGTTGGTCTTCGGCGGTGACGTGACGCCAGCGCGAATCGATCGCGTCCCAGCGCGCATCGCTGCCGCGCGACCAGGTCGGCTTCCAGCCCGTGCGGTAGTCGGCGAGGACAGCCGGCCGATCGTGCTCGGGGTCGACGCTGAAGCTGATGAGCTGCACCTCACGCAAAGCACGGGTGTTTTGCAGCTTCAGCGCGAGGTCGGACATGCTCTGCCCCAGCAGCGGGCACACGCCGGTGCAGCGGGTGAGGAAGAAGTCGCAGACCCAGACTTCGCCCAGCAGGTCGGCGCGCGTCAGTGATTCGCCGGTGTGGTCGGTGACCGTAAAGTCGGGTGCGGGCAGCGGCTCGCCGTCGAGCAGCAGGGTCGGCCCGGGTCGGAAGACGACCGCCGTGATCACGGCACACGCCGCGAGGCAGAAGACCGCCGCGAGGACGATCGGCAGGTTGAGCAGGTGTTTGGTCATAGCCAGTAGCCCATCGCTTAGGCGGGTCGACTCGCCAGCCGTGTCGCCCACGCGAGCATCACGAGCGCGAAGCCGGCGGTGATCGCCGCGCACGCCCACAGCGGCAGCAGCGTTTCGCCTGCGCCATCGCCGAGCAGGAGCCCGGCCAGTGTCTGGTGCCCGTACGTCAGTGGGTTCACCGCCATCACGATACGCATCCAACCCGGCGCGGTCTCGACCGGGAACACCGCGCCGCTCAAAAACCACATTGGCATCAGCAGGATGTTCATCATCGCGTGGTAGCCGGCCGTCGAATCCATCGGCCAGGCAAGCACCAGCCCAAGCCCCGTCAGCCCGATCGCGACCACCGGCATGAAGAGCGCGGCCGCCAGGTACATCCCAAGCCCCGGCCAGTCGCCCGACACCAGCGGGAACAGCAAGAGAAACACCAGCCCCTGTGATGACGCGATCGACGCGCCGCCCAGCACCTTGCCCAGCACCACCGCAAGGCGCGGCGCGGGGCTGACCAGCACGCCTTGCAAAAACCCTTCGCGGCGGTCTTCGATCACACTGATTGTCGAGAAGATCGCGGTGAACAGGAGGATCATCACCAACGCGCCCGGGAAGAAGTACGCGAGGTAGCCGACGTCGCTGCCCGCGCTGCCGGCATCAAACGCCCGGTCGGCACCAAAACCCAGCAGCACCCAGAACAGCAGAGGGGTGACCAATGCTCCGATGACCCGGGAACGCTGCCGCGCAAAGCGGACCATCTCGCGGGACCAGACGGCCCACAGCGCGGGCCACATCGGGGCCGGGGTGTCCTGCGAGGGGGCGGCGGTGTGGGGGGCGGGGGTGCTATTCATGCCGGGGGTACCGAAACGGGGGTGCGATCGAGCCGATGATTGTAGACAACCGGGCCTTTCTGCGCGGCCGATGGCCACCCAGTCGGCATGACCGGTGCGGGATCAGACCTACCCCGGCTACAATCAGGCCGAAGGAGCGACTGTTTATGTGTGGAATTATCGGCGTTGTCTCGTCCAAGCCCGTTGCCTCCAAGCTCGCCGACGGTGTGCGCCGCCTTGAGTATCGCGGCTACGACTCGGTGGGGATCGCGACTCTTCACGACGGCCAGATCGGTATCCGCAAGGGGGTCGGCAAAGTCGATGAGGTCGATGCTCAGCACGATTTCGCCGCCGCGCCCGGCAATACCGGCATCGCGCATTGCCGATGGGGGACTCACGGCGGCATCACCCTCAACAACGCCCACCCCCACCTCTCGCCCAGCGGTAAGATCGCCATCGTCCACAACGGCATCATCGAGAACTACCTCGACCTCAAGCAGCAGCTCGAAGCCATCGGCCACCACTTCGTTTCCGAAACCGATACCGAAGTCGTCGCGCACCTCATCGAAGTTGAACACGCCAACGGCGGTACGCTCAAAGACGCCGTCGCACGCGCCGCACGCAAACTCGTCGGCAGCTACGCACTCGGTGTTGTCAGTGCCGACGAGCCCGACACCCTCGTCGCCACCCGCAACGAGAGCCCGCTCGTCGTCGGCTTCGGTGAACACGAACACCTGATCGCCTCCGACGTCGCCGCGATCCTCACGCATACCGACACCGTTATCTACCTCGACAACCACGAGGTCGCGGTGCTCTCCGCCGGGCAGTGCACGATCGTGGACGCCGCCGGGAACGTGATCGAAAAGGACAAGCACACGATCGACTGGGATGTCGAGGCCGCCGAGAAGGGCGGCTACGAACACTTCATGCTCAAAGAGATCTACGAGCAGCCCGGCAAGCTGGCCGACACCATCAGCCCGCGGCTGCGCGACCACGAGGTCGTGTTCGAGGCCGACACCGGCATCACCCCCGAGGTCCTGCGCGGGATCGACCGTGTCATCTTCCTGGCCTGCGGCACGAGCTGGCACAGCGCCATGGTCGGCGAGTTTTTGTTCGAAGAGCTCGCCAAGATCCCCGCCGAGGTCGAGTACGCCTCCGAGTTCCGCTACCGCAACTCGCCGATCCCGCCCGGCACGCTTGTCATCGCCATCAGCCAGTCCGGCGAAACCGCCGACACCAACGCCGCCCTCGAAGAAGCCATCCGACGCGGCACCCGCACCCTTGCGATCTGCAACGTCCGTGGCAGCTCGATGACCCGTCTCGCACACCACACCCTCTACACCCACGCGGGCCCCGAGATCGGTGTCGCCTCGACCAAGGCCTTCACGACGCAGATCGCCGGGCTCTACCTCCTCAATATTGCGATGGCGCAGGCCAAGGGCGCACTCAACCAGCAGCAGATCGACACCATGCTGCAGGCCCTGCGCCAGGCCCCGCTCCAGGTCGAAAAGATCCTCGAGCAAAACGACGCGATCCAGAAAATCGCAAAGCACTTCACCTCTAAAAGCAACGCCATCTACCTCGGCCGCGGCGTACACTTCCCCATCGCACTCGAAGGCGCATTGAAGCTCAAAGAGATCAGCTACATCCACGCCGAGGGCTACCCCGCCGCCGAGATGAAGCACGGCCCGATCGCGCTTATCGACAAGCAGATGCCGATTGTCGTCATCGCCCCCAACGACAAACTCACCTACCAAAAAACGCTCGGCAACATCGAAGAGGTCAAGGCCCGTGACGGTATCGTCATCGCCATCGCCACCGAAGGCGACGAGACGATCCCGAAGCTCGCCGACCACACCATCTTTGTCCCCGACTCCCTCTACTCCATCGGCCCACTGCTGACGGTGATCCCGCTCCAACTGCTCAGCTACCACGTCGCCGAGCTGCGCGGCTGCGATGTCGACAAACCGCGCAACCTGAGCAAGGTTGTGACGGTGGAGTAGTGAAGCCTGTCCTCTAACGAAAACGTTGGGTGTCGCCCGTATCGTCTTCATGCCGAGGCCCGGCATGGCTTGTCGTCATGGGGCGAGATGGATTCACTTAAACGAATGCATTTAGGCACGGTGCATAAAGTCGGGCGCAGCCCATGTCGATGAATAGCTCGTCTATCCGCATCATTACGCTGCGGCTTTCGGGGCGCAGTCTGGCCCCGCATACATACGGATGATGGGGTTGTGACGGGCATCCGATAACGAGATACAGCGCCGTGGGGGCGGCGCTACGTTAGAGGAGGTTCTCTAGTGCCTCGTGTACGAATCAAACATGTTGGGTTGGTGATGGCCCTTGTTGCGGTGGCGGCCGGGCTTGTGTACTGGGCGGCACAGCCCAAGATGTCCGACCAGCCCAACACGAGTGTTGTGCTGGACCAGCTCGCGGACCAAACCCTTGAAAGTGTCATGCGTGTTGTGACACCGGCTGTCGAACGGACCCAGCGGATCGCGGGGGATGACGCGATCCACCAGGCACTGACTCGGCGTGACGCCGATACGGTGACGTCCTTGATCAATGAACGCGTGCGCCACGCCACCGAGGTGGATGTGGTCTTGGTGTTTGATGCGGATGGCGAAATCCTTAGCATCAACACCGTCTATGCCGACGGTAGCCCGGTGCCACAGGATCGGGTAGATGCGGTGATGAGTCGTTCGTTTGAGAAACGCGACATCATCCAGTCCTGCACGCGAAACAACCATCAGAGCCAGGCGTTGGAGTTTCAGACCGGGTGTGATGTCACGCCAGCGTACTTCGATTCCAGCGGGCTCTCCGTGGCCTACTCCGTCCCCATCGTCGACCCGCAAACGGGTGAACGGATCGGTGTGGTGAGTACTCGACTAAGGTTTGAGCGGGTGCTTGAACTGCTCGGTGACCCGGAGCAGGCCGAAGGGTTTGGCCGGGCCTATTTTGTCACCGACCGGGGCGGGTACTTTGACGAGAGCATTAATGCGGGCGAGGAGCAATCGCCAATCCCGTCTGAGGATCTACAGAAGCTGACAGCGCAGCTCGCCGAAGGCGTTGTGTCCCAAGCGCACGCCCGGATGACTGTGGATAACGAGAGCAAGCACATTGGACTCTACCGCCTGGGCGACGTGCAGACGCTCGACGACGGGGGCATCAACCTGATGTTGTCGATCGACCATGCATGGTTGATGCGCGAAGCGAGGCAGGCGGCATTGATCCGGGCGCTGAGCCTGGTGGTGTTGTTGGTCCTGGTGTCGGGCGCGGCGGCGTGGATGTACTGCGCGAGTCGGCATCGGCGCGCCATGGCGGTGACGATCTCCGAACTGCGTGCCGCCGAGGCCAGCCGGGACCAATCGCAAAGGCAGCTCATCGATGCTTCACGCCGCGCCGGCATGGCGGAGATCGCGACCGGTGTGCTTCATAACGTCGGCAACGTCCTCAACAGTGTCAACACGTCTGGCCAAACGATCACGCAACGCACCCGTCAGCTCCCCGTAGAACACCTGCAAAAATCTGTCGGCCTTATCCGAGAGCATGAAGACGACTTAGACACTTTCTTCAAGACCGATGCCAAAGGGTCACGCCTGCCCGGCTTCCTCGATCAGTTGGCCAACGTCATGCAGGCGGAGCAAGGCGAGATTTTGGGTGAGATGGACAAGCTCCGGGCACGCCTGGACCACATCCGGCACATCATCGATGCCCAGCAGGATGACACCGCTTCCGCGGTGCTGACGCAGAACATAGTGGTGCGTGAACTGATTGATCAGGCCGTTGAGATTAACGCCTGCTCGAACGAAGACGACGGCGTTGAGTTTATCCTTGAGCTGCAAGGCCCCGACACGATCAACAGTGACCCACATCTGATCATGCAGGTGTTGGTCAATCTCTTGAACAACGCACGGCGAGCGGTTCTGCAGTCGAGCCGAACTTCCAAACAAATCCTTATCGTGGCTAGGCCCGGGGAAGTCCATGGAGCGCCCGCGGTCGTCATCCTTGTCCGGGACAACGGCGTCGGGATCGACCCCGACCACCTGCGACAGATTTTTCAGCATGGCTTTACGACCCAGAAAGATGGCCATGGGTTCGGTCTGCACAGCTCCGCCAACGCTGCGCATACGCTGGGCGGCACACTGACGGCTGATAGCAACGGCCTCGGCCTTGGCGCTGAGTTTACTCTCACACTTCCGGTGACGGCACCATCCCCTCAAACGAGTATCGCCGCATGATTTCTACCTCACCCAACAGCTTGAACCTTCCCAAGCACCGCACTCGTCGTGTCCTGGTGATTGACGATACCGAGTCGATCCATGACGACTTCCGGATGACGCTTGCCCCGCCCAAGGCCGATGCCTCCCTGGCGCTGGAAGCTGCGGCAATCTTTGGGGATGAAACGCCTGAAGCATTGCCGTCCGATGCACAAGACTTTGTGATCGACTCCGCGTATCAGGGGGAAGACGGCTGCAAGAAGGTCTGCCACGCATTAGCGCACGGCGACCCGTATGCGGTGGCCTTTGTGGACATGCGGATGCCGCCGGGCTGGGACGGGCTTGAAACCATCGAGCGCCTCTGGGAAGTCGACCCGGACCTGCAGATTGTGATCTGCAGTGCCTACAGCGATTACAGTTGGGAAGACATCATCCAGCGGCTGGGCGTGAACGACCAGTTGCTGCTGCTGAAGAAGCCGTTTGATACGGCCGAGGTCAGCCAGCTTGCGGTTGCGCTGACCCAGAAGTGGGAGCTGGCGCAGCAGGCGGGCATGAAGTTCAGCGAGTTGCAGGGCATGGTCGACCGACAAACAGAGGCGCTGCGTCAGTTGGCCTACTGCGACAAGCTGACGGGGCTGCCGAACCGGGCTGGCCTTTTTGAACAGTTACGCCCATTAGTCACAGAGTCGGGTGACGGGTTTGGTTTGTTCTTCCTTGACTTTGATCGTTTCAAGCTGGTCAACGACAGCCTGGGGCACGATATGGGGGACGAACTGTTGATCCAGATTACGCAGCGGATCAACCAGGTATTGGCCCAGCCCGACACGATCGATGTCGAGGACGCGCCGAAGCCATTTGCCTCACGGCTCGGTGGCGATGAGTTTGTTGTTGTTTGGCCGGGGTGTGCGGATCACGATTGGCTTGACGCCAAGGCCCAGACGCTGCTGTCGGCTTTGCGCCCCGCGTACACCCTGGGGCGGCACCAGGTCACCAGCACCGCAAGCATCGGTGTGACGACGAGTCAGATCGGGTACACCCGTGCCGAGGACGCGATCCGCGACGCCGATGTCGCGATGTATCAGGCGAAAAACACAGGCAAAGACCGCGCGTGTTTCTTTACGATGCAGATGCACGACCAGGCCGTCGAGCGGTTGGGCTTGGAAGAAGGCCTGGCGAAGGCCCTGACACAAGACGAGCTGGCGCTCTTCTATCAGCCGATCGTCGATGTCCAAACCGGTCAGACGGCCGGGTTTGAGGCCCTGATCCGGTGGGACCGCCCGGGCAGTGGTTTTGTGAACCCCGAGTACTTTATCTCGATCGCCGAGGAGACCGGCCAGATCATCGAGATCGGTCAATGGGTGCTTGATACCGCTATCCAGCAGCACGCCCAGTGGCGGCGTCAGCCGGGGCATGAACACTTGTTTATGAGCATCAACCTCTCGAAGCGGCAGTTAGTCGATTCCAGTATCGCCGAGACAATCCGAGACCTGCTCAAGAAACACGATGTGCCCGCCCAGACCATCAAGGTCGAGATCACCGAAACGGCCATCATGGAGAACCCCGAGACGGTTGCACCCGTCCTCGATGAGTTGCGGGCGCTAGGGGTTGGGCTCTCGATGGATGATTTTGGTAAAGGCCATTCTTCGTTGAGCTGCCTGCATCAGTTCCCGCTGACAACGCTGAAGATCGACCGTTTGTTCATCAAGAACATGGAAGAGCACCGGGAGTACGGCGCGATCATCCAGGCGATCATCGTCTTGGCCAAGAACCTGGGTATCGATGTGGTCGCCGAGGGGATCGAGACCGATGCCCAGCTTGCGCAGCTCCAGGCCCTGGATTGTGACTATGCTCAGGGGTATTTCTTTAGCCGGCCCGCCCCTGCCCATGAGGTCTTCGAGGGCTAGGCGGCGACTTCACAGGATACGGATCGGCGGGTAAGGTTGGGGCGGTGCACACGTCTGAGAAGATGTTTCGCTATCCAAGGAGCCTGCGATGCCGAAGATTGATCGTCGTTTGTTTTCGATGCTGATTGCCGGGGTCGTGGCGTTGTCGCTGGTGCCGGTGTTTGCGGCGCAGGAGGGGCGTCGGCCGGTGGAGCGGGTCGAGAATGATGGGCGTCGCGTAGAGCGTCAGCCCCCGCCGGTGGCGCATGAGCCGGCGCGGGTGCTGATGATCACGGGGCAGAACAACCATGACTGGCAGCGGACGACGCCGATGCTGGTGGCGATCCTGGAGGACGCGGGGGAGTTGTTTGAGGTCGATACGACGACGACCCCTGCGGGCGGTCAGGAGGACGCGGCCTGGGCGGATTGGCGGCCGACGTTTGGTGATTACGATGTGGTGGTGTCTGACTACAACGGTCACATGTGGCCGATGGAGGTGCGCGATTCGTTCGAGGCGTATGTCCGGGGCGGGGGCAAGGTGTTGCTGCTGCACGCGGCAAACAACGCGTTTACCGGCTGGGCCGAGTACGAGCAGATGACCGGTTTGCTTTGGCGCAGCGCGGACTACGGCGATCGACTGTACTACAACAACGACGGCGAACTCGTGCGGGTCGAGGCGGGCGAAGGGGCTGGCGCGGGGCACGGCCGAAAGCACGATTGGCCGATCACCCACCGCATGGACCACCCGGTGCTGGAAGGTATGCCGACGACCTGGCTGCACGCCTACGACGAGCTGTACCACAACCAGCGCGGGCCGGCCAAGGACATGACCATCCTCGCCACCGCCTACGACAGCCCCGAGCACGGCGGCACCGGCCAGCACGAGCCCATGATCTGGACGATCCCCTACGGCGACGGGCTGGTCATGACCTGCCTGCTGGGTCATCTCTGGCCGGGGCAGGAAGACGACAGCGCGTTTCGATGCGTCGGCTATCGCACGCTGCTCCAGCGGTCGTGCGAATGGCTCGGGACCGGCGAGGTGACCGTGCCTGTCCCCGACGACTTCCCGACGGCGGCCGAGAAGCGTGTGTTGCCAGAGTAGACGCGGGGCCTGTTAAAATGGGTATCTACGCCGCCGGTTTTTCGGCCACAGCACCGGTTTTAGCGGATTTTAATGGACCGCAGTGTTTTGCGCTGCTACGCTATGGGGCTCTCCGCAGACGCTCTCGAGACCCAAAAGTGCAGATGAAATGGACTCAAACCGTGATGGCGGGGGCGATCGCTGCCTCCGCGCTGCCCGCCTTGGCGGAGGTCAACGTGGCCCTGGTCGGCGACTCGATCACGCGTGGCCAGTGGTGGCTGGGTGATACGTATCCCGAGTATCTGGAAGCGATGCTGGACGGCGCGTTCGGCGAGGGCGCATACAACATCGGGCGATACGAAGATGCGCCGCGCGGCCCAGGCTTTGGGCACAGCGGCGCGACGCTGCGCGTGGATGGCGACCTGCCCTTTGTCGACCAGGCCGCGTACACGCAGTCGCTCGCGTTCCAGCCGGACGTCGTGGTCATCATGCTCGGGACCAACGATGCCAAGGACGGCATCAACTGGAACAACCCGGCGCTCGACGGCGAGATGACGTCGCTGGAGCACTTCCTTGAAGACTACCAGTCGCTGATCAGCGCGTACGACGCGCTGGCGTCTGCGCCGGACATAGTCGTGATGTCGCCGATCCCGATCTCGACGGCGGTGGTCGATACCGCCCCGCAGAGCGCGGGCCTGATCGAGAACGAGATCGCCCCGGCCGTCCGCAACACCGTCGCCAACTTCGCGGAGGTCGATGCGTTCATCGACCTCAACCTCCTGTTCCCCGAGGACAACCCGGCGTTCTACCCGAGCAACGACAAGGTCCACCCGAACGAGACGGGCTACGCGTTCATCGCGCAGCAGGTGTTTGACCTGCTCGTGCTCGACGCGGACCTGAATTACGACATGCACGTCGGCGCGGAAGACCTCGATATCCTGCTCGCGCACTGGGGGCAGACCGTCACGGCGGGCGACCGGTCGATGGGCGATGCCAATGGCGACGGGCTGGTGAACGATCTCGACCTCGCGTTGATCCAGGGGGCGTGGGGCCAGGCCGCGCTGGGCTATGACGGCGGGGGTGCCGTGCCCGAGCCGGCGTCTGCGTTGGCGCTGCTCGCGGGGCTGGGGCTGCTGGGGCGTCGTCGTCGTGTGGGATGAGTTCGCGCGGGCCCGCGCAATTGCCTGTTGGTGAGTCGATGGCTTGGCCCGATAGGGATGTGCTTTGGCACGCGCTGGCGCGGGTCTCGAAACAGAAAAGCAAGGCCCGCCAAACGCGGTTCAGACGCGGCGGGATCATGCCGACTCTCCAAGGTAGGGTGCGGCGTTGACGGATCGATAGCCGATAAGCACCGCGTGCCCCGGCGTCGATTTCGACGCTACAATCCTACCCCGCCCTGTGGCTGATCCATGGGGTGACCAAGCCCCGCCTCTACCCCCGAGAAACTTCCCATGAGCCAGCTCGTCCCCATGGTGATCGAAAAGTCCGGCCGCGGCGAACGCGCCTACGACATCTACTCCCGGCTGCTCAAGGACCGCATCATCTTCATGAACGGCCCGGTCACCGACGAGATGACCTCCATCGCCACGGCTCAGCTCTTGTTCCTGTCCAACGAGGACTCGGAGCAGGACATCCATGTCTACGTCAACTCGCCCGGCGGCAGCGTCAGCGCGGGGCTGGCGATCTACGACACGATGCAGTTCATCCGCCCGCAGGTCGCGACGTATTGCATCGGCATGGCGGCGTCGATGGGGTCGATCCTGCTGATGGGCGGGGCCAAGGGCAAGCGGTACGTCCTTCCTAACTCCAAGGTCCTCCTGCACCAGCCGCTCCTGGGCGGCGTCCGCCAAGGCCAGGCCAGCGATCTCGCGATCGAAGCCCAGGAAATGCTCAAGACCCGCGACCGGCTGTACAAGATCATCCAGCACCACACCGGCCAGGACATGGAGAAGATCAAGCACGACTGCGAGCGCGACTACTGGCTCGATGCCGAAGAGGCGGTGGAGTACGGCTGTGCCGACCGCGTCCTGAAGCAACTGCCCGACGGCGTCGCCGGTTCGGGCCAGGGCGGGGACGAGGACTAAAACGCGATCCCATTGCAGGGTGCCACATAGCGCAGCTATGTGCTGACTGCCGTTGTGGTGACCATCGCACATAGCTGCGCTATGTGGCACCCCGCGCCTGAACCCGGGCCGCCGCTGCGCTCTGACCCGGCTTGTCATACACTCATGGCATGAAACAGGTCTGTCTATTGACACTGCTCTTGACGCTCGCGCTCCCCGGCTGCGGGGCGTCGCCGGGGAGGCTGTCGGCTCAGAACGACGAGCTGCGGCGGTCGAACATGGAGCTTGAACGCGCGGTCGACGAGCTGAGCGAACAGCTCGCGCTGCGCGAGCAGGAACTCGTGGCGATGCGCGCGGCCGAAGGGGGGGATCCCGTCGACGGCGTCGAGGTGCCGCGGCTGGTGGGGATCGAACTGGATCGGCTGACGGGGGTCTTGCCGGCGTCGGCGGATGCGCAGGCCTATGAACTACGGGCGTATGTCCGCCCGGTGGACCAGGACGGCCGGGTGATGACGGTTGCGGGCACGGCGCGGGTGCGCCTTGTTCAGACGCCTGCCGATGGCGACCCAATGACGCTGATCGATACGGCCTTCAACGCCGAGCAGTGGCACGCGGCCTACCGCGACGGCATCACCGGGACGCACTACACGTTCAAAACGGAGTTGCCGCGAGATGTGTTCGAGCACGGGGGGTTGACGCTGCACGTCGCGCTGACCGATGGTGCGACGGGACGGGTTTACACCGCCGAGCGCGTGGTCGCGCTGACGCGGTGAACCTCAACTGAAC
>JBCCWH010000086.1:0-13447 GCA_039193915.1 Planctomycetota bacterium
ACCGAAGCGATCGCCTCACCCCCTTCGACCGCCGCCACCACCCGTTCACGCAAGTCCATCGAATAGGTCATCAACAAGGCCTCCATGCCTGAAAACAACATCATGACAGATGGAGATCAATCGCGCCAGTTGCTCTAGAGCCTGGGTTGGAACCCAAGCTGTGCAGGCGTGGACCGCGACTCTGGTGTGTTTAGTGTTTGCGTCAGGCGATTTTAGCGGGGCGCTTGCGCGTCACGGGGCCGGTGTGTTGAACTAAGATTCCTGATGCCCCAGCCTAGGCTCTGTCCGAAAACGGTGGGATGGCCGTCTCGGCCGTCGATTGAGCTTCGTGACGGGCGGGACGCCCATCCCACCTTTGGTTTTCAGACGGAGACTAGGCCCTAGGCCCTAACCCCTAGCCCTACCGTGCCTCGCAGACGTAGTCGTGGCCGCCCCAGTTGAAGGGGCGTTGGTTCTTGAGGTCGCTTGCGCCGCGGGTGAGGAGCCAGCCGATGATGCCTGCGCCGAACGGGAAGGCCAGCGCCGCGAGGCCCGAGGCGCCGCTGGCGCGGTAGAACTTGGCGAGCACGGCGAACTGCAGGATCGCGCTGAGGATGACCAGCGCGATGAGTACGTTGCCCAGGATCCAGCTTCCTTGCGAGACGACGAGCAGGGCGACGGCGATGCCGGCGAACTGGAGGATCGGGAGGCCGAAGCCCAGCGCGATGAGGCGGAGGCCGTGCATGCGCAGGCGTTTGACGCGTTGGTTGGCGGCGCCGATGAAGATGCGTTTCCACCCGCCGCAGAACTGCTTGAAGTTCTCGTACATGGTGCAGCGGAACATCCCCGAGCCCATGGCGATGCCGACGCGGGCGCCGGACTTGCTCACGGCCCGGGCGAGGTTGATGTCCTCCATGAACTGGTCTTTGACGGCCGCCATCCCGCCGATCTGGTCGTAGACGGAGCGCTTGAGGAGGGTGAACGCGCCCAGGGAGAACGGCCGGCTGTTACCGTTCTCGCGGTTGACTTTGTGCGGCGGGTACATGTGCATCATGTGCAGCGACGCGACAGGCTGGGCGATGTGCTCGAAGGCTTTTTGGCATCGCAGGTCGGGCAGCACGCTGAGCATGTCGAAGCCCTTGGCGTTGGCGGTGGCGACCGCGCCCTTGACCATGCGGGGGTCGAGCTCGGTGTCGGAGTCGACAAAGAGCAGCCAATCGCCTTGGGCGAGTTCGGAGCCGACCTGCATGGGCAGGCATTTGCCGCGCCAGCCGTCGCGGTAGGCGTCGTTGGGGGTAACGATGATGCGTTCGTCCTCGTCGGCGTGGCGCTGCGCGATCTGGGGGCTGGTGTCGGTGCAGCGGTCCAGCGCGACGATGATGCGCAGGTCGGGGTAGTCCTGTTGGCGGACGGAGCTGAGGCAGGCGTCGAGCACGCCTTCTTCGTCGTGGGTCGGCAGGATGACGGAGACCTTGGGCCAGCCGCCCTCGGGCTCGGGGGCGTCTGCCTGGTCGGCGATGTGTGGGAGCTGCTTCTGCGAGGAGATGATGCGCACGATGATGATCGCCCAGACGACGGCAAAGGCGCCCATGGCGAAGATCAGGATCCAGGCGGCGATTTCTGCTGCGATCATCGGGGTCGCGATCGGTGGAAGCGGTGTTGGCCAGCGGGGCTGCGCGGGGTCGGCAGTGTAGCCCGACAGGCGGGGGGCGGGTTCAGGTTGTGGCGGCGCAGGCGAGCAGGGATCGGCCGGTCATCGCCTCGGGTGTGTCAAGCCCCATCAGCGCTAGCGCGGTGGGGAACAGGTCGGCCAGCTTCGCGTCGTCGCGCAGCTCGGTGGCGGTATCCAGCGCTGGGTCGACGACGATGCACGGCACGTCGTAGGTCGTGTGCGCGGTGTGTGGGGCGTTGGTCTCGGGGTCGAACATCTGCTCGGCGTTGCCGTGGTCGGCGGTGATGACGAGCTTGCCACCGCGTTGCAGTGTCGCGTCGACGATCGCGCCGACGCAGGCGTCGACGGTCTCCACGGCCTTGATCGCGGCGTCGAGCTTGCCGGTGTGGCCGACCATGTCGCCGTTGGCGAAGTTGACGAGGATAAAGTCCGGGCAGTCGTCGCCCGAGTTGATCTGACCGAGCACGAGGTCGCGGATGCCGGGGGCGGACATCTCGGGCTGGAGGTCGTAGGTCGCGACCTTGGGCGACTGCGCCATCTCGCGCGTTTCGCCGGGGAACGGCTCTTCGCGGTAGTCGTTGGCGAAGAAGGTGACGTGGGGGAACTTCTCGGTTTCGGCGCAGCGGAACTGCGTTTTGCCCAGCCGCGACAGGTAGGCCCCGCCGATGTCTTCCATTTTGGGTGGCTTGGTGTACGCGACGCTCAGGCCGGGGAAGTCGGTAAACGACTCGTCGTAGGCCGTCATGCAGACGTAGCGGAGGTTGAGTTGCTTGCCGCGGTCAAAGCCCTTGTTGCCCGAGTCAGGCGACGGCGGGACGTTGCCTTGGAAATCCGGCTGCATGAACGCACGGGTGATCTCGCGTGGGCGGTCGCCGCGGTAGTTGTAGAAGAGGACGGTGTCGCCGTCGGCGATGCGGGAGTCTTGCGGGTCGGGTGCGACCAAACGCGGGGTGATGAACTCGTCCCCGTTCTGTGAATCGTTGGTCGGGTTCTCGTAGTAGTCTTGTATCGCTTCACTGGCGGAGCGGAAACACTTGACTACCTCGGTGTTCGGGTTTGTCTCAAACATTTTAGACCATGCGTCGGCAACCGCTTGCACGTTGAAGGAGGGGTTGATCCCACGCCCGGTCAACAGGCCATACGCCTGCTCCACGCGCTCCCACCGGTTGTCGCGGTCCATGGCGTAGTACCGGCCGCACAGCGACGCGATCTTGCCGACGCCGATCTCGTCGAGTTTCGATTCGATTTCTTCGAGGTAGCCTTTGCCGGTGAACGGCCCGGTGTCGCGGCCGTCGGTAAACAGGTGCAGCAGCACGCGGTCCTTGGGCACGCCGCGTCGCTTGCACAACTCGACGCAGGCGTAGAGGTGATCCATCATGCCGTGGACGCCGGCGTCGGAGGCGATGCCCAGCAGGTGGACCTTGTGGCCGTGGTTGGTTGCGTTTTCGATGGCGTCGCACAGGGCGTGGTTGTCGTAGAACTCCCCCGAGCGGATGGCTTTGGTGATGCGGACGGATTCCTGGTTGACGACTCGGCCCGCGCCGATGTTCTGGTGGCCGACCTCGGAGTTGCCCATCGTGCCCTCGGGCAGGCCGACCTCTTCGCCGGAGGTGTGCAGCAGCGTGCTGGGGTAGCGCTGCATGAGCGCGTCGGCAACGGGGGTGTCGGCGAGCTTGATAGCGTTGAACGCGTCGTGCTCGGGGTGGGGGTTCTCGCCCCAGCCGTCACGGACGATGAGGACGACGGGCTTGGCGGGGGTCGGCGTGGGCATGGCGGGGTTTGGGGTCGGCAGGGGAAAGTGGGGAATCCTAAGATTGTAGATGATTCGCCCCGCCCGTACCGACAATCAGCACGGGGTGTTGGGCCTAGGCGATCCACGGCAACCGGGACCCAGAGCATGATGCAGACGCGGAAATGTGGTGATTGCGGCTACGACCTGATGGGGATCGCGGCGACCGGCCGGTGCCCCGAGTGTGGCCGGCGTTACGACGTCGCGACGGGGCATGGGACCGACGCGCGGACCCGGCCTTGGCTGGAGCGGTACTTCCGCACGGCCGCCTGCCTGGCGCTCGCGGTGTTGGTGCTGGCGTGTGCGGGCCTGTTCTCGCTGGCCTCTGCCCATCCGACGGGTGTTCTCTTGGGCGGGCTCGCCGTGGTGGCGGTGGTCTTGCTTGCCGCGGCCTACAACTTTCAGTCAGACCGCCAGGACGCCAAGGCCGAGGACGAGGCGAATCGGTAGGGGCCGCAGACACAGAACGGTTTGTGACGCTCCCAAGCCAGGCCGGAACGCAACGCTGGCCCGGGTTGCGTCCTCAGTGTGTCCCCGCCGACACCAAGCAGCGGATCAGTCTTCGTCGTACGGGCTGTACAGTACGGAGTTCTCTTCGCAAGCATCGCAGCCAAACACCTTGAAACACCAGTGGTCCGGCCCGGTATCAGGGACGCCGCCGGTGTCGGGCGCGGTGTAGGTTTTGCCGTCGAACGGGTCGTGCAACTCGATTGTGGCTGGCTCCTGAGCATTGAGCGGAAGAGGGATCGATACGTTGACCTGGATGCCATTGACCTCAGAGACGCATTCAATACGTGCGAACAAGCCATAGGAATCAACATCGGGGGCCATCGTGTGTAGCAGCATTTGCGTGAGAAACCATGCTTCCTTTTTGCGCATATGGGCTGGGTCAAGTTCGACCCCGCCACCTGTCACAGGCGTTGGCTGGGACTTTATGGCGATCGAAAGAACATAGTCGCCGTTGTCGTTGAGTACGTAGGTTTCGATCAAGTCAGCCGGGTCCGACTTGGATGGCTCGATATCCCACAACGCGTCGAGTTCTTCCCAGGCCGCCAACACCTCGGGCGGTGTCGTGTCGGCAGCGTCAATCGCCTCGGTGGGTCTGACGTCGGAACAGCCCAGCAGGCAAAAGCAGAGCATGAAACTAGCGATGTGATTCATGGGTGAGGGATCGGCCAGACATCAATCTGCCGGCCATAAGGGAGACGCACTTGAGGTTGATCAATCACCTCATTGTGGGTTATCGGGTTGTTTAGTCTTGCCTTCCGCCCATGCGACCTTCGCCTCGGTGCCGTCGCGGAGGCGGGAGAGGTTGCTGCGGTGGCGGAGGATGACGAGGAGGGCGAGGGTGAGGCAGACGCCGGTGTAGACCGCTGTTTCGCCCGGGGTTTGCTGGGTGAAGAGCAAGCCGAAGACGGCGGCGAGGATGGGCATCGCGATCGCCGCAACAACGCTGGCGAGCCCGACGTACGCGGTGGCCTTGGTGACGGCAAACCAGATAACAAACGCGACCAGGGCGGGCACAGTCAAAGCGGGGTAGAACGCGAGGAGTGCGCCCAGTGCCGTAGCGACCCCCTTGCCCCCTCTGAACCCGGCCCAGACCGGGAAGATATGCCCGACCACCGCCGCCACGCCGATCGCCAGCCATAGCATTGTCGCCAGCCACGGGCGGTCGGCAGCGACGCTCGGCACGGGGGCGAATGCCTGGTAGAGCAAGACCGGCCCAAGCCCTTTGCCGACATCGAGCACAAAGCACAGGACGCCCCAAGGCTTGCCCATCACCCGGCCGACATTGGTCGCCCCCGTACTCCCGCTGCCTTGGGAGCGCAGATCGACCCCCTTGGCCCGCGCGATCAGCAGCCCGAAGGAGACCGCACCCAGCAAGTACGCCCCGCACAGCCATAGCACCCAGATCAGCATGTCGGCATGGTAACGCAGGATCGGCGCATGCCCAGCCGGGCAAGCTATTTACACAGCCCCGTGGGTGGTCTATCATCATGGCATGCGTAGCCAACTCTTTGCCGTAACTGCCCGGGTCGTGCTGTCGTCTTTGCTGATGGTCGGGCTCACGATGCCCGCCTTCGGGCTCGAGCGTGCGCCCCAGGCCAAGGAGTCGGGCGGCTGGCTCTCGGTCCTCGCGTTGTTCGTGCTCGCGATCGGGCTTGCGGTCGGCAGCTTCCTGAGCCCGCGACGCAGCCACCTGGACTAATCCGCGATCGGGCTTGTGCGACCCGTATCGCTTGACCGGAATCTTCCACGACCCAAAGGAGGTCGCCCCATGACCCAGCGTTCCCTAGCCGTACTCGTCATCCTCAACGCGGTGCTGATCGCCGCGATCGCGATGACCTTTGGGCCCGGCACCAGTCAAGTTCAGGCACAAGGCATCGGCGGCGGTGGCTACCTGATGATCGCCGGCGACACCCAGCAGCGTCAGCAGCAGGCCGTGGTTTACGTCATGCAGGTCAACACCGGCCGCGTCGCCGCGTTCCTCATCAACTCCGCCAACGGCGATGTCACCCTCGTCGGTGCACGCGAAGTCGCCAACGACCTCGAAGACGACGGCGGCCGCTAATCGCCCCGACGCTTCGACCCGTTGCCCTTGCTTTTGAGCTTCCAACCCAAACACCGACGTGGAGCCCCACGATGAACCGAATCCAAACTGCCTGCATCTGCCTGATCGCCAGCACCTTTGTGCTCACCGGCATCCTTGTCCTCCGCCTCGACCAGGTCGGCCCGGCCAACACCGCCGACGCCGACCAGGTCATCGCCCAGCCCCAGTTCTCGCTCATGACCGCCCGCACCCGCGGCGCTGACGAGTCCCTCTTCGTGCTCAACTCCAACACCGGCAAGCTCGTGGTCTACCACCCCAACGTCGGCCGGGAACAGCTCGAAGTCGTCCGGGCGATCGACCTGGGCCAGCTCTTCAACGGCCGCCAGGGCAACGACGGCCGTGGACGCAACCGAGGCCGCTGAGCCCCGACAACCCGCAATCTCAACCAACCCTCGCGGTGGTCGGCTACCCGCCGGCCACCGTTTTGTATAAACATGGTGGCTCCAGCCCCACCCAGGAAGAAACGCATGATCACCCCCAACGATGTTTCCGCCCAGCCCAAGCCCACGGCCCCGGGGGGCGGGTTCCTTGACGACACTGCCATGCGCCTGGGCGTCCAGGTCCTCTCGGGCACCCCGCTCACCCGTGAGCAGGCACAGGAGCTCACCAAGCTCGAAGGCCAGCAGATCTACGACCTGATGTTCTGGGCCAACAAGATCCGCGTCCACCACCTCGGGCCCAACGTCAAGTTCTGCTCCATCGTCACGGGCAAGGTCGGCGGCTGTTCCGAAGACTGCTCCTACTGCTCGCAGTCCAAGCACTACGACACCCACGTCCAGCCCACGCGGATGAAGGTCGAGGAGATGGAGTCCGCAGCGGAGGAAGCGCTGGCCAACGGGGCCTCATCGTTCGGCATCGTCAACTCGGGGCGTGGCCCGACGGACAAAGAGCTCGACTGGATGGAGCCCTTCTTCAAGAAGGCGGCCGAGGGCGGTGAGATTCGGCCGTGCGCGACGCTGGGTGAATTGAGCCCCGAACAGGCCGAGCGGCTTGCGGGGATGGGCGTCAAACGCGTCAACCATAACCTCGAAACCAGCCAGCGCCACTTCGGCAAGGTCGTCTCGACCCACAGCTACGAAGACCGTGTCCGCACGCTGAAGAACGCCAAGGCCGCGGGGCTCTCGATCTGCTCGGGCGGGATCTTCGGGCTCGGCGAAGACTGGGACGACCGGCTTGACATGGCCTTCGCCCTGCGCGACCTCGGGGCGGACGTCGTCCCGATCAACTTCCTCAACGCGATCCAGGGCACCCCGCTCTACGGCAAACGCGACGCCCTGGAGCCGATGCAGGCCCTCAAGATCATCGCGATCTACCGCTTTATCCTGCCCGACCGCGAGCTCAAGGTCGCCGGCGGTCGAGAGACCATTTTGCGGGACCTGCAGAGCTGGATGTTCTTTGCCGGCGGGTCGAGCTTCCTGATCGGCAACTACCTGACGACGTTTGGCCGTACGCCCAAGCAGGACCACCAGATGCTCGCGGACCTGGGGATGAAGATCCACCTGTTCGAGGAGCGTGAGATCGAGATCGACCCCAACCCCGAGCAGGCCGGCGAGGCGGGCCCCGGCGCGTTGGGCGTCGGTGCGGTCGAGAACAGCTTGATGGTACGCCAGCGCGGCAGCGTGATGGCGCTGCCCATCGTCGATTAGCGTTTGTGTTAGGTTAGCCGTCGCCTGCAAGGCGACGTGCAGCCGATCAGCTTCTCGTTCCCAACCGTAATCCTCGCCGCTTTACGCTGTCCTGTCCCGTGGTGTTTCACACGCTTTCCCCCGCCGGTGTATCGCGTCGATAACGCCGAACGGGGGCGACCCGCCGGGGGTATGATGGGGGTGTTGATGCGCCTGATGAGAGGATGCCCGTGACCGATCTGGACCCTGCAACGCGCGGCCGACGTACCGGCCGGCCGACCCTCCGGCTGGTGGCGATGGTCGCGCTGTTTGTCGCCGTCGCCGCCGCGGTACTCACCACGACCGGCCCCGCAAGCGGGCAGGTGGGTGACACACCCGCCGACCCCGCCGCCGCGCAGCCCGAGGCCGACACCGCCTCAGCCGACACTGCCGACGCCGACGCCACCCTCAGCAAGCAGCCGCTCTACCGCATCGGCCAGCTCTACGGCTTCTCGCCGATCATCAACGGCATCATCATCGGGCTCTCCGTCCTGGCCGTCATGTTCTTCCTCTGGTTTATGCTCACGATCAACAACCGGACGATGGCCCCGCCCGGGCTGGTGGACGAAGTGGTGAAGCTGATCCTGCGGGGCGACTACGAACGCGCGGGCGATGTCTGCCGAAGAAGCCGGGGCGTGTTCGTCGCGGACATCGTGCAGCGCTGCGTCGAGAACGAGGGCCAGCAGCACGGCGTGATGCTCGACATGATCGACGTCGAGGGCCGACGCCTGGCGGATGTGTTGTGGAACCGTGTCAGCTACCTCGCGGACATCAGCAACGTCGCGCCGATGCTCGGGCTGCTGGGCACGGTGCTGGGCATGATCAAGGTATTCAGCGAGCTTGAACTCACATCGGGCAGTATCAGCGCACAACTCCTCGCGGGCGGCGTGGGCGAGGCGATGTCGACGACGATGTTCGGGCTAAGTGTCGGCATCTTTGTGACGGTGCTCTACGCGATCGTGAAGTCCCGCGCGACGCGGACGCTTGCCGACGCCGAGCAGGCCGTGCACATGATCGCCGACCACATCAAGCGCGACGAGACCGAGACGCGGCCTGTGCGAAAGACCAAGGTGAAGACCAAGCCCCAGACGCCGCGCCGCCGCGCGACGGACAAGATCGACCGGGACCACGAGGACTGATCCGACACTCGGCTCTTTGGAGCGTGCTAGATGGGTTTCGCAGCCGAATCACGAGAACGCGCCCGCCCCGTCCTGCCCTTGGCCGGGCTGGTCGATGTGCTGTTCCTGCTGCTGATCTTTGTGATGTCGACCTACTCGATGCGTGAGCAGGAGCTGATGGTGGATGTCGGCCTGCCCGCGATGGACTCGGGCGAGACCGGCGGGGCCGAGGGGCTCAAGATCATTATCAGTTTCGACGCCGATGGGCAGGTCTTCCTGGGGCAACGCCCGATCGAGTTCGCCGATCTTCGCAGCGAGCTCCAGAGGCTCGTGGACATCGACCCGGACCAGACCGTGATCATCCGCGGTGACAAGGCCGGGAACTACGGCCTGTTCATGGAGGTGCTCGATACCGCGCGCGCGGCCGGGCTCGAAGATATCCAGCTCGGCGGGGTGGGAGCGGAGTGATGTTCGATGCCCGGCGTTCAATGTTCGATGGGGGCCGCTTGCGGACGATCGGTATCAGGCTGTTCGCTGTCGTGTTTGCGGTGCTGGCGTCGCATCTCGTTTCCCCGGCCTCGGCCGGCGCGCAGACGGATGCGGAGCATCAGCAGTTTTTGTTTGCGTACAAGCTCTTGCAGCGTGGCGATTTCGAGGAGGCCGCCGACGAGTTTGACGAGTACCTGGGGTCGTTCCCCGATGGCGAAAAGCTCGGCGACGCGCAGTACTACCGCGCGCTGTTGTACCGCAAGCAGGGGCAGAACGAGCGGGCCTCGGCGCTGCTGGCCGGCGCGGCCGACCCGACGCTGGTGCCGGCCTATGCGGTCGATCTGTTGCACGGCCAGGTGCTCAGCGACCTGGGCCGGTTCGAGCAGGCGCTCGCGTCGCTCGAGGGGATCGACACCGACGCGCTCGAGCCGCGCGTCGCGGTGTCGGCGTTTTACCTGCGTGGGCTGGCGTACCGCGGCGCGGACAATCTGGAGGCCGCGGCGACCGCACTGTCGGATGCGGCCCAGCTCGATACGCCGATGCGGGCACGGGCGTTGCTCGACCTCGCCAAGGTGCAGGCGCTGATGGAAGAACCCGACGCCGCGGTCGAGACGCTGGACCGCTGCCTCGCGGTGGAGAATCTGGACACATCGCCCGAGGCCGCGCGTTTTGCCGGGGACATCACCTACAACCAAGGGCACTTCGACGACGCGATCGCGTACTACGGCCAGGTCGTTGCGCGGTTCCAGAGCTCGGCCCATTTCGCACCCGCCGTCGTCGGCACGCTCTGGGCACAGTTCGGGGCCGAGAAGTACGACGACCTGCTGACCACGTTCGATCGTTTCCGCGACGCGTTGCCGGTGCAGGACCGACTGGCGGCGTGGTACCTCGCGGGCTCGGCGCAGCAAGAACTGGGCAACCACGAGGCGGCGGTCGGCCTGCTGCTGCCGGTATCGCGCGGCGACGGGTCGGTCCCGCTGCAGGAAAAGGTGCTCTACAAGCTCGCGGTCAGCCAGTACCACCTGGGCGAACACGCGGCGATGGCGCAGACGATCGGCCTGCTGGTCCGGCACTACCCCGACTCGGCGCTCAAGGTGGACCTCGCGTTTATGCAGGCTTCCGCGGACGCCGAGCAGGGCGAAGTCCAACGCGGCGCGGCCCGGCTGACACAGTTTGTCGAGGAAGGCGCGGACAGCCCGTACTATCAGCAAGCGCTGCTCCGCCGAGCGCATCTATACGAGACGCACGGCCAGACAGCGCCCGCCGCACGCGACTACCGCGCGTACCTCGCATCGGTCGAGGCGGCGAACCCGACCTCGATCCAGGCGACGTTCCGGCTGATCGAGCTCGCGACGGCGCTGGCCGAGCACGACGAGGCGAAGACGCTGGCCCAGCAGGTGCTCGCGGTGCGCGAGGTGGCTTTGCGCACGCCCGAGGTCGAGCAGGAGGCGCTGTACCGGCTCGCGGTGTCGGAGCGCTACCTGGGGAACCTCAACGAAGCGCTTGCGGCGCACGACCGCTTGGCCGACCGCCACCCGCTCAACCCGTACAGCGCCGAGTCGTCGCTCGAGCGCGGGCTGATCCACATGAAGCTGGGCGACCCGGGCCGGGGCGTGCCGCTGCTGCTGGATGCGTCGCGTTCGGCGTCGCTGCCCCTGGCCGCACGGGTCGGGGCGATGCGTATCGCCGCGCAGCACTACGAGGACCACGGCGACGCTGACCTTGCCCTCGCGCTTCGGCGGGAGATGGAAGACGCGGTCGGGCTCGACGGGCTCTCGCCGCAGGAACGCTTCTGGCTCGCGCAGGTCGCGCTCGACGGTGGCGATACCGAGGCGGCGCTGCGCTATATCGACGGGATCGACGAAGGCCCGCTCGGTGAAGACGCGCGGCTGCTACGCGGGGTCGCGCTACGCATCGCGGGCGACTACGACGCTTCAGCCGCGGTCCTCGAAGAACTCCGGGCCGTCAGCGAACGCCTGACGCTGGACGCCTGGCTTGAGCTCGCGCGGACCCATCGAGCCAAGGGCGACCTTGACGCGTCGCTCCAGGAGCTGGCCGGGCTGATCAACTCCGAACGCAGCCAGCAGATCGCGTCGCAGGCGCTCTTTGAATCTGGCGGCGTCAGGCGTGAACTCGCCGCCCGTCTGCGGCAACGTGACGACGCGGCGGGGGCGCTCGCGCAGCTCGCCGAGGCGCGTAAGGACTTGATGAAGGTCGTGCTGCTGCACGCGGACCGCGCGGGCGACGATCTGGCGCAGCGTTCGTACATCGAGCTGGTGGAGATCGCCCAGGCGATGGACGAGCCCGAGAAAGCCCGTGGGCTGCTGTCGGAGCTGATCGAGAAGTACCCCGAGTCGCTGTATGCTGATTTTGCCCGTGCGCTGCTGCACATCGGCCGCAACGAGACCGAGGCGGCGGCGACGCTGCTGCGGCGTGTGTCGGACCGCGCGGAGAATGAAGCACTCCGCGACCGGGCGGCGACCTTGCTGCGTACGATCCGGTAGGCAAGAAGCCGATAGATTAGGGGCGATCCGTAGTGACCCGCCGATTCCCGTGTGAACCGATCGCCAGGTTTAGCGTCTGAACCCCCAACCCCCAACCCCCAATCCCATGCCTCTGACCGAGCCCCAATCCTTCACGCCGAGCAAGCTGGTGACGGCACCGGGTACCGTGCTGCTGGTCGGGCTCGCGGTGAGCCTGGTGCTGCACGCGGGGCTGGGGGTGTGGGCGTGGAATCAGCCGTTTGGCACGATGCCCGAGGTGACCGAGCAGCTCGACGCGGCGCGTGTCCGGCGGGCGGCGTCGGACTATGTCGCGGTGTCGTTGGCCGAGCCCGGCGCGGGTGAGGTGGCCGACGCCCCGTCGGCGCAGGAGCTTTCCGAGCGGTTGCTGGATATGCGTGCCCCGGCGTTGGGTGGTGAGCCGATGGAGCTTGAGCTGGAGCTTCGGCCGATCGAGGAGCCGTTCCAGGGTTTGGCCGAGGGGCTTGAGATCGACCTGCCCGCGTTTGAGCTGGACGACGATGTGCTCGCGCAGCTCGAAGGCGCGCCCGACGAGCTCGAGTACGGCGACGAACTCGCCGAGGGCACCGGGACGGGCGACGCCGGCAGCGGCACGGGCAGCGCCGGGCTGGCCGGTGAAGCGTTGGAAAACGCCGGCACCGCGCCGCGCCGGACCAGCGGTGGTGGCGGCTCGTTGGTGGATCGCCCCGCCCTCGACGGCCCGCGCCAGGGTTTCGAGGACCTGCCTAGCGTCGTGCCCGACCTCGAAGCCGTCCCCCTCGACTTTGTCGAGCTTGCGCTGAGCGACACCACCGAGATCATCGTCCCCGAGAACCTCGACAACGATTTCGCGTACCGCGTGACGCGCTACCAGCCGCGCGACCGCCGGGGCAATGCGACCGAGCCGGGCTATTTCCGTGTCGATATCACCGCGCAGCGTTCGCTGCGCAAACTCGAAACCAGCCCGAAGGACGTGATCTTTATCATCGACACGTCGTCGAGTGTTCCCGCGTCGTGGGTCGCCGAGGTGACACGTGGCGTGCGCGAGTCGTTGGTGACGCTCAATGATGGCGACCGGTTCAATATCGTCCTGTTCAACGACCGTGTGAGCCTGCTCTCCGACGACGGCACGGTCGAGGCCAACGCCGCCAACCGCGCCGCGGCGATCGAGTTCCTCAACGCCGCCGAGTCCATCGGCTACACCGATGTCAACGCCGCGATGCGTCAGCTCCTGGTGCGCGACGTCGAGCAGGAGCGGGTCTATGAACTCGTCCTGATCTCCGACGGCCAATCGACCCGCGGCGTCACCAGCACCCGCGACCTCATCAACCTCATCACCCGCGACAACGACCTCATCGCTGGCATCTACTGCGTCGGCGTCGGCCCAACGCAGAACCGCGAGCTGCTCAACTTCCTCGCCTACCGCAACCGCGGCTTCTCGGTCTATGCCGACCGACGCGACGAGGCCGCGCAGGTCATCGGCGACCTGATGAGCCGGCTGCGCTACCCGATCATCAGCAACGTCCGGCTCGACGTCGCCGGGCGCGACGCCAACACCCTCGTACCCGGCGGCCAGCCCAACAACCACCAGGGCGAGACCTTCAGCGTCTTTGGGCGATAAACC
>JBCCWH010000087.1:0-13357 GCA_039193915.1 Planctomycetota bacterium
TCCGGAACAACTCACACGCCCATACCGGGGGTTCGCTGCGCTCAACCCCGGCCCCCCATCAGTAAATCACAGGCCGCGTTACGGGAAGATCCCGCGGATCGAATAGACCTCGCCGATATGTTCCTGGGCGGCGCAGAACGCTGCCGTCCGCATGTCGCACTTGAGTTTGCGGGCCATGTCTTTCACCCGGTCGGCGGCGGCGTGCATGTGGCGGCGCAGCTCGTCGTCGATGTCGGCGGCGGCCCAGCGCTCGGCCTGCCGGTTCTGACGCCATTCGAAGTAACTCACCGTCACACCGCCCGCGTTGCACAGGATCGCGGGCAGCACCTGGATCCCCCGCTCCTCCAGGATGCGGTCGGCCCCGGGCGTGTTCGGGGCGTTCGCGCCCTCGGCCAACACCTTCGCGTTGATGATCTCCGCCTTCTGGCTATCGATCATCTGCTCCAGCGCAGCGGGGACCATCACGTCCCCCTCGGTCTTGTAGAACGCATCTTCGCTGATCGCGTCGGCCTGGGCGTAGTCCTTGACCCCGCCGGTCTCCCGGACGTAGGCCGCGAGTTTCTCGGCGTCGATACCGTTGTCGTTGCGGACCGCGCCGGTATGGTCGATCACGGCCTTGAGTGTCGAGCCCCGCTCCTTAAGCAGCCGGGCGGTCCACGAACCCACGTTGCCGAAACCGACCACGCTGTAGGTCATGTTGTTGAGTTCAATCCCCATCTCGGGCAGCAGCACCTCAACGACGTACACGAGCCCCTGCCCCGTCGCCTTCTCCCGGCCCTCGGACCCGCCAAACGCCAGCGGCTTGCCCGTCACGACCGCGAGGCCGTCGCGGCGCTGGATCCGCCCGGTGATGTTGATGTAGGTGTCCGCCATCCAGCCCATGATCTTGGCGTTGGTGCCGACATCGGGCGCGGGGATGTCGTAGCTCGGCCCGACGTTGTCGCCCAGTGCGCTGATAAACCGCCGGGTCATGCGCATCAGCTCCCCCTCGGTGATCGAGCGCGGGTTGACCTGTACGCCGCCCTTACCGCCGCCAAAGGGCAGCCGCACGAGCGCACACTTCATCGTCATGAGCATCGCGAGGGTTTTCACGTCATCGAGGGAAACGTCTTCGTGGTAGCGGATACCGCCCTTGTAGGGGCCGAGCAGGTTGTTGTGCTGGACGCGGTAGCCCTTGAACAGCCGGTAGGTGCCGTCGTCCATGCGGACGGGGTAGTGCACCATGATCTCGTTCTTGGGCTGGGCCATGATCAACTGCAGGTGGCGCGGCAGCTTGAGCAGTTCCCCCGCGTTGAGCACCTGGGTCGCGACCTGCTGGTACAGGTTCGACGGGTCGTAGCGGAAGCCGAGCTCGGAGAGGATGCCAAGGGAGTTGGTGTCTGCCATCGGGTGATCCTTATCGCGGTGAGGCCGCTGGGGGTCGGTTCGGCGGGGCACAAAACCGAAAGTACATCTATCGGCTTGCCGGGCAGGGAAGGATAATCCCCTAGACGCCCTGCGTCGAGCAGCCCCGGGCACGCTACACTCCCGCCATGATTATCTACTGCTGTGCCGACCTGATCTTCGCCACCAAAATCCAGTCCACCTGTGACGCGCTTGGCCTCACCGCCCGGCCCGCCCGCAACGAGGCGATGCTCCAAAAACGCCTCGACCGCGTCGATGATGGCAAGCCCAACGACGCCGTCTCGGCCGTGCTGATCGACCTCGACAAGGGCGAAGACGCCCTGCCCCTGATCTCGCAGTGCAAAGCCCACGCAAGCCCGCCGATGGTGATCACGTGGGGGCCGCATGTGCTGGTCGACCTGCTGAAGCGGGCCAAGCAGGCCGGGGCGGACGAGGTAATGACACGCGGGAACTTCACAGCGAACCTGCCGGCTCTGCTGCAGCATATCTCGGGCGCGGCTGCGCATAAACCCGACGCATAGACACGACATTTAGCCGCCGACCAACGGGCGGCGCGTCATGAGAACGGCCCGGTGTGCATGCGGCTTCGCTTAGTCCGGCAGCTCGATCACCCGGATGACCACCGGCTCGCCCTGGATCGCGTCGAGCTGCGCGATCGCCTTGGCGGCATCTTTGACATCGCCGCGACGAGCGGTGTGGGTGGTGACGACCAGCGACACAACCTCGCCCGAGCGCGACTCGTGCTGCAGCACCGCCGAGAGCGAGATGCCCCGGTCGCCAAGGAGTCGCGTGACCTCGGCCATCACGCCGGGCCGGTCGATCGTCTCCATCCGCAGGTAGTAGGCGCTTTCGGTATCGGCCGGGTCCACCAGCGCGGCGGACTCCGCCTGGTCGGGCGTCAAGCGCATCTGCCCGAACGCCGCCGGGGCGCTGCCGTTGGCGACCGCGATCACGTCCGCGACGACCGCGCTGGCCGTGGGCATCTGCCCGGCCCCCTGGCCGTAGAGCAGGACATGCCCCACCGCGTGGCCGTGCACCGATAGTGCGTTGTACGCGCCGCGCACCTGCGCCAGCAGCTCGTTCTTTTTTACAAAGCACGGCCGGACCTCCGCGTTCACCCAGCGCTCACCGGGCCAACGCTCCGCGCTCGCCAGCAGCTTGATGTCGTAGCCAAGCTCCGCCGCCGCGGCGATGTCGCCCGGCGAGAGCTGCTCGATCCCCGTCGTCGGCACCTGCTCACCCGTAAGCTTGACCCCAAACGCCAGCGACGCCAGGACCGCCAGCTTCTGCGCCGCGTCCGCGCCCGATACGTCGGCCGCCGGGTCTGCCTCGGCAAACCCCGCCGCCTGCGCCTCGGCCAGCGCATCGGCATAGGACTTACCGCCACGCGTCATCTCGGTCAGGATGTAGTTGCACGTGCCGTTCAGGATGCCGTAGAGCCCGTCGATCTGGTTGGCCATGAGCCCCTGCGTCAGTGCGGTGACACACGGGATACCCCCACCGCAGGATGCCTCAAACGCGATGCAGACCCCATGCTCACGCGCCAGCGCGAACAGCTCGGCCCCGCGCTCCGCGAGCAGCGCCTTATTCGCCGTGACCACGTGCTTGCCCGCCTTGAGCGCCCGCTCGACAAAACCGCCGACCGGATCGACCCCGCCCGCGACCTCGACCACGACATCGATGTCGTCGCCCAGCAGGCCGTCCACCTCGTCCGTCACGATCAACGCATCCACCGCGCCCGACGCCTTGGCCTTGGCCACATCCCGCACACAGACCCGGCGAAGCTCAAGCCCCCGCCCACATCGCTCGGCGTAAAGCCCCGCCTCATCCCGCAAGAGCGCGGCGACCCCACGGCCCACGGTCCCCAGCCCGATCATCCCAACACCCAGCGGCTTGTCAGACACAGCAGTACCCAATCGTTAGAACTTCTATCCAGTCAGCGCCAAACCCCACACCATAGCGGGAAGGCACGGGGGGTGTCGAATGACCAATGACCAAGCCCGAATGACCAATGAAAGCACCGAGCGCACTTCCGTCATTGGACGTTTAGACTTGGTCATTGGGCATTCATTACCCCTACAATGCCCCCATGACCGACACACGCCAACGCCCCGCCGGCACGTACCCCGTCACCGCTGTCAACGAGGACGACGGGCTTATCCTCCCGATGTGCGCGATCTTTCGGCGGTTCCTCAAACGCCAGGGGCTCAAGTTCACGACCGAACGCGCCCTGATCCTCGACGCGGTGCTGAGCAAGCAAGGCGTGTTCGAGGCCGACGAGCTGCTCGCCGAGATGAAGGAAGCCGAGCACCGCGTCTCCAAAGCCACGATCTACCGCACGCTGAAACACCTGCTCGAAGCCAAGATCATCAAAGAGGTCCTGATCGATTCGTCCCGCGCCCACTACCAGCTCGCGTTTGGCCGCAAGGCGACGGGCCACCTCGTGTGCATGGAGACCGGCCAGATCATCGAGTTCCCTACCGAAGAGCTCAACGCCCTCATGGACCGCGTCTGCCAGGAGCACGGCTACGAACCCCTCAGCCACCGCTTCGTCATCTACGGCTCCAGCCCCGCCGCGCAGAAGATCGAGCAGGCGGAGGCGGGGGATGAATCGCAGGAGTGACACAGCATGTCTGTAAGAGACCGTATTGATGATGCTCGTTTGCTGTATGCAAATGGACGTAAAGACGGCGCTTTACTATCAGTGTTAGTTGCAGTCAGTGCAACGTCGAGGATGCGATACCCGAGAAATGTAAAGAAAGATCGAGAAGCGTTTCTCGCATTTCTTCAAGAGGAACTAGTAGTTGCTACTCACGGCGGGACTATAAACTACCACGTCAAGGTTCCAGGTTCTAACACGACAAAGTACCCAGATGAAATGATGCCTATCCAAAATGTGTTCTACGAGATCATTAGGTGTAATCTTGCGCATGAAGCTGTGATTCCTAACAACATCCGATTTGAAACCGGTGATCCATCGGTGCAATCAACAAGAATTGAGGCCAATGAATTGGTGTTGTCGGATTCTTGGATCGACGGGCTGGCCAAAGTAGTCGAACACGCCCCCGAAAACCATGAGCTATATCCAAACATTGCAGCATTACCTGACGATGTACTTGCGTGGGTATTGTTCGGTCAGCGAAGAGATAAACGACAGGAATACATGGCTGCAAGAACGCGACGGTTGTCAAGCACCAAACACATCTGATCTACCCCTTCAATCCACCCCTTCCTCCAAATCACGCTGCTCGATCGGGCGGCTGATCTTGTACTTCTCGTCGGCCCATCGGCCCAGGTCGATCGTCTGGCAGCGCTTCGAGCAGAACGGGTAGTGCGGGTTGTTATGGTCGGCTACCTGCTTGCAGATCGGGCAGTGCGTCTTCACGGGGTGGGTCGTCTCGTTCTTCATCGCAAAGCTCCTTTCTGGGGGACGGAGGTTCTCGTAGGACAGGCATTCCTGCCTGTCACAGGCCGCAGGCCTGCTGATTCTCGCCGTGTGCAGGGTCGGGCTGCGCCCGATGACAGGCAGGAATGCCTGTCCTACTGCGCAAGTGCGGTGCGGAGCTGCGCTATTCTAGGCACCCAGCCGCCCTGGGCAATGAGCGAAATCAAACGCCCGGCGGGCTCGTGCTCGATCATCACCGACAGCCGATCGGCTGGCAACGCCTCCCCCAGCAACGACGCCCACTCGACCGCGACCACCGCCCCCTCCCGCATCGCGTCGCCATCCCCCTCCCACCCGATCGACTCGAGGTCGCCCGCGGAACGCAAGCGGTACGCATCGATGTGGATGAGCGCGTCGATCATGGTGACGGGCCTTCTGCCGGGGGTGAGCCCGCTTCCGGGGGCGGGCTGGTCGTACTCCTGCACGATCACAAACGTCGGGCTGCTCACCTGCCTCGGATCAAACCCCAGCCCCTCGGCCAGGCCACGCACAAACTGTGTCTTGCCCGCCCCGAGTTCGCCGTCCAAGGCAATCACATCGCCCGCGACACAGCACGCGCCAATCGAACGCCCGATGCGCATCGTCATTTCGGCATCCGAAGAATCAAGTTGCAGGCCTTCAGTCGGGTCAGCCATCCGTATGCTCCCAGCCCAGGCCCGTCAGGTCGATCGGTTCGCCTGCATGGGTTACGACAAGCCCGCCCGCGTCGGTGACTTGACCGATGCAGGTCAGTGTGAGGTCGTCACAGGACAACGCCTCCACCGCCTCGCGCTGCCCGGGAGCGATGGCGAACAACAATTCGTGGTCCTCGCCATCACCGAGCGCATGCCGATACGCCGGCCACCCCGAACGTTCAGCGGCGGCGTGCGCAGCCGCGGCGACCGGCAGGTCTTCGGCCAAGAGCCGGGCATGACTCGCAAGGTGCCCGAGATCGCGCGCCAGCCCATCGGAGAGATCGATCATCGCACGCGGACGCGTCGCGTCGTCTCCCGCGAGGTGCCGGGCGAGGTCAAGGCGTGGCTCGAAATCGAGGTGCGGGGTCCTGCCGGCATGTTCGATCTGCGTGCCGCCCAGGCGACCGGTGACATAGAGCAGATCGCCGGGCCGCGCCCCGCTTCGCGTCACCGGCGCGATGCCGTCGGGCTCTGCGAACACGGTCACACTCAGCGTCAACGGGCCGTCGTGCATCCCCGTATCCCCGCCGACCAGCGGGCAGGCGTAGCGCTCGCCGGTCGCGCGGACCGCTTCGAGCAGCCGATGTGCGTCAGTCGCTCCCATCGACTTGGGCAGCGCGACGCAGCAGAGCATCCCGCTGGGCTTCGCCGCCATCGCGGCGACGTCCGACAGGTTGCGGCACACGGCCTTGCGGCCGACCTTTTCCATCGGCGTGATCGCAGGGTCGTAGTGCACCCCGGCGATGACCTGGTCGACCGCGGCGAGCACCTCCGCCCCACCGATCCGCAGCACGGCCATGTCATCCCCCGGCGGGACAACGACGTGCCCCGGCAGCTTCGCGTTCGACGCGACGATTTGCTGGATGAAGTCAAACTCTTTCACGGCGGTAGTGTAGGGCGACGCGGTGACAGGGTGTGGCACTTTGCGTTGAATTGACGACAACTAAATAGCCGCGTTGCTACGCAACGCCGGTGCCTTGCAGGCGGTTGATGTCGCGTTTGACGGGGACCGGCACTGCGTAGCAGTGCGGCTATTCCCAAGGCAAACCTTGTACGCGGACTACTTCGCCAGCTTCGCGACGAGACGCCAGATGGCGTGGCGATCAAGCTCCAGCCCGGCCTGTGCGTTGAAGCGGGTACAGACCGTTTCAAAGCCCGGCGTGTAGATCAGTTGGTCACGCTTCGAGATCGCCCCGACCTCATCTTCGACCAAGGACACCAGCAGCGCCTCCTGCTCCGCGTTGATGCGTGGCCGCTGCCCGACTGCCCGCCCCAGCCGCGGCAGCTTCCCCGCCTTGCGCAGGTTGTGCAGCCGGTGAAACACCTGCGCCCGCGTAGGCTGGCCGGGCGAATCGCCTTGGGCATCGGCGTCGCCGTACATCGCCTGGTAGAGCGCCTCGAACTGCTCGGTGTAGGGAAGGTCGTCGAGCGTTCGCCCCTGCTTCTGGTACACGCTGGTGAGCAGGTCGTCGTCGGAGGTCGGGAACAGCGTCGGGCTCGTCATGGCATCTCATCCTAACGAAGGCAGCAACAGCCGACTATAGCGCGGGCTCAAGCACGGGCGCAGGCTTTGTCTCGACGGCCGGGTCACCGTGCCAACGGATGAGGCCCGGCTCGGTGACGCCGCGCATGAGTTCGCCGCCGGGCACGACACGCAGCGCGATGCCGAAGCCGCCGCAACGGTCAGCGGGCAGGTCGAGGCGATAGCTTGCGCGGCCACCCGCCTGGTTTGTGCAAGGCAGGTCGATGCACTGTGCATCCCTAATCGCCCCGGCGTCATCGAGCGGGCCGAGCAACGCTTGTACGCGTACCTCCTCGGCGCTGAGTCCCCCCAGCGCGATGGTCGCCTCGGCATGCGTCGGCTGCCCCTGCTGCAACGGCGCAGGGCCCGGCATCTGGACGTCCACGAAACGGACGCTGGGCCAGGCCCCCCGGAGCTTGTCCTTCTGCACCGAACGCGCAACCGACCCGCTCAGCCCATCCGCCATGAGCATGTGCTGGCGACGCATCGCAGGGAGGTAGAACTGCTGGGCGTACTGCCCGACCATTCGGCTGGTGTTGTAGTCGCGGCCGAGCTTCTCGATACAGTCCTTCATCATCGCGACCCAGCGACGCGGGATCCCCTGCGCATCGCGGTCGTAGAACATCGGAATGATCGTGTTCTCGAGCAGCGAATAGAGCGACCGTGACTCGATGTCGTCGGCGACGTCGGGGTTGGGCTGGTCTTCGCGGTAGCCGATCGCCCAGCCGACCTCAGGGGTGTAGGCCTCGTCCCACCAGCCGTCGAGGATGGAGCAGTTGAGCACGCCGTTGAGCGCGGCCTTCATGCCGCTGGTGCCCGAGGCTTCCATCCCGCGTCGCGGGTTGTTGAGCCAGACGTCGCAGCCCTGGACGAGGTAGCGGGCGACGTGCATGTTGTAGTTTTCGAGGAAGACGATGCGCCCCGCGAGGCCGTGCTCGTGGGTGAACCGGACGATCTGCTGGATGATGGCCTTGCCGCCGCCGTCGGCGGGGTGGGCTTTGCCCGCGACGATGAACTGGATCGGACGTGCTGTGTTGCCCAGGAGCTTGACCAAACGTTCGGCGTCACGGAGGAAAAGATCACCGCGCTTGTACGTTGCGAAACGCCGGGCGAAGCCGATCGTCAGCGCGTTGGGGTCCAGGTCGTTGTCGGCGTGGCGCACCGGCCCAAGCCGAGCCGGCCGGGTCGCGTCGTCACGCTTGGTGTAATCGACCAGCTTGCGGCGGCGGTCTTCGTGGATCGACCAGAGCGTTTCGTCGGCGACCTCGTGGATCTTCGCGAAACGCTTGGTTTCAGTCTCGGCGGACGGGCTGGCATCGGACGTCCCGAGGGCGTCGAGCGCTTGCGCGATCGGGCGGGCGAGCCAGGTGCCGGTGTGGACGCCGTTGGTGACGTGTCCGATCGGGACTTCCTGCTCGGGCACACCCGGCCAGATGCGTTGCCACATGGACCGCGAGACCACGCCGTGCAGCGCGGACACACCGTTGCACCAGTCGCTGGTTCGGATGGCAAGCGTCGCCATCGAGAAAGGCTCGTCCTTGTTGAACACATCGTCGCGCCCAAGCGCAAGCAGGCCTTCCATATCGAGCCGAAGCGCACCGTGGTACTCGGCCATGTAGGTACGGACCAACTCGGCCGGGAAACGGTCGATGCCGGCGGGGACGGGCGTGTGCGTCGTAAACACGTGGCTCGCCATCGCGGCCTGCCGGGCTTCGTCGAAGGGCAGGTCGTGCTGCTCGATCAATCGGCGGATGCGTTCGAGGGCGAGGAAGGCGGAGTGGCCTTCGTTCATGTGGCAGACCTCGGGCCGGATGCCGATCGCTTCGAGGGCACGGACCCCGCCGATGCCGAGGACGACCTCCTGCCGGATCCGCATGTCCATGTCGCCGCCGTAGAGCTGCGCGGTGATCTCGCGATCCTCGGCCGCGTTTTCGGGCAGGTCGGTGTCGAGCAGGTAGAGCGGGATGCGCCCGACCTCGGCCTTCCACAGCGCAACTGTGACATCGCGGCCGGGCATACGCACGGTGACGCGCACCGGCTCGCCGCTGTCGTGCGTGACAGGCACAACGGGGAGCTTGTCGAACTCCTGGCGGGGCCGGTCCTCCATCTGCCAGCCGTCGGCGGTGAGGTACTGTTGGAAGTAGCCGTGACGGTAGAGCAGGCCGACGGCGATAAACGGGAGGCCGAGGTCGCTGGCGGACTTGAGGTGGTCGCCCGCGAGGACGCCGAGGCCGCCCGAGTAGATGCGGAGAGATTCGGTCAGCGCGAATTCGGCGCAGAAGTAGGCGATGGTGCCACTGGTATCCTCGCCCGTGTTGTGCGTGCGTTGCATCCAGCCGGGCTGGCCCTGGTGGTGTTTGAGTCGCGCGACCACCGCATCGACCGCGGCGCGATAGACGGTATCACCGGCCAACTCGTCGAGGCGCTGTTGATCGACGAGCTTGAGCATCGCCGACGGGTTGTGGCGCGTCGAACGCCAGAGGGTCGGGTCGAGCTGGATGAACAAGTCGACGGCGTCGCTGTGCCAGGACCACCAGAGGTTATTGGCGACGGTGCGCAGGCCCTCCAACACTTCGGGCAGGCGGGGCTCGACATCAAAGCGTTCGATACGGGCGGTCTCAGGGGTGGACATGGGGCTGGGGTCTCGTGTGCGCGGGGTGGCTGCAGGCCGGGGGAGGATCGAATCGCGGCATTATATCGACGCGTTGTGCCCCGAGGTTCGCCGACATCGCCCCGCCCGGGGGCCGAGTGGTCTGCTTAGGTTGTGTCTGAAGGCTCACATGGTGGCCGGGGTTGAGCGCAGCGAACCCCCGGAACAACTCACCAGCCCCATTCCGGGGGCAGGCTGCGCCTGACCCCGGCCACCCTACGGGGCAATGAGGAGCCGTCAGACACAACCTCGAGTCCGACACCTGGAAACGTGCCTAAGCTTTTGACGTGTCGGCCGCACCCAAACCGCTGGCGGCAAGAGACTCGAGCCGAGAGAGCGACCGCTCGACCTGGCCGCGGAACAGGTTGTAGGGGAGCAGCGTGATCAGGGCGACAACGAGCCCTGCGGCGGTGGTGATCAGGGCTTCGCCGATGTCGCCCGAGAGGAGGTTGAGGTCGAGCTGGTCCCTGCCGCCCGACAGCCGATCGAATGCGCGGACGATGCCGATGACCGTACCGAGGATACCGAGCATCGGCGCGGCGGTGATGATCGTCGAGAGCGTCGGCAGGAAACGCTCTAGCCGGGCGCGTTGAAGCTCGACCACCTCGACGGCCCCGGCCTCGGTCGGCGGCTCATCGAGCAATCGCTTCACCGCATCACCGTAGACACTCGTATCCGACCCCGCGAACGACTGCGCCCCGGCTCGGTCGCCGTGGCGCAGCTTGCGTGCCACCTCGATGACTTTCCCACGCCGGGCCGCGCTATTAGTGCGTCCAAAAAACCATGCACGCTCAAGGATCAATGTCAGCGAGACAACGCTGATCGCAAGCAGCACCCACATCACGGGCCCGCCGCGGGACATCAGTTCGGGGAACGTAATCGCAAGAGTCGTACGCATCAGTTGGTTTCAGGCGGGCTGCGGCGAAGTCGAAAGACGAAAAACGCGACACGACAGCGGCCCGCTACACCGGCGCGGCATCGAGCATCGCGATCGCCTTCTTCGCGATGTCATCCGCACTCAGGCCGCAGTAACGCATCAGGTCGTCGGGAGTCTTGCCCGACTTGGGGATGCGTTTCACGTACATCTGCTCGACGCTGAAGCCGTCGCCGCTGGCCGCGACGGTGCTGGCGACGTGGGCGCCCATGCTGTTGCCGTAGTTGTCCTCGACGGTAAGCACGAGGCCGTTGCACTGGTTGGCGAGGTCGAGGATCGCGTCCTCGTCGTAGGGCAGCGAGTAGAGGTCGATGACCATCGGCTCGATGTGCATGTCGTCGAGTTGCTCGAGCGCCTTGTTGACCTCGTGGACCATGTAGCCGTTGGCGATGATGAGCAGGTCGGTGCCTTCCATCAGCACCTGGTGCCCGCCGAGGGTGAAGGTATCGTCCTCGGCGTAGAGGAACTCGGTGTCGGGCCGGAGCGTGCGGAGGTAGACCGACCCGTCGTGCTCTGCCGCGGCGCAGGTCAGTGCGTAGCAGGAGTACGCGTCCGACGGGGTGAGGACGTAGCAGCCGGGCTCGCCGTTGGTGTTATGCCGCATCGTCGCAAAGCTGCTGAACCAGGCGACATCGGGCAGCGCCATCTGCGATGGCCCGTCGGCCCCCAGCGAGACGCCCGCGTGACTGCCGGCGATCTTGAGCGGGCAGCCGGAGTTGATGGCCATCTCGATCTGGTCGTAGCCCCGCGTCACGAACTTGGCGAAGGTCGAGCAGAACGGCGTCTTGCCCGCCGCCGCGAGGCCGGCCGCGACACTGAACATGTTCTGCTCGGCGATCCGGCACTCGAAGAAGCGGTCGGCCAAAGCGCCGTCTTTGACAAAGGCCTGCGCAAAGGTGGAGTTGTTGACGTCCGCATCCAGCGCGACGGCCTGCGGGAAGGCGTGCCCCACCGCGCGGAGCGCGACGCCGTAGGCCTTGCGGGTCGCGAACTTCCCGCTGGCCAGCGCGTATTCCTGGCCAAAGGCCTGCATGGCTTTCTCGAAGGGCAGCGGCTTCTTGGCTTCGGCCTTAGCGCGGTCGGGCCGAGGCGACATCGTGCCGACCTTGAGCGGGGTGTCGGCGATCGCGCCCATGGCCCGGCCGGTCTTGTCGAGTTCGTCGAACACCTGCTTGAGCGCATCGCCCTTGACCGCCGTGCCGTGGTGGCCGTTACCCTGCTGTGATTCGGCGCCCCAGCCCTTGACGGTCTTGGCGACAATCGCGACCGGCATGTGTTCGGCGTCATCCTGTGCCGCTGCGTGGGCCAACAGCGCATCAACGATTTCACTCGGGCTGTGCCCGTCGATCACGATCGCCTCGAACCCTGCCGCTTTGAGTTTCTTCGCGGTTGTCTCGGCCGACTGCTGCGGGCTGACTGCCTGTGTCTGGGCATAAGCGTTGCAATTGAAGATCGGGCAGACGGCGCGGAGGTCGTGGTCGCGTAGGAAGTCGATGGCTTCCCAGATCTGCCCTTCGCGCGATTCGCCGTCGCCGATGATGCAGAAGATACGCTTGTCCAGGCCGTCCAACCGTGCGGCGAGTGCAAGGCCCGCGGCGCTGCTGAGCCCCTGGCCCAGCGAGCCGGTCGCGGTGTCGAAGAAGGGGAACCCTTCGATCGGGTTCGGGTGGCCGTCGATGCAGGAATCCATCTCGCGCAGCGTCTTCGCGTCTTCGCGTGTCATGGCTTTCCAGCTCGCCTTGTCTTTACCAAAGGCGACCCCCTTGTCGGCGCACGCGGCGTAGACGATCGGCACCGCGTGCCCCTCGGAGAGCACGAGGCGGTCGGCCGCGGGGTGTGCAGGGTTGGCGGGCTCGTAGCGCATGTGCTTGTACATCAGCGCGGTGACGAGGTGCGCCAGCGACGCGGCGGTCGTCGGATGACCAGACCCCGCCGCTGCGGTGATCTCGTAGGCGAGTTTGGCGAGGTCTACGGCCTTGGCGTGGATCGTCGAATCAAGCGACATCGAAAGCACCTTCCTTGGGTCTGGGTTGTGTAGGATGCCCGGCGAACCCACTATCATAACTGATCTAACGCCTACGCTCCGCACCCCTCTTCGCGATGACGCCCACCCCCCCACCGACGATCGAGCGCCACGCCGCCCGCGTGCTCCTGCTGGACAAAGACGACCGCCTGCTGATGTTCCGCTGCCAGGAGCCCGGCGCGGAGCGATCGTTCTGGATCACCCCCGGAGGCGGACTCGAGGCGGGGGAAACCCACGAGCAGGCTGCTCGGCGCGAGCTGCGAGAAGAGACCGGGCTCGACCTCTGCGAAGTCGGGCCTTGCGTCTGGACCCGCACACACACCTTCCCCTGGCTCAAGCAGGTCTACCGCCAGCACGAACGCTTCTATCTGATGCGGTGCGACAACCACACCGTCGACCCCGAGCAGCAGACACAGGAAGAACAGATTGTGCTGACCGGCTCGCGATGGTGGCACGCCGACGAGATCGCCCAGGCAACCCAGGAGCAGTTCGCCCCGCGCGAGATCGCACGCTGGCTCGACCGCCTGATACGCGAAGGCGTGCCCGGGGAGCCGTGGGACGTCGGGGTGTAGGTCGAACAGCCAGCGGCCGACCGACGCCCGTCGTCAAACCGCAAAACAACCAGAACGGCCGGGGAGGGGGCCCGCGGGCCGGGGCCCCCCGCGGGGGAAATAAACACCCCCCCCCACAAAAAAACCCAAAAAA
>JBCCWH010000088.1:0-13156 GCA_039193915.1 Planctomycetota bacterium
CCGGGGCATGAGCATGGCGCTGATTCGTTTCGAGGGTTCGCTGCGCTCAACCCCGGCCACCAAGAATGGACCAACGGCTCGGGTATCACTCCCCGGCGAGCGGGGCATCGGTGAGCAACTCGACCCGTTCGCCGTCGCGACCGATCAGCGCGCTGCGCAGGCCGTAGACCATGCCATCGTCGCGTCGTTCGGCGATTGGTTCGAACGTGCCATCCCCGAACGGATCCTGCATCGTAGGGTAGTCGGCGAGATCCGTATCCTCGCCGTCCAGCCGGACGGCAAGCATGGCCCGGAGCATGGCGCGCCGGGCGAGCGCCTTGTCGTGGCTGCTTCGGACTGTGACGATCGACGGCATGAACAACGCGATGACCTGATTGTCGGTCTGGTCAAACCCGACTTCGAGTTGGCCGATCGCTTCAAGATAGTCGGCGTAGGGCAGGTCGGCGACACGACCGGCGGCATCGTAGGCGGCGTTAGCATCCTCGGTCCAGGCAAGCCACTGCTCAATGTCTCGCTCGATCTGCCGTACGACAGGGTGATCGATCCCCAGGCCATTGGCGAGGAACTCAAGCATCTCGGCATCGAGTTCGCCGTCCGCTGCGGCCTGGAGCCGAACTTCCCACCATCGGAGGAAGACATCCCGCTCACCCTGAATCAGCTCGCTCAACGCCGGCCGGGCCGGGAGGGCCTCCATCTTCTCTGCCAACAGAGCGATCGATGCGTCATCAAAAGCGGACAGGTTCGCGGCGACCCATTCCACCGCCATCGACTCAATGCTCAGGCCGACCAACTGCGAGATCAGGATCAGGTCCCCGTCGGCGGCGTGGCTCAGCTTCATTACCAAGGCGATGTCCTCTACAGCACCGAACGCGTCGCCATCGTGCAGGCGTAGCCGTGCACTGAGCATCGCCAGCCGGGACGCCCGCCGCATCGGGTGCAGATGGGGCAGCAGCGTGTAGGGCCCTGCCTCGCGGTTGATGCTCCAGAGACAGCTATCGAGCTCCGCCGCCCAATGCAGTATCTCCAACGCACTATCGCGGGTGTAGTACTCGATCTCCCTACGATGGGCTTCGAGATCAACGGTGTCCCACTCGCCAATCACCTCCTCTGGGTTCCACCCCTTCTGATCGTACCCCGCGTGGTTCTCGGGCAGCAGCTCGAACGCCATCCAGTACCTAAGCGCCGCGTTCTGCGAGAGGTCGGGCTCAGCCGCATCTTGGGCAAGCGTGGGGATCGATACACATACCAGCAACAGTAAGCAGAGCAGTCGTTTCATCCGTCGCACCTTTCGTCTTCGTGGAGGAACATCGTGACATCCATCGCGCGCAGCGGCCGAGTATTGCCGGGAGCTGCTTTGGCATTGATTAGGGTTGGGGGTTCGAGGGCGGTGAGCGCAGCGTCGGGCGAGTGACGCAGGGCGTAGTGGTAAGCCAGCCACGAGCCGGCCGGGGGCGCGACTGGTTCCGGCGTGTCGATCGCGGTCCCGGGCTCAGGGCGCACATCGCCCGGGGCTGGCTCGCGATCATCCACAACCCTGGACTGCGGCGTCCCCGCCGGCCCCGACAACGCCAGCCAGACGGCAAACGCGACACACGCCGCGGCCGCAAGCCCACCGGCGCGGATAAGCCACGCCCCATAGCGCTGCCGCCCAGCCTCGTCATGCCCAGCGTCTTCCGGACCGAGTTGGCTCGCAAGCCGATCACGTAGCACTTGCGATGGCTCAGCGGGGTTTACCGAACGCAGCCGGCTTTCGAACGCTTCAATTTTGCGCTTGTCGTTATCCATCATGCACCTCCGGCTCCATCGCCCGCCGCAGCGCCGCGATCCCATACCGGTAGCGCGACGCCGCGGTGTTAGGCGACACACCACACGCCTCTCCGACCTGAGCAAACGTCAACCCGCCCCAGACCTTCATCACCACTGCCTCGCGCTGCGCTTCGGGCAGCGCTTCCATCGCACGCTCCAGCGCCACACGGTCTTCGTGATCCTCGAATGATGGTGAACGATCCGCATGCAGCAGCTCGGCCTTGTCCATCGCGGACCGCCGTTCGCGTTGTCGGCGTCGCTCTTTCGACCGGAGTTGGTCCATCGCCGCATGGCGGGTGCAGCGGTAGAGGTACGCCGCCGGGTCGTCGACCTGCGCCCGCCTGGGCCAAAAGGTTGTGAATGCGTCGTGCACGGCGTCCTCAGCGTCGGCGTGTGTCGGGCACCACTGCCTGGCCAGCAGCACCAGCGCCCGCGCGTGCTCGTCGTACCAGTCGCTCCAGGTTACATCCGACTGCGGCAAGCGGGCCTCCAACACAGTGATAGACCCCGCCGAGGCACGGGTTTGTCTACACACTTACCAAAATTCTGAAAGTAACCTCAGCCCGCAGACTTGCCGGCCGCTTTCGTCGCCCCGACACCAGAACGCTTCTCCCGGAGCCCTTCGACCCAGCTCAACACCAACACCGAGAGCACGCCTACCACCAGCGCGACATCCGCGAGGTTGAAGATCCAGGGCCAGAGCTCCGTGTTGGGCAGCATGTGCAGCATGTCCCGCACCGCTGAGAATCGCACACGGTCGTAGAGATTGCCCAGCGCCCCGGCGAGGATCATGCCCAGCGCGACCGGGTAGACCCACCGCCCCGGCGGGCTGCGCCAGACGAGTACGAGGATGACGCCTGTCGCAATCACACTGACAACGATGAACAGCCAGCGCTGGCCTTGCCCCAACCCGAACACCGCGCCGGTGTTCAGTGTGAGCTGCATATTGAGCAGCCCAGGCACAACGACCACCGGCTCTTCACGTGGTGGGATCGCGCTCGCGGGGTGGCCGCCGGGGACGGGGTCGATCAAGACCCACTCGGGCTCGCCTTCGCCGCCGGGACCATAGACCTCGGGGCCGTCTTCACCCGAAGCGACCTGCAACGGCACCTGGGCGATGTTCGCAAACGACCACGTTTTGAGCCAAAGGTCCCCCACCAGGAACACCGCGACGACAACCAGGAACAGGCCCATCACCTGCGCTTTCCCCGCGGGCAATGCGGTGCTTCCCGCGGCCGATCGCTTCAGATTGTCGGAAGGTTTCGCGTCAGCCATCGGGCGAATCGCACTCAAAAAACGACGCAAAAATCGCATAACAACACGGCCGTCCGCTTGACCGGCCAACTTCAGCAGACCGGCGGAGCCCCAAGACGTTCTATCACAGCCCGCGTTTTTCACGCAGCCGGGCAACCTCGATGCAGTACTTCGCCCAGGGCTTGAACTCAAGCCGGGCCGCGCCGATCGGTCGGCCCGACGCCATGCACACGCCGTAGATCTTGTCCTCGATCCGGTGAAGCGCCTCGGTGATTTCCACGAGCATCCGCCGCTCCGACTCGATCAGGCCGAGGGTGAACTCCTGCTCGAACATGTCCGTGCCGACGTCAGCCATGTGCAGCGGCATGTGCGAGATATCGTCGAGCGAGGCGCTGCGGGCACTCTCCATCCCCTTCACATCGCCCATGATCTCGGCACGCTTCTCGATCAGCATCGCGCGGTACTCGGCGATCTGCTTGCGCGTCAGGCCGCTCTTCACCCGACGGAGCTTGGGAATCGTCCATTCCAGTTCCATCGCCTGCTCGATCGTCATGTCTTCGACCGCAACCTTCACAGGCTTGGCGGGCTGAGCCTTCGCGGCCGGGGCTTTCTTCTTCGTAACCTTCTTCTTGGTGCTCTTCTTGGCAGCGACCTTCTTCGCGGCGCTCTTCTTGGCAACCTTCTTCTTGGTTACTTTTTTCTTGGCCACCTTTTTCTTGGCGACCTTTTTCTTCGCTGCGGTTTTCTTTGCCGTGCTCTTCTTCACGACTTTTTTCTTCGTCGTCTTTTTGGTCGAACGCGACGAAGCGGCCGCCGACTTCTTAGCCGGTGCCTTCTTCTTGCTGGCGGCCTTTTTCCGCGTCGGGGCCTTGCGGGCGGGCTTCTTGGCGGTTGATTTGCTGCGCGTTGTAGCCACGGGACACTCCATTGAAACCAGGTCGAGGCGACCTAAACCCTGTCCATGCAAGGTCTTAGCGGGCCAAGTCCAGGCCCGAAGATAACCGCCATAAGCCGGGGAAACGCGGGAGTTTAGCGACGCAAGGGGGCTCTGGCAAGCTCGACAACACCCCCACCCAGGCCGCTATCCACAAGACGTGCGTTGGGGAAGACCCGCCGCAGAGCTACACTGAACCATCAGGCGCCGGTAGAGCCCCCCCAGCCCCCGCCCGCACACCAGCCCCTCTCGCAACAACCGCAAGGAGCAACAAGCCATGACCACCGCACCCACGCCCACGATCCCCGCCGAGATCGCCCCCTTCCTGGCCAAGCCCAAGCAGAACCTCATCGACGGGAAATGGTCCGCCGCAGCATCGGGCGAGACCTTCGATGTCTACAACCCCGCATCCGGCGAAGTCGTGGCGCAGTGCGCCGCAGGTGATGCGCCCGACATCGACAAGGCCGTGAAGGCCGCGCGTGCTGCGTTCGAGACCGGCCCCTGGTCGAGGATGACACCCTCCGAGCGAGGGCAAATCATCTGGAAGATCGGCGACCTCATCGAACAGCACAAGGAGGAACTCGCGCGGCTCGAAACCCTCGACAACGGTAAGCCGTACGGCATCGCGCTGGCCGTCGATGTCGCGCTCGCCGCAGACATGTTCCGCTATATGGCCGGGTGGGTGACGAAGATCCAGGGCGACACCATCCCCGTCACCGTCCCCTACGCGCCCGGCGCAGACTTCCACGCGTTTACACTCAAAGAACCTGTCGGCGTCGTCGGTCAGATCATCCCGTGGAACTTCCCGCTGCTCATGGCCGCGTGGAAGCTGGGGCCCGCGCTCGCGGCAGGGTGCTGCATCGTCCTCAAGCCCGCCGAGCAGACCCCGCTCTCGGCGCTACGCTTGGGCGAGCTGCTCCAGGAGGCTGGGCTGCCCGACGGCGTGGTCAACATCGTCACCGGTATGGGCGAGACGGCCGGCGCAGCCCTCGCCGCGCACGACGGCGTCGACAAGGTCGCGTTTACCGGCTCGACCGAAGTCGGCAAGCTCATCATCAAAGCCGCCGCCGGGAACCTCAAGAAAGTCACCCTCGAGCTGGGCGGCAAGAGCCCCAACGTAGTCTACAAGGACGCCGACATGGACGCCGCCGTCGCCGGCGCCGCCTCCGCGATCTTCTTCAACCAGGGCCAGGTCTGCTCGGCCGGGTCGCGCCTGTTCATCGAGGACGATGTATTCGACGACGTGCTCGCCGGCGTCAGCGACATCGCCAGGAACATGAAGGTCGGCGACGGCTTCGACGCATCGACCGAGATGGGCCCGCTGGTCAGCAAAGAGCAGCACGACCGCGTCAAGGGCTACCTCGACGAGGGCAAGGCCTGCGGCGCCAAGGTCACCGTCGGAGGCGACCTGATCGATCGGCCCGGCTACTTCGTCCAGCCCACCGTCATCGCCAACGTCAACGACGACATGAAGGTCGTCAAGGAAGAAATCTTCGGCCCTGTCGTCACCGCCCTACCCTTCAAAGACGACCGCGAGATCGCCGCCCGCGCCAACGACACGGACTACGGCCTGGCCGCAGGCGTCTGGACCCAAGACATCTCGAAGGCCCACAAACTCGCCAAGTCGATCCGTGCCGGGTCGGTCTGGATCAACTCATACAACATCTTCGACGCCGCCCTGCCGTTCGGCGGCTACAAGCAGTCGGGCTGGGGCCGAGAGATGGGCTACGCGGCCGTAGAGAACTACCTCGAAACCAAATCGGTGTGCATCGGGCTGTAGACGCTGCACACGACGGCGTGATCCATGTTGACACCAACCTAAAGCACGGGTGCAGCCGCACCCGTGCTATACTTGCGTTACTCGGGCTGTTTCGGATTCACCTACCGCCGCCGCCGCGCCACAACACACCCCCCCACCCCCGCCAACACCGCCAGCGAACCGGGCTCGGGCACGTTGCCCGCAGGCACACCCGACCCCCACTGCGCCCTAACCAATTCAAGGTCGAGTTGCCCCACTGTCCCGTCGCCGTCCGCATCCCCCGGCAGATTGCTGCCCGTCGCGCCCCAGTTGGCGAGCAGCACATCGAGGTCGGCGACGCCCACCGACCCGTCGTTGTTGAGGTCGCCCGAGAACGACGCGGCAGAGATCATCAGGTCCGACGTCGAGAAGAACACCTCCCCCACCGGGTCGTCACGCTGCCAGGCGATCCACAAGACGTGGTGCCCCACACGGTCGGTCGGGATCGTCACATCGAAGGTGTAGCTGTTGCCGTTGAGTTGCGCATCCGGCCGGCCGAGGAACTCCATCTGGTCCCAGTTGAGCGCCGTGTTCGCGTCCCAGCCGGCCGTCGTCATCCACACGTCCCAGACGCTTGGCTCGTGCGGCGCGGTCGCGTTGAAATCCACCTCGATCGTCTGCCCCGCCGTCACCGGCGTCGTCGGCCACTGGTCGCTGACCTGGTCGAGCCCTTCATACAACAAACCCGTCACGTTCCCCGAAAACCGCCCGCCGCTGGCGATGTGCCCGTCGGGCACCCAGGGCGAATAGTCGAACCCGGCAGGCAGCCCCGCCTGTACCGCCTCGGGGATGTTCTGCGAGATCTGGTTCCACGTGTAGTACGACAGCGTCCCGTCCATCGCCACCGCGTTGCGTGCGAGCTGGAAGCTCGGGTTCTCCGGGTTGCTCTGAAACACCTCGTACACCCGGCTGCTCGGGCTCACCGCTGTCCCGTGCCCCATCGCGGGCAAGCCCACCAGCGCGCACACCACCACCGCCGCCTTGTCAAAACGCAAACAAGCCATCGAAAACTCCTTGGCAAAGAAACACGAGACGAACCACGCACGGCCGCCCCACCCGCGAGTGCAACAACAAAGCACCCGCGCCTGTCACCACGATCATACTCATCCCCCGCAAGAAACCAAGACCATTAAGCTATTTTCATATCGGCGCAGCAAGTCGCCATGATCTAACCGTGGGGCAGACATTCCTGTCTGCCATCCGGGCGCAGCCCAGACCTCGATCGAAACCCGCTTCGGCTGCGCCGAAAGGCAGGCAGGATTGTCTTCCCCACAAAGCTCTGCCACGCCCCTGTTACAATCGCACACACCCCATCCCGCCGAGTTCAACCATGCCCACACACTTCCGACTCGCACTCGTCGTCGCCCTGCTCGCACTGACCGGCTGCAACACCGGCCCGCAGACCACCCCCCTCTTCAACGGCACCGACCTCGCCGGCTGGCACACCGATGTCCCCGATGCGGATGACAACCCCGACATCGCCCCGAGCTTCATCGTGCGTGACGGGATGGTCGTCTCGATGGGCGAGCCGCGCGGGCACCTCATCACCGACGACGTCTACCGCAACTACCGGCTTGATGTCGAGTACCGCTTCGCCGACGACCCGGGCAACTGCGGCGTCCTCGTCCACGCCTCGACCCCCCGCGCGCTGTATGGCATGTTCCCCGCCTCCGTCGAAGTCCAGATGAACTCGGGCCACGCCGGCGACTTCTGGTGCATCATCGAGAACATCAAAGTCCCCGACATGGCCAGCCGACGCAACGGCGACCCCGACACCTGGACCGGCCAGGAAGGCGACAACCGCCGCATCCTCAACCTCACCGACGACAGCGAGAACGCGGTCGGCGAGTGGAACGCCATGACCATCGAGTGCTACGAAGACAAGGTCCGCGTCTGGGTCAACGGCGACCTGGTCAACGACGGCTACGACATGACCGCAACCGAGGGCCAGATCGCGATTCAGGCCGAGGGGGTGGAGGTCGAGTTCCGGAAGCTGGATTTGACGCCGATTGAGGGGTTGACGGCGGTGGCAGAGTGAAACGAATCCATGGGAATCAGATGCCATCTGAATTGGCCGTTTGATTCTGAATGCAAGTCTCCAGAATCTAAAGTTCATTGTAAGCGTAGCTGCAACTGTGATTGAGACTGCGTACACTCGTGCAAAACTATGTAACTTCTTACTAGGAGTAACTCATGGACCCGCGCACAGTGGCTGAATCACACTACATACAAGCTGCAGCCAAAGGCACTTTGTTCGAGCTTCGCTTTCGATTGCTTGTTGGCAGTATCCATGAGTTGGCTACCGAAAAACTCGACCATAACTTGTCCAGTGTTTACAACGCAATCGCTGAGTATTATTCCTTGTCGCCTGAAGGCGTTGACGCAAAGCTTCTGCTAACCGCATGCCAACTGCGTAACAAATTGCTGCACTGCGATCTCTCTCGGTTACGCACAAAACTCAACGTACTTTCTGAAAAATCACGAGACGGTGGTGTAGCGAGGTCTAACATTGATGGGATGGGTGGTTCTGAAATTCTCGCTCACATCGCCAAGATATCTGCAGGTATTGATGATGGGCAAACACAAATTTCGGATTCATCCACCAATAGGCGGAATGACGTGTATGGCTGGCTGCTAGAGTCTTGGAGGTCAGGTGACTTTGATGAAGCTGCTCAAGTGTTTGATGATGCGATCAAGCTACTAGAAAAGCTCAGGCATGAACACGATGACAAGAAGGCTGATTCAGACTAGCCGGGTGCCACACAGCGTCCCGGAGGGCGCTGTGTGTGGTTCTGACAAGTGACTTGGCATCGCCCACACCGCGCCCCCGGGGAGGCTGTGGGGCACCCTGATTCTGAATAAATCACTCCCTACCCAATCATCCCCTGCTCGCGCGCGTACCCGAAGACGCCACCCGCGTCGATGATGGGTTTGACGTCGCCGAGGGGGCTGAGTTGAAACGTCTTGCCGGTGGTCTGGTTGGTGAGGGTGTTGGTGTCGATGTTGAGTTCTAAGCGATCGCCGGAGGAGACTTCGCCGTCGATCAGGCGGGTGTCGCACTCGGCGGGGAGGAGGTAGCCGCCGTTGACGCAGTTGCGGTAGAAGATGCGGGCGTAGAACTCGGCGATGACGACCTTGGCCCCGGCCTCGGCGAGGGCGAGGGGGGCGTGCTCGCGGGAGCTGCCGCAGCCGAAGTTCTTGCCGCCGACGACGAAGGTGTAGTCGCAGGTGAACTGGCCCTCTTCGACGAAGCGTTTGCCGCCCTCGGGCAGGCCCGACTGCGCATCGGGGACGCCGACGCAGGCGTACATGCCGAAGTACTTGCGTTCGTCGGGGTCGGACGGGTTATAGCTGAGGTACTCGGCGGGGATGATCTGGTCGGTGTCGATGTCGTCGCCAAGGACGAAGGCGGTGCCGGTGATGGTGTTCATATCGGGTGCCGGTGGTTTGGTGTCTGGGGGTTCGAGGAAGGTGCAGTATAGCTTGGGGTGAAGCCCACCCATTGCATGGGTGGGACCCACGGATGGAATCCGTGGGCTTCGGTGTAACTACTCAACGTATGCGTGCGTGGCCCTACCCCGCATCGGGGGGCGGGTCGGCGTTGACTTCGCGTTCGAGGTCGGTGAGGCGTTGCCCGATCTCGGCGGGGATGCCGGCGGTGCCGAAGAAATCGCGCAGGCCGTCGAGCAGTTCGCGGGCGTGGTCTTTGTCGCCGCGTGTGTTCGCGCCGGCGATCGCATCGATAAAAGACTGGACGAGCGGGTCGTCGCTGGCGGCGGGGTAGGGGTTGCCGTCGGCGTCGGCGAGGAGAACCTTGGCGGTGTCGAAGGCCTGCTCGGCATTGTGCAGCGCGAGGTAGGCGGCGGTGAGCCCGCGGTAGAGGCGCTGCTGGTCGGGCTCGTCGAGCGCGTCGACCTCGGGCAGCGCGGCCTCATAGTCGAGCACGACGAGGTCGGCGTCGGTGTCGAGCGAGAGCGTCTGCGCACGGGCGAGGAGTAGCCGGGGGAACGCGGACGCGGACTCATCCTCGGGCCGGTTTTCGCGTTCGATGGCCTGAGTCAGCATCGCGAGGCGGACGGCCTGGGTATCGGCGGGGTTGAGTTCAAGCTCTTCGAGGGTTGAAAGCAGCCGTTCAACCGGGACGCGCGGGGCCATGGCGATCATGGCTTTGTTCCAGAGGTCGAGGTCGGCCGCGTCTTCGGGGCGCTTGAGCGTGATCGCGTGCAGCGTGACCGGCTGGTCCCCGCGTTCGGTGATCGCCCGCAACGCGACGGGGCGGATGACCGGGTCGTCGCATCGCCGAGCGAGCGCATCGAGTGGCCGACCCGCCCCGGCCCAGACCCGGGCGGCCGCGTCACGGACCTGGTCGTCGCTGCTGTCCAGCCAAGACTCCACCCGCGACCACTCACGGTCGTTCTCGGTCAACACCCGGCCCAGCAGCAACACGATGTCTGCCCGAGGGATCTGCACATCGGCGAGCCCTTCCAGCACTCGGTCGCGGATCCTGCTCGACATCTCGCCATCGACTAATCCCGCCTGCGCCGCGGCGGCCAGCGCGCCCGCGGCCTCGGTCTGCAACGCACGGTCAGCCAACAGGGTGTAGACCGAGTCCACCGCGTCTTCGTTGGGCAATCGCCTGAGCGCCAGGAGGAACTGCCGCTGGACCGCCGTCACGGTTTCTTCGCCCTGCGCCAGACGCTGAGCCATCATCGCGACGCCCGGCCGATCGGAGAGCTGGCCCAGCAGCGTCGCCGCCTGCTCACGGACGTGGGGGGCGTCGTCTTCGAGGGCCTCACGCAGTGCCACACGGATCGAATCGGGGAACTCACCGCCGTCGACCAGCCGGCTGCGCGAGAGCTCCATACCCAGGTCGCGGATCACTTCCAGCGGGTCGCGCAGCATGCTGGCGAGCACAGCGGGTTTATCTTCTTCGCCGGTCGCACGGTAGAGGCCGCGCTGCGATTCAACCAGCCGTTCCCGGAGTTGGCGGTCCATGCCGCGCTGCTCGGCGGTCAGGAGCAGCAGGTTTTCATGCAGCTCGCGTTGCCACTCCGTTCGGTTGAGCGAACTTGCACGGCGCCACCATTGCTCCCACGCCTCGCGGTCGCGGCCGATGTGTGGCTGATGGCTCAGCGTCTCGAGCGCCTCAAACGCCCAGCCCTGCACCTCGCCGCGCTGGCGCGGGTCGATGAGATCGATCAGCACATCTGCGGCGAAGGCCCGGCGGTGGTGGCCGATGCCGATGATCGCCAGGCGTCGCTGTTCGAGCGGGGCGCGTTGGTCGCGTGCGATCACTTCGAGCTCTTCAGAAATGCGCTGCAGCTCGTAACGCCCCAGCGCCGCGGCCCAGGCCTCTTCCAGGTCGGCGGGCAGACGGCGGCGCATGCCAACGATGACATCGGGCACGTCGCCGCGCGGCAGGTCGTCGCGGGTGGTATTGATGGCGTCGAGCGTTGCCTGCCAAACCTCCGCGCTGTAGGCCGGGCCAAGTGAGGCCGCGAGCGCGAGCTGTGCGTCTGAGCCACCGATGGCGATGAGTTCGCGTGCGACGCCCGTCCGGTAGGCGAGGTCGCCGGGCTGGCCGGTCAGCTTCTGGTAAGCCTCCGCCACCTCGGCGGGCAGCGCAGCGGGCTGGACCTCGGGCGCGTCGCGGTCGGCGAACGCCGGGCCGGGCCCAGAGTGAAAAGCCAAAAACAGGCCGACCCCCGCGCAGACCACAACCGCGGGCAGGCGCCGACGCGCCGCCCCGGCCCGGGCCGGTTTGTTGGATGATCGAACCACGTTCTCAAGGACGCCCGCGCACGCGATCGGGCACAGGCCTGTTCTATTTCGTTTTCGGGTACCGCACGACGCGACGCCCCACCCATCCTATCGAGCTTTCGGCCCAATCAGCCACAGGTTTTCGATTTTCTATCCATCTTCTGAGGGGGGCATGACCGATATCTATCAAGACCCTGCCCGTCGTGGCGGGCCATCCCCCCATCTGAGCCCCCGATGCACGACTGGCAGACCGCCGAAGACCACGCCCAACGCGCCTGGCGCGAGTACGAGCGACGCCGATGGACCCGGTCGCTCCGGGCCTTCGAGCGGGCCTTAGCCCAGCAGCCCGAACGGGGTGACTGGTGGCTGGGGCGCGGGCTTGCCCTTGATGCACTCGATAAAACCGCGGCCGCTGTCGATGCCTACGCCCGTGCCGCTGCGCTGCAGCCCGACAACACCGACGCCTGGCTCACGCTCGGTGCCGCCCAGCTCCGCGTAAGCAACGAACAAGCCGCGATCGACGCCCTCGAACACGCACAGCAGATCGACCCCAATCAACACGAGACGTACTGCTACCGCGTCGCCGCCTACGCCCGGCTAGGCGACCTCGAACAGGCCGAACTCATGTTCTACCTCGGCCAACAGCAGGAAGCCGACTGCCCCCACTGCTTCGACCACGTCGCACACGCCCTCGCCTCCCACGGCCAACTCGAACGCGCAATCGCCTGCTGGCAACGGGCCGCACAGATCGCACCCGACCACCCTCGCGTCGGCATCAACCTCGGCCGCTGCTGCGCCTTTCTGCAGCGCTACGACCAGGCACAGCACTTCTACGAACAACACCTCGCACACCACCCCGACGACACCGACACGGTCCACGAGTTTGTCGCGCTCCTCCTCGAACGCGGCCGACTCGATGAGGCCGAACGCCGACTCGACGCGCTACGGATCGTCCGCAACGACGACGACACCAGCACCCACCTCCGTGGCGACCTCGCGCTCAAGCGTAAAGACCTCCACACCGCCGAGTGCTACTACCGACTCGCGATCCAGCTCAACCCCAACCGACCCGGCATCCGGCTCGGGCTGGCGCTCGCCGCCCGCGCACACGGCGACCACGACGCCTGCAACCAGCACCTCGACAACGAACTCAGCATGGCCGGCCAGGACGCACGCCAGGTCCTCCAGCTCGCCCGCCTCCTCGTGGAGCAACGCCGCAGCCACGAAGCAGTCGCCCTGCTCAACCCCGCCATCCACGGCGAGGGCCTATTCACCGGGAGCGGCACCCTGCTGAGCCAGGCACTCCACATCCGCGCCGTCGCAAGACGTACCACAGGCCAACACCGCGACGCGATCGCGGACTGCCGACGATCCCTCCGGATCAACCGCCTCAACGCCAAGTGCTGGCGGCTGCTGGTCGCGGCCTACCTCCACGAAAACCAGCCGCTACGGGCCCGGGTCTCGCTCAAGCACGCGCTCGCCGCATGCCCCAACGACGCCCTGCTCCGCAAGCTCGCAAACCAGATGCGCCGACCACGCCTCACACGCCCCCGCAAACGCGCCGCCTAAACCCCGCACTCGCTGAGGCGAGGCGCCCCTCTCTC
>JBCCWH010000089.1:0-12928 GCA_039193915.1 Planctomycetota bacterium
CCCCGGCACGCGCGACTGGGATGATGAACTCACCAAGGCCCGCGCCGCGCTGAACTGGGAAAAACACTTCGAGCTGGCTTTCGACACCGACACCGCCCGCGCCTACCACGACGAGGACATGGATGTCGACACCGACTTCTGCGCGATGTGTGGCCACGACTGGTGCAGCGTCCGCATCTCCAAAGAGATCCAGGACTGGGCCAGCGGCAACGCCGAGGGCTTCGCCCGAAACGGCGACGGCCGGACGGTGAAGTCCGATGCGCTGACCCCCGAGCAGCAGAAGATCCTCGAGCAGCGCGGCTACCTCTCGCCCGAGGAGATCCACAAGCTCGCGGCCAAGAAAAAGAAGAAGGTCGCTGCCGACAAGGGCGAAGAAGAGGCCCCGAGCTGCCACAGCGACTACGTCGACCCCGACAAGGCCGAGCAGCTCAAGCAAGAAGAGCTCGTGCAGCTCAATACGGCCGAGGCGCATGGGCTGAGCAAGCACGACAGCGTGATCTAAAAAGTAGGGTGGGTAGAGCGAGTCCGCGAGCGCAACCCACCGCAATGAAACGAACCCATTGGTAGCGCCCGGTGGGTGCCGTTCGCGGACTCACTCTACCCACCCTACGAGTTACCCATGCTCCACCACACCGTCCACTTCTGGCTGAAACCCGACACGACCGACGCCCAGCGGGCGGACTTCGTCGCGGGGCTCAAGTCTCTGGCCGACTCGCCCAACGTCGTGTCGGTCAGTGCGCGTAAGCCCGCCGGCACGCCGCGCGAGGTCGTCGATAACTCCTACGACTACCAGCTCTTTGTCGTCTTCAAGGACCAGGCGTCGCACGACATCTACCAGTCGCCCGACGACGCGGTGCACCAGAAGTTTGTCGACGCGTTCGTCCCGCTGTTCGACCGCGTCCTGATCTACGACTCGGTCGAGGCGTAGGCCGGAACCCTCGGTGATGCGCATGCATGTGTGGGTGCCACACAACTCGCCGAAGGCGTGCTGTGTGCGGGTCTCCGGCGTACTTGTACGAACGGCACACAGCAGCCCTTCGGGCAGTTGTGTGGCACCCGGCTGTGCAAAACGGTGGTGCAGGGTTAGGCAGTAAGCCGCTACTCGTAGCGTACGCCCTCGTGCTCGATCCAGCCGGGCTGGTGTCGGCCGGCGGGGTCGTGGTGGGTCCAGTGGACGACGCCGCCCTGGCTGGACCACTCGTACTCGCCGCGGAATCGGATGACGTCGCCTTCGTCGCAAGGCACGCGCTCGGCCAGGTCGATGTTGTGCGCGATCAGCACGGTCTGGCCGGTGCTGAGGGTGACGATGAGCTTCTGGTGCCGGCTGCCCTCGTTGTCGTCGGGCAGGCGTTTTTTGACGATGCCCGAGGCGGTGACGATGACATCGCTGCGTTGGGCGCGGAAGTGCTCACCGATGCCGCCGTCGTCGTCGGGTAGCACAGCCGTGCCAGCACCCTCAGTGTCGCGCGGGGTGGGGCGGCTTTGCTCTGCGGGTTCACGTGTCGCCTGCGACTCTGGCGGCGCAGGGGGGTTGGGCAGTGGGTCGTTCTGAGACGTGCGGTTGTTGTTTCCGGCGTCCGGTCCGCCGTCTGCGGGCAGCCAGCCTTTTTGCTGTGCGATCACGACCGCGACGACGACGAGCAGCCCGAGGACCGAGCCGACGGTGATCTTTTTGCCTTGGGTCTGGGCCATGCGTGGGTTCTTCGTCACGTTCGGGGTGTGCTACTCGCCGTCACGGAGCAGGTCGTCGAATGCCTCGCGGGTGTGCTCGACCTTGGGCTGGGAGGTCGAGCGGATATAGGGGTGGTCGGGGTTGTTGCGGGCGAAGTCCTGGTGGTTCGTCTCGGCGGGGTAGAAGGTGTGGCCCGGCTCGATGGTGGTGACGATGCGGCCGTCGTACTCGGGCGTCGCGTTGAGCTGGTCGATGTAGGCGCGGGCGATCTGCTGCTGCTCGTCGCTGAGGGGGAAGATGGCGGAGCGGTACTGCGGGCCTTCGTCCGCGCCCTGCTGGTTGAGCTGGGTCGGGTTGTGGGCGGTGGTGAAAAAGACCTTAAGCAGTTGCTCGAAGGTGATCTTCGTGGGGTCGTAGGTGATGCGGACGGCCTCGGCGTGGCCGGTGGTCTTGGTGCACACAGCCGGGTAGTTCGCGGTCTCGGCGGTGCCGCCGATGTAGCCCGACTCGACATCGTGGACGCCGTCGAGCATCTCGTACACGGCCTCGACACACCAGAAACACCCCCCGGCGAGGATGGCCTGCCGGGCCTGTGGGGTGTCGGTATTGGCGGTGTCTGCCGGGACGTCTTCGCCGACCTCGGCGTCGGGCACCTGCGCGGGGTCGGGCGGTGTGAACCGGCTACACCCCGGGCCAGCGAATGAAAAAGCGAACATGGCGAGGGCTCCGAGGATAAGCAGCGGGGTTGGGCGAACGTGCATCGGCGGGTTCTCCGTGGACGCTTGCGGGTCGCGACATGGTAGGCGCGTCCGGCGTCGGATGGCAAAAGCAGTCCGCGATCGTTTTTGTTCCCGGGAGGTGCAAGGGCTGCAAAGATGCGGCGCACGGCGGTTCAGCCGCCCGCGGCCTTGGCGGGGTAGCCCAGCGACTTGAGGTAGTCCACGACCTTGTCGCGGTGGTCGCCCTGGACTTCGACGCCGTCGTCGGTGACGGCCCCGCCTGCGGAGCATCGGTTTTTGAGCTGCTTGGCGAGCTGTTTGAGGTCGGTGGCCGAGGGGTCGAGCTGGTACACGACGGTGACCCACTTGCCGCGTCGTTTCTCGCGGCGGACGCGGGCGTCTTGCTGCTTGGGTGTGCAGACCTTGCCTTGCGCGTCGCGTGGGCAGGCGCAGTCGGCATCGGGCTTGCCACAAGCGGCGCAGGTTACGGGTTGTTCAAGCGGGCTGCCGTCGAAGAGTCCCATGGCGTCAGCGTACCTCGGTGGTGCGGAAGTGGTTTAGTCATCGCTCACCAGCTTGCGCTGGTAGGTGCGGACGGTCTCGACGATCACGGCGGGGTTGGGGACACCCTTGACGACGATCTCCATGTCGCCCTGGCCGGCCGAGGAGATCGCGACGGTGCCTGCGCCGACGAATCGCTCGATGATCGTCTGGCTGACTTGGATGTTGCGGATGTCGTCGTGCTGGACCTCGGAGGTCTGGCGGTTGATGATGCCGCGGGCCCAGACGCTGCGCTGGGTGGTGACGGTGAGCGACTCGAAGCGCGAGCCGATGAAGCGGACGGCGAGGATGCAGACGCTCGGGAACGCGAGGACGAGCCCGAGGACGGCCAGTGCGGTGTCGGCGGCGTTGTGGGACTCGGCGGTGCCGAAGTGGATCGCCATGGTGAGCCCGCCGACGATGAGGAGCGTGAGCCCGAGGGTCTGGAGCGGGTGCTCGCGGAAGACGGCGGGGTTGACGGAGAGGAGGGACTGCTCGTCGTCACTGCGTTTGCTTGCGGGTGAGGCGTCGTTGGCGGGGGGTGCTGTGGCGGGCACCCATTGCTCGCCGTCGCGTTTAAGCAGCGCGGCGTCCGGTGCGTTGGCCATGAACGGCAGGGTGCATGCCGCGCAGGATGCGGCCTGCCCGATGCGTTCGAGGGCGACCGAGTTTTCGGCGTCGCAGTGTGGGCAGCGAAACATGTAGTTGGCCATGCCATGACGATACCCGGCCGGCGGGTGGAGTAAAAGCGGGCGGGTGTGCTCGGCTTGGCAAGGCGGGGGGCTTGGCCTATCTTCGGTGTGACTCATCACCCATCGAGCTCAAGGAGCCGGCATGTCGCAGCACCCCAACCCGACCCCGCAGCACCCCGTCGCGCCGATGAATACGCCGCAGGGCGGGGGCCAGGCACCGACGGCGTGGGTCTTCCGCGCTGGCCCACAGATCGTCCTGGTGCAGGGCGGCAACCTGCCTGAGCGCTGTGTGAAGTGCAACCAGCCGCTGCACGGCAAGCCGATCAACAAGACGATGTACTGGCACGACCCGATGTGGTACCTGCTGATCCTGCCGGGGCTGTTGATCTACGCGATCGTGGCGATCTGCATCCGCAAGAAGGTGCGGGTCGGCATCTCGCTGTGCCAGCAGCACAAGCAGCAGCGTCTGATCTGGACGTTGCTGACTTGCCTTGGGCTGATCGGCGGCGTTTTCCTTGCGGCTGCCGGCGGGGTGATGGAGTCGGCGGCGATCGCGATTCTGGGCGGGGCCCTGTTCCTGTTTGGTTTGGTTGCGGCGGTGGTCGCGTCGTCGGGGGCGCTGCGGCCGACGTTTATCGATGACCGGGTGGCCCGGCTGAAGGGCGCGAAGGAGCCGTTCCTGGAGTCGCTGCCGGATTGGCCTTACAGCTAAGGGCGGTGGCCGGGGGGTGTCGGCGGCATTGACGCGCGGCCGACATCCGCTAGGGTGAGTGCTGCCGAGGCGATCGGCGGGAGTCAATGCCCATAGGGATACACGTGATGCAGATGGTGCTCTACAACGATCATGGCGAAGTGACGCTGACCGAGGACGACTGGGATAAGCTCATCGACGCGGCCGAGGAGCATGGCTGGGAGCCGGTCGATCGGCCCGACCACGGCCACGCGCTGAGTGAAGACGACGCGCTGCACTTGGCGGAGGCGTTGCACACGGCGTTGGACTCGGGCGATGCGGTGCCGCACCAGTTGATAGACGACCCGGACGCCGAGGAGGTGCTCGAGCACTTCCTGGAGATCTGCGAGGCCGGGGCGGTCGCCGAGCGGTAGGCGGCGGATTTTGAATAATGGATTGACACAAGCCCCGCGCGATGGCGCGGGGCTTGTCGTTCAGGCTTGGGCCCGATGTCGGGATGGCTTTGGGTCAGGATCAGTCGTCGCTATTGCGTCGGCGACGACGGAGGGTCATGCCCAGCAGTGCGAGACCTGCCGCGGCGGCGCCGGGGGTCGGGACATCGGTGATCTGGTCCTGCTTCCTGCTGTTGGTCAGCGAGCGGAGGTTGGCGCTGGGGCCGTTGAGGTTCAGGTCGGTGAGCCACTGGCTGGCGATACCTTTGGTGTCGGTGTAGTTGCTGTGGCCCGAGACGGCGAAGCTGCCTTCGCCGTAGTCGAGGTCGAGTGCGTCGTCGCCGTCGTAGACGATCTCCCAGATGCCGACCTGGAAGGCCGAGGCGGTGTCGGAGTCGACGACGAGGTCACGGAACTGTCCCCAGAAGGCGCCGAGGAGGCCTGCCTTGTTGTCGGAGATCGTGACGCCGTCGGTGCGCGGGGCGGCGGTGATGTCGTCGTGCATCGAGTACTCGACGACCTGGCCGGTGCTGATGTATTGGGTCAGTTCGATGCAGAAGGTGTCGAACGTGTCGCCGGAGTCCAGGTTGGTCCAGTTCATGACGCCGGCGGTGACGCGTTGGTTGTAGTCGTACGTGCCGTTGTTGTCGGTGTCGAGGTAGACCCGGACACGTTCGCCGGGGTTGACGCCGTCGAACCGGACATCCACCGTGTCTGCGGAGGCGATGCCTGCGGTGAGGATGGCCGCGCTGAAGGCGGCGAGTTGGATCGTGTGTTTGCTGCGAATCATGGTAGTGCCCCTCCAGGCGGTTTGGTTTGGTGTCCCAACGGAAGTCAGAACCGACAACCCAACCATGCCTTGGGGAATCGAAGGGGCAAGCCATCGAACACGTTTCGTTGCGTGTGTGGCGGTATCGCGCACGGCTGTAACGGTTATGCCGTTTGTGACACGCCGGCTGCTGCTGGTACATCGCACCCGGGGCGATGCAGCACTGATGCCGAGATCAACACGCAAGCAAACGCCGCAGAGAGGCTGGTGCTGTTAGGCAAAATAGAGAATGCCGTTGAGCCCTACGGCTTTCGACGCGGCGCTAGCCCGAGCGCGATGCCGACGAGCGCGACACACGCACTGAGCAGCGTGATCGGCGGCAATCCGCCGGGCCAGTCCGCCGGCGCGAACCACCCCTTCCAGCCCATCACCCCGACATGCAGCATCGCCAGCGTGAGGACGCCGGTCCCCAGCATACGCCGATGCGCCGCCGCTCGGTTGGGCACGCCTGGCCTGGTCGGTGGGGCGACCCGCGATTGCCAGACCAGCAGCGCGAGCGCCGACGCGCCAAGCAACATCGCCCACTCGCCCACGGCGGTCATTTGGCCGGTGGGGCTGTAGAACTTGCCGAAGTACGCCGGCCCCAGCAGCATCAGCGACAGCACCGTATGCACCGCGCTGAACGCGAGGCCGACCATGCCCAGCGTCCGTCGGTCGTCGCGTAGCCAGCTTGCAACGGGCAACGCCGCCGCGATCGGCCGGGCACCCACCGCAAGCACGATCAGCGTGAGTCCTGCCAGCGACAGGGCCTTGTTGGTGATAAAGACCGGGAGCTGCGCGGGCAAGACATCGCCAAACACGATGTAACGCACGACCGCGTAGGCGAGGCAGGTCGCAAAGAGTCCGGTGCTGACAATGGCCGACCGCATGGGGCGTATGATAGAAGCAAGCACGCCGCCCGCTGCCGATGCTGCATCATCGTGTGGCCGCGACATGTGCCGAGCCCGAACACCGGAGCGTCCGCCTTGCAGTACTGCTACCACGACAGCCCCGTCGGTCAACTCCTGCTCTTCGCCGAACGCGCGGCGCTCTGCGGCGTGTACTTCCCCAACAGCCGTCACCCCGCCACGATCGGCCCCGACTGGCGGGAAGACGCCGAGCCCTTCGGTGAAGTGATATGCCAGCTCGACGCCTACTTCGCCGGCGACCGCCAGGCCTTCGACCTCCCGCTTGCGCCCAAGGGCACCGACTTCCAGCAACGCGTCTGGCAACAACTCCGCCAGATCCCCTACGGCACCACGATCTCCTACGGCGAACTCGCCAAACGCACCGGCGACCCCAACGCCTCACGCGCCGTCGGCAACGCCAACGGCAAAAACCCCATCTCCATCATCGTCCCCTGCCACCGCGTCATCGGCGCGGGCGGCCAACTCACCGGCTTCGGCGGCGGGCTCGATACCAAACGCAAGCTCCTCGAACTCGAACAGCAGACCGCGACACTTTTTACCTAGAACGTGAACGCGTGGTGCCTCCTCCAGAACAGCCAGCGGCCTACGGACGCCGTTCAGGACGTGTAGGGTGTGCTATGACACGACCGGCGTCCGTAGGCCGCCGGCTGGCCGAGGTGGGGCACACCTGATGCTTCTCGTACATGTTCGTAGCGGGCCGCTTGCCTGATTCACGCCGCCCCATCGATCACCCGCAGCATCCCCGGCAGCACTTTGACCTCCATCGCCGTCGCGCCCGCCGGGTCGCCGTCGGCCTGCACGGGTACCGCTTCGTCGGCCGATAGCCGGATGCTCGCCGATCGGCCGTGATGCACGTCGCTTCGGTCCAGGTGCTTGCCGCGCATTACCGCCAGCCCGTAGCCCGCCATCGCGACGACGCCCGGCTTCTCGAAGACGACCCAGTCCAGCAGCCCGTCGCCCGGGTCGGCCGCGCTCGCCAAGCCGAGGTTGAAGCCGTACTGCCCGATGTTGAACACGAAGGCGTGCGCCCCCGTCACCGTCTGCCCATCCGCCTCGAGCGTCACGGGCGGGTAGCGGTAGCCCGTCACCGCGCCGACGATCTTGGGTGCATAGGTGATCCGGCTGACACGTCTGAGCGGCTTGCCTTGGGCCTCGGGCACACGCCAGTCGTCGACGCGGCGGACGACCTCCGAGTCAAACCCCGCGCTCGCCATCAGCGTGAACAGTCGGCCGCCCGCGTCGCCCGCGTCGATCGTCCGTGTCCTGCCACGCGCGATCGCGCCCGCCAGTGCATCGATCCCCCGGTTGTGCCCGAACGCGATCGCGAACAGGTTCTCGTTGCCCGCCGGCAGCATCGCGATCGGCAGCCGTGTTGTCTCGTCTTCGTGCCTGAGCCCGGCCCGCAGGTCGTTCACCGCCGCCGCGATCGACCCGTCCCCGCCGGCCGACACCAGGCAGCGGTAACGCTCGTGGATGTCGGGCTGCGCGAGGGTGGCCCGGCGTTCGTCCAGGTCCCAGACCGCCTCGGCCTCGATGCCATGGGTCTGGAGCGCTGCGGATAGCGCCGCGACACGCTCGCGGTTCTTCCCTTTCCCGCTGAACGGGTTCGCGGTGATCAGCACGGGCAGCGGCTCGCTCATGCCAACTATCGTAGAAACCCGCTATGATCTCTGCCCGCAACCCGGCACCCGAAACCCCTGACCCGAAAGAAGCCATGCCCCAAGCCGTCGCCAGCCACATCCTTGTGAAGACCGAAGCCGAAGCCAACGACCTCAAGCAGCGCGTCGCCGCGGGCGAAGACTTCGCCGACCTCGCCAAGGAACACTCGGGCTGCCCCTCGGGCAAGGCCGGCGGCTCGCTGGGCCAGTTCAGCCAGGGCCAGATGGTCCCCGAGTTCGACGCCGTGATCTTCAGCGACCTGCCCATCGGCGAAGTCAGCGCCCCGGTCCAGACCCAGTTCGGCTACCACCTGATCATCGTCGAACAGCGGATGGGGTAGGCGCGACGCCGCTGCCTCTTTGTTCCACAACGCAATCAACCACCCCAAGCCCGCAGCTTGCCCGCTCGGGGGCACGCTGCGGGATGGTGCGAGAGGTTGATCGCAAAGTCTTGACGGCTATCGACGCTCGTGCAGTGGTACACGTTCACCATCGCCCGGTGCAATCGCGTTGTGGTTTTTCTCTTCGTCGTTGGGCACGAGTTCTGCGGCGCGTTCGACGAGGGTGATGAAGCCCGCGCGGTAGCCGTGGGCGTCGTCGCCCAGCGCGCTATTCGCGGTGTCGAGCACCCACTGCATGTCCGCCTCCCCGCGGTGGGGCGAGTGACGAAGCACCATGCCGAAGCCCGCGATGGCCGCGGCGAAACGCGTGTCTTCGCTCGCGTCGTTGAACGCCACGCTCGCAAGGCCCACCGGCGTCTGGATCAGCCGGCTCGTGCCCTGCTCGGCCGGGGCATCGACGGGCTTGTAACGCAGGTTCACCACCAGCAACTCGTCGAGCTCATCGAGCCCATCCACGAAGTCACGCCCGTTGCGGTAACGCATGTCGATGCCGTCGGTCACGGCCTCGGGCAGGCGTCGCTTGGCTCGGCTCTCCATCGCTGCGGCGACTTCGCGCTGCTGCTGCATCATGCGGATCGAGCCCACGAGCTTGTCGTACTGCTCCATCGTCAGCGGCGTGTTCTCCAGCACCGACGTGCTGAACGCCAAGGCCTCGTCGAGCGCCTCGATCTGCTCTTTCACCATCCGCAGCGACTCGGCGTCGCCCAGCCCGTCGTCGGGGAAGGGCACGACCTCGTACAGCGCCGTCACCGTGTGGCCCGCGCCGATGTCGCCGGCGTCGACCGTGTCGTTGGCGAAGTCCTCGGCCGCGAGGATGCGGTTCTCGTACCCGATCAAACGGTAGGCCAACACCTGCGACGGGTTGAACTCCACCTGGATCTTCACGTCCTTGGCGATCGTGACGAGCGTCCCGCCGACCTGCTCGACCATGACCTTGTGGGCCTCGTCGGCCGTGTCGATGTAGGCGTAGTTGCCGTTGCCCGCGTTGGTCAGCGGCTCCATCATGTTGTCGTTGAGGTTGCCAAAGCCAAAGCCCATCACGCTCAGATACACGCCGCGTGTTTCGCCGTCTTCGCCCGCTTCCGGGTTGGCTTTTTCTTTGATGAGGTCGACGAGTGCATCGCGGTCGGAGATGCCGACGTTGAAGTCGCCGTCGGTGCAGAGGATGACGCGGTTGACCCCGCCGTCGACGTAGTGGCGCTGGGCGATGTCGTAGGCGAGCTCGATCCCCGCGCCGCCCGCGGTCGACCCGCCGGCCGAGAGCTTGTCGAGCGCCGCCTCGATGGTTGGGATATCCGCCGCCGAGGCGTGTTCGAGCACGAGACCGGCCGCGCCGGCGTAGACGACGATGCTCACGTGGTCGTCGGCGTTGAGCTGGCCCAGCAGCATCTTGAGCGACTCCTTCACCAGTGGCAGCTTGTTCGCGCTGCTCATCGAGCCCGACACGTCGAGCAGGAACGTGAGGTGCGCGGCCGGGCGGTCCTGCTGCGCGACGTCCATGCCACGGATGCCGATGCGGACGAGCTGGTGCCCGTCTGTCCAGGGGCAGTCGGTCACTTCGACGTGTGTCGCGAACGGCGCGAAGGTGTCGTCGTCGGCCGCGAGGCGTTCGAGCGAGGCCTGCGTGACGACGCCGTTGTCGAGCAGCCCGGGATCGACCTTGGGCGCGGCGTAGCTGTAATCGAAGTAGTTGACGAGTTCTTCGATGCGCACCGCCTCGGGCACCGGCGCGTAGCCCTGCTGCAAGAGTTGGCGACGCACGATCGAGTACGCGGCCGTATCGACATCGACGGAGAACGTCGAGAGCGGGTCCATCATCCCCGTGCGGAACGGGTTGTCGTGGACCAGCGCGTAGCTGTCGCCGGGCGTGTAGGGGTCTTCGATGCGTTGGAGGGCAACGAGCCGGTCTTGCACGCGTTGCAGGCGTTCACGCTGTTCGGGATCGGGTGTGGGCGTGTTTTCGCCGGAGTGTGCACTGTCTACATCAGGCACCAAGTCATGCGCGACAACCTCATCGGCGGGCAGGCCCAGTTGCTCGCCGCGCATGCCGCCTCTAGACAGTGACAGTCTAATGTCATCGAGCTCAGACTCGCCGGGGACGGCAAACCGTTCAGGGCGATTGATGGCACCTTCGATGTAGACATGGCCAGCCGATTGCGCTGGTAGCCCCTGCGACGAAAATGCAAACCCGCCGAGCCCATACGCTTGCTGGCCTCCGGCCGCACCCGCGTAGAAGTGATCGGCCTGTTGTGATGCGTAACGTTCTCGGCCACGGGTTTGGCCTTGCTGCATCTGCCGGCCGAGCTGGTCTTGCCGAACCAGGCTGCTACGGCGGGGCATCGCAGGTGCCATTTCGGGAACAAGTCGATTACGCTCAGCGACGCTTGCGTTACTCAACGCTGGAGGTCCGTTGGTGATCTCCCCAAGCGATTCAAGCAACGCGACCGCCTCATCGCGCTCAACGTCCGAGTGCAGCGCCTCCTGTGCTTCGCCGGCTTCGCGTTTCTCGTTCGCCCACGCCACGTACGCCTGCGTCCATTCGCCCGGCTGTTGCCAGGCGCCGCTACCCGCCAACGCGAGCTGGTTGCCCGACATCCGCGCGTTGGTCGCGTTCACCTGCGCCAGTACACGCTGGGCCTGGTCGAGCGAACGCTGCACCGCGGCCGAGCGGGCTTCGATGCGGACTTCGTCGGCCGAGACCGACCACACGACCGGGTCGGGGTGGGGCAGTTGTTCCCACGCCGCGCTGAGCGTCAGCGTCAGCAGGTCACGCGCGGGGACGGCGTCGGCGTCAAAAGTCAGCGTGGTCTCTTTCGTGAGCCCGCGGGCTTCGAGCGCCTCCCAGTCCACGCCAAGCTCGGCGTGGGTCGCGTCGCGCACGGTGGCGAAGACGTCTTCCAGCGGCGCCTCTTTGAACGACGCGGTGACGGGCGTGTCGAGCGCGGCGTGGATCGCGGTGATGCCGTGCGGCGTGGTGTGCTCGGTGAGCGGTGGGGTGATGGGGGGCTGGCCGGTCTGCATCATCGAGACCACGGCGACGGCCGCGCCCGCGGCGAGCGCGAACCCTGCGGCGAGCAGCGCGGGACGGGCGAAGAGGGGGGCGCGCGGTCGGCCTGTCTTCGCCATCAACGAGCCGCGACCGTCAGGGAGCGGACCAACCGACCTGTCAACACCCACGCCAGGGTCCGCTCCCTCACGGTCGCGGCTCGTGGTTGGTGTGCCTTCGGCTGCTGTGGCGATCGGCTCATGCGCAAGCGCGTCGCGGACGGTGGCGGCGCTTGCTTTGATCGCGTCGATCTCGGCGGCGATGGCGGGGTCCTGTGCCAGCGCGGCGGCGATGGCCTGGTGGGTGTCGCCGGCCGGGTCGAGTTCGCCCAGGGCGAAGGCGGTGAGGTCTTGTTCGTCGAAGCGGTTGGGTGTTCCGGGTGTGGGGTCGGTGGTCATGGTGGACCTCCTTGTTGAGAGTGTTCGTCAGTAGGACAGGCATTCCTGCCTGTTGGAGAGCCGGCCGCTGAAGCGGCCTCCGCCGGGGCTCGGGCGTGCGCCGTCGCGGCGTTAGGCGAGCTGTTGGCGCATGGTCTTGAGGGCGTGGTGCAGGAGGTAGCCGACGTTGCCGACGGTGAGGCCGGTGACCTCGGCGATCTGTGTGTAGGTCAGTTCGCCGTGGAACCTAAGCCGGAGGACTTCCTGCTGGTTCGCGGGTAGGGCGGTCATCTGCCGGAGCACGGCGGCGTGGGAGTCGTGCTGCTGCGCCTGCGCGTCGGGGCCGGGCGCGGGCTCGGTCTGTGCGCCGGCGAGTGGGGCGGTCAGGGGTGTCATGCGTCGCTCCTTGCGTCGGATGTCGAGGGCACGGTTTCGGCAGACGGTGAACAGCCAGGCCTTGAGCCGGCCTCCGCCCCCGCCCACGCCCCCGGAAGGGTCATCTGCCGCACGCTGGGTGTTGGCGGGAGACGTCGCGTGGGTGGGGGTGAAGTCGTGCATCAGTTCGTCGCGGGTCTGGGTCGGCTGTTGCAGCAGGCGTTGAAACGTGTCCTGCACGGCGTCCTGCCCCCGGGCGTGGTCCCCGCCGAGCAGATGGGTGGCGTAGCGTTCGAGCGGGCCGCGGTACAGGCGCACGACAGCCGGGAGTCTTGCGTCGTCCGTGTCGGTCGGCATCGGTGGTGGCATGTCGATCCCTGTAGCTGCCCGCGTGAATCTTCGGCGGGTTCAGAAAGGTAGACGATCCAGGGCGGTGGACCCTTGGGCCTTCTTTCAGATTTTCTGACGCGGCGGGCGGGCGTGTGTTCCCGGCAACCGCGTGAGCGAATCAGACGAGAGCCGGGGGGGGGGCGGGACCCCCCGGGTGGGGGCCCCGCAAAGACAAAAACACCCCACCCCCGCGCCCCCC
>JBCCWH010000090.1:0-12579 GCA_039193915.1 Planctomycetota bacterium
GAGGCTGCGCCCGAAAGAGACCCGCCCGCGCCCAAGACGACCCCAAGCCCGCGCTCAACCTGCCCCCACGCCCGCGGCTTTGCGCAGCAACGCCGCGGGATGGTCTTGATATGTAGTAGGGCTGCCCGGGGATATCCCGCGGCGTTGCTGCGCAAAGCCGCGGGCTTGGGGGCATGTTGAGCGCGGGCTTGGGGTCGTCTTGGGCGCGGGCGGGTCTCTTTCGGGCGCAGCCTCTATACTCCCCCCATGATGCAGCCGATCCCTGAGATTCTGGACGATCTCCGCGCCGGGCGGATGGTCGTGTTGGTGGACGACGAGAAGCGTGAGAACGAGGGCGACATCGTCTGCGCCGCGCAGTTCGCCTCAGCCGACGCGATGAACTTCATGCTCCAGGCCCGGGGCATGATGTGCGTGGCCATGGCGTCGCATGTGTGTGACCGGCTCGACCTGCCGCCGCAGAGCACAAGCAACACCTCCCAACGGACCACCGCCTACACGATCAGTGTCGACGCCCACCAGCGGTTCGGCCTGACGACGGGGGTCAGCGCCGCCGACCGCGCGCAGACCTGCCAGGTCCTCGCCGACCCGGCCAGCCGACCCATCGACCTCGACCGCCCGGGCCACATGCACCCGCTCCGCGCACGCGACGGCGGGGTGCTCGTCCGGGCCGGGCAGACCGAGGGCTCGGTGGACCTGTGCAAACTCGCCGGGCTCGAGCCCGTCGCCGTCATCATCGAGATCATGAACCCCGACGGCACGATGGCGCGGCGGGGCGACCTCGAAACATTCTGCAAACAACACGGCCTCAAGATGTGCTCCGTCGCCGACGTCATCCACTACCGGCTCGAACGCGACAAGCTCGTCGAACGCGTCGAACGCGTCGCGTTTGAAAACGAGTTCGGGGACTGGCACCTCAACGTCTACCGCTCCCAGGTCGACCCGATGCCCCACGTCGCGCTGACCTGCGGCGACGTCGGCAAGCCCGACGGCTGCGGCGGGTCGGTCCCGACCACCGAGCCCACGCTCGTGCGGATGCACAGCCAGAACCTGCTGGGCGATGTCTTCGGCGACACGACCCAGCCCTCCGGCGCAACCCTGCACGCCTCCATGAAGATGATCCAGCAAAACGGCAGCGGCGCGATCGTCTACCTCCGCCACGAAGGCATGGGCACCGGCGTCCTCAAACAACTCCAAACACTCGCCCTCTCCCCCGAGCAGGAGCAGCACCGCGAAGAAAGCCACCGCCCCGGTGAAGCCCACGCCAGCCCCGGCGTCGCGCCACGCATCGACAAGCACGGCTACGGCATCGGGTGCCAGATCCTACGCGACCTCGGGCTCACCAAACTCAACCTCATCACCGACCACCCCTTCACCCCCCAAGCCCTGCGCGGGTTCGACCTGTCCATCGAAAACTTCGTCCCGGTCGATCGGTGATGTCGGGTGCCGGGTTTCGGGTTTAGGGTCTTGGGTTTCGGGCCTTGGGTCTCGGGTTTTGTTGTATTTTCAAGTCATCCCAAGCCCACGGCTTGCCGTCCGCGGCACGCCGTGGGATCACACGCCAATCCAGCAAAACCCGCGGCGTTGCTGCGCAAAGACGCGGGCTTGCGTATCACTGAACCCAAGACCCGAAACCCCAAACCCCAACCAAGACCCGCACCCGATCAAAACAGCCCCACGTGCTCATACCGCGCGCCCAGCGCGGCCGCCGCGTCGATGCCCATCCAGTTGTCCAGCAGGTCGGCGTAGAGCCCGCGGAAGTCGGTGGTGTGGATCAGGTCGCCGTTGTCGAGGTCGGTGAGTGACGGGTAGGCGCCATGCACGCCGGCGTTGACCGCGTCGCCGAAGACGAACGACGGGCCCGCGACGCCGTGGTCCGTCCCACCCGAGGCGTTCTGCCGGAGGCGTCGGCCAAACTCGCTGAACGCCAGCGACACCACCCGACCGGCGTGGCCCGTCGCGTCGAGCTCGTTGTAGAACGCCTGCATCGATTGGCTGAACTGACGCAGGAGCGCGGTGTGTCGGCCCTGCTGTGACGAGTGCGTGTCGAACCCGCCGAGCGTCACGTAGTACACCCGTGTGGGCAACTCGGCCGCGACCATCTTCGCGACCATCGCGAGCTGCTGCGACAGCGCGCCGCGCGGGAAACGTGTCTCGGTGTCACCCGCGACCGCGCTGCGGACCCGGCCCGACGCGGCCTGCGCATCGCACGCGGTGCGGTGGATGAACGCCAGTGGATCAGTCGGCGCGACGTCGGGCAGCGTCGCCTCGGCGTGCAGCGCGTCATACGCCTCAGAGAGCGGTGCCCCAAGATCGCGTGCCGCCCAGCGGAAGGCTCTGGGCGTCTGGAACGTGACGGGCTTGACGTGGTCGCCCTGGGTCGCCATCGGTGCGCCGCTGCCCAGCGCGATCGTCGCCATCGCCGCGCCCGCCGGAGCGTTGCCGTCGGCGTCGACCGGGTAGGCGGTATCCATCGCCTGGCCGACCCAGCCCCGGCCGCGCATCGCGCGCTCCTCGGTCTTGGCCGAGTGCCAGATGTCCATCGACTTAAAGTGCGACCGGTTCGGGTTCGGGTAGCCCACGCCGTTGACCACCGCCGCGCGGCCCTGCCCGATCATCTCGTGGATCCCGCGCATCTGCGGGTTGAGCCCGAGCCCGTCGACATCCAGCGCGAGCGCATCGTCTTCGGTGATGCGGAGCTGCGGCCGGTTGCGGTGGTAGACCGCTTCGCCAAACGGGACCACGCAGTTGAGCCCGTCGTTGCCACCCGAGAGCTGCACCACGACAAGGATGCGATCGTCGGGCTTGCCCGGCCGGTCCTTGGTGTACCAGTCCGTGTCGGTCGCCGCGAAAGCGGACTGGCTGACAAACCCCGGCAGGGTCGCGGCGGCAGAGATCAGCCCGAGCCGGCCCAGGAATTGCCGGCGGGTGTGCGCAAGCCCGAGGGCCGTCGGCGTGTTCGTGCTCAGCGGGTGGTAGTGGTCACACATGGTGGGGGTCCAAAGTGGTCGCGGGGCGTGTGGGCAAGACCAAAGAGCTGTGGCGGGTCCAATCGTCGCGGTGTGAATCAATGCCCAATGTCGAAGTCTAAATGCCCAATGTAAAAGCCTCCGTGCCGTACGCGCTCGTTCGATGTTCCGTCATTGGACATTTCGGCTTGGTCATTGGTCATTCTCAACAGAGCTGGTACTCCGGCATCGCTGTGATCAACAGCAGCAGGCCCGTGACCGTATCGGCAGTGACGCCGTTGCCGCGCGACTCGATAAACGTGTAGAGCGGTGCGCGGCGGTCGGCCGAGACATGCGGGCCGAGCAATGTGTCGCACAAGTGGTCCACCGCCTGTCGCGGCGTCGGGCGGTCGAGCCCAGCCAACAACGCCATCGGGTCGTATTCCATCTGCGAGCGCTGCCACTGCCCGCTAGGGTCTTTGCCCGTGATCAGGTAGGTACACACGTTCTGGCGAAGCAGCAGCGTCGAGGTGTTGATCCACGATCGGCCGCCTTCCCAGCCCGCGACGCTGGGCGGCTCGAACAGGTCCTGCCCCATCGCGCGCAGCCCGCGGACCAGCCCGCGCCCGTCGCGCATGGGCGTGCCCAACACCCGGGCCGTCCCAGCCACAACCTGTACCGGGCTCTTGATCTTGCGGCCGATGACCTGCGCGTCGTAGAAGTGCCGGCTCTTGAGAAGCTGCTCGAGCGCCGGCGCGATCGCGTACCCCTCATCACGCAGCACGTCGGCGAGGGCGTCGATCACACCCCGCTGCGGGCCGGGCACCAGGTCCCAGTCGTCGGAAACGTCGGCGACAAAGTGGCGGTAGAGCTTGAGCGCGATAAACCGCGCGCACACGTGCTGGCGCAGAAGCAGCTGCACAAAGTCGTCGCCGTCCCACCAGCCCTCTTCGCCGAGGATGGCCTTGCGCCCCTGGTCATGGGCGCGGCGGTTGAAGGCGAAGTCATTGTCGTTCACGGTGTAGCCCGTGAGGGTGCGAGCCCCTTCGCGGATGTCGGCTTCGGTGTAGTGGCCCTCACCCAGCGTGAAAAGCTCCATCAGTTCACGGGCCAGGTTTTCGTTGGGTCGGCGGGAGATGTTGCGGTCATTATTGAGGAAGCGGATCATCGCCGGGTCGCGGACGATGCCCGCGACGAGGTCGGCGAACGAGCCGTTGGCGTTGGCGCGGAACATCGCGTTTTGCTGCTGCATCAGGAAGCTGTCGCGGATGTCGCGGTGCCGCGTCGCGAAGTGGCTGTGCCAGAGCAGCGTGAGTTTTTCTTCCATCGGCCGAGGCGTTTGAACCATGCGCTCAAGCCACCAGGTCTGGAGCGAAAGATGCATCCGCCGATCCTCGGCCCGGGCGACGTTGGCCGCACGCGTGATCCGATCGACCGTCTCGCTGTCGCCTGTCCGGCGGGCCCGCGCCAAGGCCTCACGATCCTCCCGGGAGCGCGGCGTGATGACATCCGGGTCCAGATCGAGTTCAACCAAGTCCCCCAGGTCCACCTGCTGGTACCGCAGCAGCCGGCTCACCGCCGCGTCGAGCCCGAGCCCCTGCAGCTCCGCCATCTCCGCAGGCGCTCCGCCAAACCCCGCCCGAGAGAGCAGGTGCCAGCAAAACGCCGGGCTGAAGTCACGCGGAGCGATCGGGCGGAGGGATGGATGGGACGGCATGAAAAAACCTCACTCGTAACTGACGCTATCGGCCAAACGCCACGACAGCCCGAGTATTGCAGGCTGCCCACGCAGGATGACGCATCACGGCGGTCATGGCCAGCGTAAAAGAGATGAGCCAGAAGCGCCTAGCCTTTGCAAGGATAGAGCCCCCAGGTTTTCGTGGTGGGGAGACAGGGCTGAAAGGTACGGGGACAGTCATTCCTGCCCGTCAGCAGACTGCGGGCCTGATCCACATTGAGATAGAGAGATACGGCAACGCAAACCACAGGCAAGGGTGCCTGTCGCCCTGCAAACTAACTATCCACTCGACAACCGTCGCCGAAGCGTGCAGCCAAAACACTGCGGCCTGCTATCGGGATCGAAAGCGAGCCCGGTGCGGTGACGGCGGACCTGCTGCGTGGGTCGTTCGTCAATACGCCCGGACGACGCCGACGCAGACACCCTGGATCTGGAGCTGGCTTTTTTTGACGACGATGGGTTCGTAGGCATCGTTCGCCGGCTCGAGGTGGACGGTGCCGTCGCGCTGGGGGCGGTAGTACTTGAGTGTTGCCTCGTCGTTATCGACCAGGGCGACGACGATGTCGCCGGACTTCGCGGCATTGCGTTGTTCGCAGATGACGTAGTCGCCGTCGGCGATGTGGCAGTCGATCATCGAGTCGCCGCGGACCTTGAGGACAAACTTGCTGGTGCTGCGTGAGCCGGGCGGCGAGAAGACCTCTTCGAGGTCGAGGTGTTCGCGGGTTTCGACGGCCTCGATCGGCGAGCCCGCGGCGATGGAGCCGACCAGCGGGAGCTTGGTGTTGCGTTGTTCGTCGGGGAGCTCAAGGTCAGGCGACAACTCCAAAGAGCGCGCCTTGTTCGGGTCGCGGATGAGGCAGCCCTTTTTGATGAGTGCTCCGACGTGTTCGAAGACGGTGACTTTGGAGACGCCCAGTGCGTCGCCCAGCTCCTGCATGGTCGGCGAATAGCCACGGCTCAGCCGGGACTCGCGGATCATGGAGAGGATCTTCATCTGCTTTGGGGTGAGGTTTGGGGTGGTCATGGGGGGGCCTCGTGAATGCGAAGGTGGGGGGGGTGTCGGTATCGGTCTGGGCCAGGGCCTGGGGGTCGAGCGGGTCGCCCGCGTTGGTGCGGCCGGCGAACACGGGGGCGGGCGTGGGCAGGTCGAGCGTCCCGCCGTTCCACCGGATCAGCCGGACGGCGGGCTGGGGCGCGGCCGCGGCATCCACGCTCGACACCAGCTTCTCGTGCCGGTCATCGAGGTCGTCGAGCTGCTGGCCTTGGACCTGCATCCAGTGCGTGAGGGCGTGGAGCAGGGCGAGCTTCTGCTGGACGCCGGCCTTGCCGGGCTCCGCGTAGGTCGGGGTCGCGCTGGGGTCGTGGTGTTCGAAACGGTCGGCCGGTCGGCGGCGGGGCGGGGCGTCGGCGTTATCCCCATCGGCTCCACGTCCGCGTAACTGCGCCCACGCGGCGAGCCCACCGGCGGATTCCCCCTCGGGGTCGTGGCCTTGCGAGGCGGCGGTTCGGGACTTGACCAGTGTTTTGCCTTTGACATCGTATCGGGTGTTGTAGCTGCCGCCGGGGCCGAGCATGAGGAGTGGTGAGGACATTGGACATTCCTTCGCTGGGGTTTCGCTTGGGCGGGCCCCCTACATCTTGGGGTCACTCCGCCGGGGTCCGGTGTTCTATCGCCTGAGCGTCACCGTGCCCTTGAAACCTCATCGGCCACCCTGTTCGGATCACGTTACCCGAATGTACCCCAAACGTCAATGGCGCGTCGCCGAGATTCCCGGGGCGTGTTTTATCGGGTCGCGGCCGTTTGTTGGGGCCTTGGCGGGGACCCGCGTTATCGGGCTGTGGAAATCACCACCGCCTTCCGCGTGGAAAAACGCAACCACACAACCCGGCTTTTGTAGCTAGGATGATGTCTGTGTTGTTCGCAAAATGATCTCCCGTATCCCCATGAGGTGAGAAATGAAGCCCCAAGCCCCCGCGATCGTCGCCGCCCTGCTCGCCGCCAGCCCCGCCCTGGCCGAGCAGGTCGACCTGGACCTCCTGCTCGCCCCAGCTAACAGCTCGCAGAACACCATCGACCTCACCGTGTCGGTCGATCTGGGCATCGACAGCGATTCGGACACCGACACCACCACCGTCAGCGGCAACGCACTGGCCGGGGTCGATATCGACTTCGCCGCCGACGGCACGATCGACGCCATCAACAGCATCTCCTTTGCGGGCGGCAACGTGCAGTTCGACGACAACCTCGCGTTCAGCCTCAGCTTCCTGTTCGGTGCCGCCAGCGTCAACGCCAACGCCAACAACCTCGCGGGCCAGCTCCAGACGCCCGGCCCCGCCTCCGCCGTGAACGCCAGCGGCGACTTCGGCCTCGCCTCCCACATCATCAACGTCAACCAGGGCACCCTCGTCGCCGTCGGCACAGGCCTCGCCTCGTCCGTCAACACCAACACCAACTTCGCCAGCGAGCCCCTCTCCGCCGCGCTCGTCGGCACCGCCAACCTCGACATCATGCTCGACTCCGTCGTCGGCACCACCGCCACCTACACCGCGACGCTCACCGCCCCCATCAGCTTCTCCGAACCCTTCGACGCAAGCGGGGTCGAGGTCTTCGTCTCGGCCAACGGCAACCTCCTCGCCACCGATACCTTCACCCGGGAACTCGTCATCCCACAGGCCGGCGACATCGACGGCGACGGCTTCGTCGGTGCCGCAGACCTCGACATCCTCCTCGCCAACTGGGACAACGTCGTCCTCCCCGGCCAAGACGGCGACCTCAGCGGCAACGGCCGCATCGACCAGCAGGACCTCGATATCGTCCAGGCCAACTTCGGCAACGGCACCCCCCCCAGCGTCGTCCCCGAGCCCACCTCCCTCCTCGTCCTCGGCCTCGGCGGACTGGCACTCGTCACCCGACGACGACGATAGCCCAACAACCCCACACACCCAACCGAAAAGCCCACCTCAAAAAAGGTGGGTTTTTTCTACGCGATCCGATTCAAACCAGCCCCCGATGCTACTCGTCCACATCGAGATAAAGATGATTGCTCGCTGCCTTGGACCACTCCTGCCGCTCAAACGCGAAACGCTTGGACGGGTCGATCATCAGCCGGACATCCGGGTCGTCGATCGGCCCCAGGTGCCGAACCCGGCAACGCTCTAGCGAGAACTCGCCTTCGGAGTCGCCCCAGAGCAGGCCATCGATCGAGTAGATCGAGTTGTCCTGCGGGTCGCGGAAGAGGTTGGCGGTCCGGTCGTAGGTGACCGTCCGCCCGGTGTCGGGGTTGACCAGGTAGAGCGCAACGAGCATGCCGTGCCGGCTAAGCAGGGCCACATCATCGCTCTGGGCAAAGTCGAGATACAGCCCTTCTTCCTCCCAATCGCTGGCGGGCCCGATCTCGAAGGGCTCGAGGTCGACGCCCGGCGTCTTGGCCATCGCGCGGGTCTGGTGATCGCCCCAGAGCACCATGTCGTCACAGCCCGAGAGCGGGACGAGCAGGCCGGGCATCAACAGGGTGTAGGCGAGGCGACGCATGCCGGTGTTATCGGCAGGCGGGCAGAGTCGGCTGTAGCGGCGGGGGAGAGGTGTTAGGCGCTGCGGCCTAGGCCCTAGGCCCTAGGCCCTAGGCCCTAGCCCCTAACAACTCACCATACACCTGCCCGCAGCGCTCGGCCGCGCCTTGCCAGGTCAGCCTGCGCACCTGCAGGTCCGCGTGCTTGCGCATCGTCTGGCCCAGCGGCGGATGCCGCAGCACACCGACGATCTTGTCCGCGATGTCGTCGATGTCCCAGAAGTCCACCTTCAGCGCGTGCGTCAAGACCTCGCTCACGCCCGACTGCTTGCTGATAATCACCGGCACATCATGCGCTACAGCTTCGAGCGGCGCGATGCCGAACGGCTCGGAGACCGACGGCATCACAAACACATCCGCACGCTCGTAGGCCTGCGCGACCTCGTCGCCGTGCAGGAAGCCCGTGAACGTCACGTGCTTGCCGATGCCCGCTTGGGTGGCCTGCTGGATCGTCTGGTCGATCTGGTCGCCCGCGCCGGCGATGACGAACTTCACGTTGTCCATCACCTCCAGCACACGCTTCGCCGCCGCGACAAAATACTCCGGGCCCTTCTGCATCGTCACCCGGCCCAGGAACAGCACGACCTTCTCGTCGCCGTTGATCCCCGCCGTCGGCTCGATGGGCTCGTGGCGCTCGACGCCGTTGCGGATCGTCTGCTCCACGCCGTTGTACACCACCTCGCATCGGCCCAGGTCCATGCCGTACCGCTCGCAGAGGATGTTGCGCGTCAGGTGACTGACCGCAACAACGCGGTGGGCGCGGTGCACGGCCGCGCGCTCGATCTGCGCAATCGCTTCGTTCAGCCGGTCGCCGCTGCGGTCGTGCTCGGTCGAGTGGACATGCGCCACCCAGGGCTTACCCGTCGCGGCCGACACCGCCTGCGCCGCGGGGAAGGTGAGCCAGTCGTGGGCATGGATGACATCAAAGTCGCCGCCACGCGCCAGGTCCACGCAGAGGTCGGCGTAGCGCCGCGCCTCGGCCGGGAGGTCGCCGGTGTAGACCGGGGCGTCGGGCGCAGGGCTGTAAGCCGGGGCGGGCGGATGCGTGGCGTGGTCGGGGGCGTCCGCCGTATTGCACTGCGCCGACGTCGCCCCGCTGGGTAGCCGACCCGGCGCGGGCTGTAAGCTCGACAGGTACGGGTGCGCCCCGCTCGCCGGCAACCCGCCGCCATAAGGCGACGCCACCCGCGACGGCACCGCCTTGAATGTCACCCCCGGCAGCTCGGCCGAACCCGCCGGCGGGTCGTATTCAAACGTGCTGGCGACTTCGCCCGGCGTCCGTGGCCCCGCACCCGCCTGCCCCTCTCCGGGGGCGGCGGACCGACCCCGGCCACCATCCGAAGGCCGGTCCTGCGGGGTGAGCAGCTTCACATGCGACGCCATCTCGCCATCGACCTGCTTGGGCAGCACGAACGTCACCCGGTGCCCCTGCTCGGCCAGCGCACGGGTCAGCCCGTAGCACGCCGTGCCCAAACCACCCGAGATAAAAGGCGGGAACTCCCACCCCAGCATCAAAATCCGCATCGCGTCGCCTGCTTCCTCAAAAAGCGTGGAACGCCACAGGATACCAGAGCGAAGGGGACGAAGCGATCTCCCGATCGTGAGGAATCCGCAAGGGATAGCCGGCGGCCTACGGACGCCGGGCTGTTTCTGCATGGCATGGCGATTCGAGTCCGGCGTCCGCAGGCCGCCGGCGGGTGGCTGGTGTAGAGCGAAGCGCCCCGGAAAAACGGCTATCGCCGCCTGCGGCGGGCGAGGATACCGCCGAGCGCCATCAACGCCAGGGAGTTGGGCTCAGGTATCACGTCGGCATAAGTATCGCCATAGCGGATTTCGTCGATCGTCCAGTTGGAATCCCGATGGCCGAAGCCGATTGCGTTGAACGTCACATTGAGATCCGTTTTCGTGGCTTGCGCAACAGTGGGCTCAACGCCGGCCGCTGGATTCACAAACAACTCAACAATGTCGTTGCCCGGCTGGTATGTAAGCTTGATCACCAGATGGACGGTTTCACCCTGGACCACAGGCACACCGGATTCCACGCCGGTCGGGCTCCCGGCCGTGTTCATGCCCCATGTCGAGAAACCGGCCCCGGTCCCAACAAATAGATTCCCGAAGACGATCCCGCCAAACTGGTTGGGTGAACTCGGCGCGGGCTGGTCTTGGCGGATCAGAAAACTCGCCCACTGTGTGGTGCCGGAGGCGCCATAGACGTTGTCCAACTCGCGCCAAGGTGATGCTTGCGTTTGAGATGTGGAAGACAGTGCATTCCCTACACCAGCGTGCCCCGCTAGCGGCAATCCACCGTTGGTCACAAAGTCGTTGTTGAAGTTGCCGCCCGCGCTCCAAGCGGCGGCGAAACCACTCCCCCCGTTCTGTCCAACAATCGTAGACCCCGGGGCGTAATCAAAGCTTTCCGAGAAATGGCGTTCTGCTACGGCATGAGATGCGATAGCCGAAAGGGCCAGCGTCGTTACAAGCGTCTTTATCCCGCTATCCTTATTCATCGCTTCTCCTCGGTTGATGAGACAGATCAACTTAGATCCTAACAAAAGGGGGTGCTACGTCAATGAAACTTCATTAACAGCGGCGTAGGGTGGGTGGAGGGAGTCCGCGACTGATACCCACCGATTTTAGAGGAGCACGAAGCATATGCAATAGACGACCACGCGGGCGGCTCGGACACGCGCTTACGCTCCGCCTGCTGATGGGCCAACACGCGCGCGGTGGGTATCGCTCGCGGACTCACTCCTCCCACCCTACGCTACAAGGGCCGGCCCGCTCCGGGAACGCGGGAGCGGCAACGATCACGCACGCGAACCGGCAATGGGGATGTGCTCCATCCTCTTCTGACCACGGGACGCGGTGCTTCGCCCTACGCCGTCGTCTACCACGCAAACCCGTTGAGGTGTGCCGCCAGCGCATGGATCGTCGGGTACCGCTTCAAGATGCGTTGGTGCTGAAGCCCGCAGCAGATCGTACGGATCATCGGGGGGGCCTTGGCGTAGTGCCGAGCCCCGCCGATCATGTCGTAGAGCACCCGTGCGGTATCGATGATGTCCTGCCGCTGCTTCGCGGCGGTACATCGGCCCCATTCGTAGAAGTCGATGAGCTTCAGGTCGAAATGGATGCCCCGGGGCTGGATCAGGATGTTTTCGGTGTGGACATCCGCGTGGTACTCCTGCTCGGCATGCACCTCGGCTAACCCCCGGCTCAAGGCACCCAGCACGTGCAGAGCCATGTAGGGCGGCAGTCTTTGGCCCGGCTGCATGTCGATGAATGCTTGGAGCGGTATCCCCTCACAAAACTCGGAGATCATGACGTTGATCTTCTGCCGCTGAACGGTGACGGATTCATGGTGGAGGTACCGGAGGATAATTTCGCAATGACGCAGGCGATCGAGCTTGCGGGCGTGGGGGGCGGTATCGCGCGGCCGGCCTTGGCGGTCGGCATGAAACACCTTCGCGGCGCGGTGGATCCCGGTCTGCTGATCGATGATGCGGTAGACGGCACCCTCCGACCCCGTCCCGATCAGCGCCTCAACGACATACTGCGAGCCGATCTTTCGGCCGGGCATCAACGTCGGCAGGGGCGGGGTCTTGGGCATGAGGGCGACAGGATAGCGAACCCCTCCGCAGCAGACGACTCGAACCAAAACGAAACATAGCCGCAGCGCGTCCGCCGACACTGCTTAGCCGCCGACCGCGGCGGGGCGGAAGCGACAACGACCACACACACGCGGCCCGAAAAGCGGTCCGGCAACAACGAAGAGCGGGACGCGGCAAGTCACCGCGGCGGCGACGGCTAACGCAACCGCCTATTCGCGATCCACGATCGCACATCCGCCATCGGATTTAGCCTTCCCCCGTATCCAGCACCGCCATGAACGCCTTCTGCGGGATGTCCACCGAGGCGATCTTCTTCATGCGCGCCTTGCCGGCCTTCTGCTTTTCCAGCAGCTTGCGCTTACGGGTCACGTCGCCGCCGTAGCACTTGGCGGTGACGTTCTTGCCCACGCTCTTGATCGTCTCGCGCGCGATGATCTTCCCGCCGATCGCGGCCTGGAGGGGGATCTCAAACAGGTGCCGTTCGATCTCCTGCTTGAGTTTTTTGAGCAGGTGTCGGCCGCGGAACTCGGCCTTTTCGCGGTGGACGATGACGGCCAGGGCGTCGACGGTCGTGCCGTTGACCAGGATGTCCATCTTGACGAGGTTGTCGCGTCGGAACTCGGCGACGTGGTAGTCCATCGTGCCGTAGCCGGAGGTGATGGATTTCAGCTTGTCGAAGAAGTCGTAGATGATCTCGGCCAGGGGCAGGTCATACTCAA
>JBCCWH010000091.1:0-12446 GCA_039193915.1 Planctomycetota bacterium
ACCCCGGACCGAACCCTCCTGTGGTCCTGCGATACGTCCCATCTCGGCAGCGCCCCAGCCCCCGACACCTGGCGCCTCGCCGCCGCTCCCCCGGAAGAAGAGACGCCTGAAGACCGGGATCACGGTAACCGGTTTGAGCAGACTGGTGATCCGAACAACCCCGCGAGCACCCTGGTCCATCGGTCACGCCTGACGCGGTGGGGGCTCACCGTAGAGCTGCACCGCCGGGGCCGCGAACGCTGGCTCGATGTCATCGAACACAAGGAAACACAGTGATGGATGGAGCAACCCTTGGGGCCGCCGCCTTGCCGATCGTGCTCGTCGCTTCGGCGCAGCACCCACCCGCCGTGGTGACACGGCTGTGCGCCCTGGCTTACCGGGGTGACGACGGGGACGCCACGCCCCTCCAGATCGAGGGCGGAGACTGGCTCGACGCCGAGGCCGCCGAACGCTGGGCCGGGGCATTGATCCCGCATGTGCGCCGCGGGCTTGCCGCGTTGGGGATCGCAGGAGCGCAGAACACCTGCTGGCGCGTCAGTCTCCGCGTCCCGGACGCGGTCGCGCTCTCCGGCCGCCCGTGCCGGCTCGAAGGCTCGTCGGCCGACGCCGCGTGCCTGTGTGTGTTGATCGCCTCGGCACTCGGGATCCGGACAAGGAAGGACACGCTGCTGACCGGGGCGGTCCGGATCGACGCCCAGCGGCTTGGCCTGGTCGGGATGCTCCCCGAAAAACTCCTCGCCGCCGCGGACGACCCGTCGGTCCGGCGCTTTGTCCACCCGCCGGTCGATCAGGACGGGTCGGGGGAGTGGACCGCAGAAGTGCTCACGGCGTGGGATGAAGCGCGTCGACGCAGCGACCACCGCGTCAGGCTCCTGCCCTGCTCAGACATCAGGAAAGCAGTCGGCGCCACCCTGTGGCGCGACAGCGTTGTGATCGCAGCAATCCGCCACGGCCTGCTCCACGCATCCACCCGCCCAGACGCCCCCGCCTGGGCCAACGACCTGCTGGCCACCGACGAGGCGGCCTGGCTCAAGAGACTGGACCGCCGCATCCACCGCGGCCAGAAACCGGCCGCCCAACGGCTCCTGGAGGCAAGGCTGCAGGACGCGGTCCAGCGGGGCGTCTACCCCACGGGGCTCGGGGCCGACCTGCGCGGCGCGCTCCAGACGGTCCCGATCGGGCGCATCCACAGCAGGCTCGGCGGCAAGCTCATCAGCACCCGCCTCATGCAGGACATCACCGACCTCGCCCTGCCAGGCGACGCCGAGGATATCGAGCTACTGGCTGCTGCGACCGGGCACGGAACCGGGCATCGGTCAACAGATTCAGCGGGCCAATCGGGAGGCAAGACGGCGGATGGCCCGGGATCACTATCCACGCCCGAAGAGAACCTGGAATGGCTGATCGAGCAGCGCTCGGAGCGATCCACCGCCCAACGCATCGACCGCCTGCTCGACGAGGCGCGTCTCAGCTTCGTAGTGGAGCACGACGGCCCGTGGGAAGCACCGGCCTTCATCGACCTGATCGCCAGCTTCTACGCGCATACCTTCCGCCACGCCGGGATGACCCTCCCCACTAACACCGCGCATCTGCAGGGTTTGGCGATGAGCCTGATCAACCAGGCCTTCGCCCGCGAGGGGGGATACAAGGCCGCCATCGCGAACGCTCAGGACCATGTGCATGGGGGGATGCGTCGTGTGCTGGACCTCATGACCGACACCCTGAAGGCACAACTTCGGGCCGCGGATGCCTACAACGTCAACGCCCTGGCCCTCGACGGGCGTGATTACGACAAGGCCCTGGCGCAAGTCAAACACCTGGCCCGGCATCTGCCACAACCACACAAAGAAGTCGCGCCCGAGCTGCTGGTCAACCAACTCGAGCCCCTCATCGACGCCACGGTCGAGTCCGACAACCGGTTCGACCGCATCCTGCGCAAGCACTAACCCCCGGAAGTAAACCCACCCGCCCAAAATCCTAAGAGTCGCCGGCCCTGTGGTGGCCGTCACGCCTCACACCCTCTTCATTCTATGGAGCACACCATGTCCAACGACCTCCAACGCATCCTCGCCGAGATCTCCCGCCACGGGAACGCCGGGAAGGTCCGTGCCCAGCACGACAGCGCTCGCCTCCGTGGGCCCAACCCCAATCCGCGCGTGACGAACGAACGTGACTTCGCCCGGGTCATCGGGGCGTTCGTCAACCGGCAACTCGAGGCGACCGGCGGCCGCCGCTACCCGGACTTCGAGGCCCGGGCCGTCGCCAAGGAGATGCTCGTCCAGCACGGCCGCCGGGTGAATAAGACGTACAACAACTTTGTCCGCGACGCGATCGACGGACACGATGGCGGGCTCCGGGGTGTGCTTGATTTCCTCACCGACCTCCTCCGCGAACAGCAGGCGGAGCGGTACCGCAGCGACGCGAAGGACCGGCACATCGACCCGCTGAGTTTTGATCAGAAGAAGAAGATCACCGGCGACATCCTCGCTCACTACCGTAGCGCCGACCCCTCGTCGGTCCCGGACCCCCGGCCCGAGGTCTACGCGCACGACTACAGCGCCCTGCTGGATGAGATGGCTCGTAAACAGGACGACATGACCGACAAGCTCCGCGGGCACTGACCCGAGGAGAGGAACAGGAGGCAACGATGACGATGACCTTTGACGGCCTGCTGCGATCCATCCACCCCGAGGTCACGCTCGACCGATTCGAGCGGGAGGCCAACGCGGCGGTGCTGAGCATGCACGCCCAGCACCCAGTCCCCCGCGACGCGCGGACACTATTGCTTCGTCTCGCTGCGCTGCAGCACCGGATGTCGCTGCCGGTCGGCGACCGGACACCGTTCCCCGCCGCCTTCCTCGAACGCCACGCCCGCGTCGTCGATCGGCGGCTCGCCGCCCACTTTGGGGGCAGACGTGGGATCGGCGTGGCCTTCCAGATCGTCCAGGCCAAAGGGGCGACGGGCTACCGTGAGGTCATGGACATCCTCGCCAACCGCCACGCACATGACCGGACCCGTCTAACCGTACAACGCCGCGTGGATCGGTACTGGCAGACACTGGGCACCCAGGGCAAGATCCACGCCGCGAAGCTCTACCTGGCCCGCTTCTCTGAGTACCTAGCCCCCGACCAGCGCCGACGCGATCCCATCCGCCTGGCCACCGTCCTCCCACGCATCCTCTACGAGCACCCGTACCGGCTGCGCGACCTCCTGGTCTCGGACCGCCTGAGACGCTGATCGCACCCCGACGGTGAAACCGCCCGGATTCCGGCGAGCATCCGCAACACGGACCGCCCGGGCAACGCTTAGTGGGTGATGCCGACACTACCCGCAGCACGCCAGGCCCTTGAGCGGGCCCGACCCTTGGTACGTCACCAACTCTCGACCCAGGCCTGGGCGATCGAGTCACTCAAGGGGTGTTCGGCGCGTCTGTCGCCGGAACCCATCTCCCTGGTCCCGCCGCTGGACCCGCTGCCACGCCCCGACCGGCCATGGGGGATCGGCCAACCTGATCAAGAAGCCAACCAGCATGTCAATCAATATGGCGACGTCCATAGAGGATTCAGGGATGTTTTCGGGCGCACTTCCGGGAGTGTGGGGAGGGCTTGGTTTGCTTTGGCGGTGCACCCGGACCATGCACCCAAGCCGCGTGACTATGAGTCATTCCTCCGGCTCTTGGCCAGCGCCCAGAGTGGTTTTCTGTTTGAAGTTGTGGGAAGCTCGGATGCACTGGAGATTCGCATCGGCATCGATGCGCGGGATACACCGGTGCTCATGGTTGCTGCAAGGGCGCTGCAGTTACGGATCGGTGTCGGCCGTCCCGGCGGGAATAGATTGCCTCATGTCGAGCCGATGATAACCGAGTTCGTGCCCAGCCCGCCGTACGTCGACACGTTTACTCGTCTCGACGAGCTGCCGCATCCGCCGGTCGGGCTGATCGTTCAGAGCCTGCGGGCGTTGCCATCGGGCTACACCGGGTGCTACCAGGTCTGCTCGCAGCCGGTGCACGATGATCGTTGGCTGCACAACATCCAGTCCCTGCACGACCACCGATTCCGCCTGCTCAAGGAACCGGCCGGGCCCGAGGGGGGGCCACAATCGGCATGGACGCAGCAGATCCCCAGCGCGAGCCTCACACACCTGACCCAAGAGACCTACGAGAAAAATCACAACGATCGCGCCTACTACTTCATGCTAAGTCGCGTCGCACTCTGGTCCCCGGTCCCGGACCCCCCGGAAGATGTGGCCCCTATCAGCGGCGACGTCCCATGCCGTGAAAGAGACCTTGCCTGCCTGCAGTGCCTGGCCACCCCTGTCCTGGCGATCCGTCAGAACGGGCGGGCCATGGGCACGATCCCGCCCGATCAAGTTTCCGAAACACTCGGCAAACATCAACGATTATCGACCGTCTTGGAAACCGGCCAGGTCCACCGACACGGCGTGCTGGTCAATACCGACGAGCTCGCAGCTTTTGTCCACCTTCCATCGCTAGACGTCATCGAGCAGCTCGGGCTCGACCACCTGCTGCGTGAGCCCCTGGCCCCGCAGGCCACCGACCCCGACGGCACCGGGGTCGGGGTGTGTATTGACGGCGATTCCAGGACTCGGGTCACAATCCCGCGTGCCATGCGTTGCAGCCACGCCCACATGATTGGGCGCACCGGATTCGGCAAATCCACCCTGATGACCGCGATGGGCCTCGACGATATACGCCGCGGGGACGGGGTCATGGTGATGGACCCGCACGGCCAGCTGGTGAAGGATCTGGCCGACCGCCTGCCCCCCGAGATCGCCGAGCGGGCCCGGTGGGTTGATTTCAACGACCCGAAGCACGCGGTCCTCTACAACCCCCTGCGGGCGGGCGGGTCGAGCCAGCTCGCCGCCGAGGTCGCGGACGACTTCATCGGCGGGTTCAAGGACATGACCAGTGGCTGGGGGGACCGGCTCGAGCACATCAACCGCAACATCATCTCCGCCGTCGCGGAACTGCCCGAGGGGTCGTTGCTGGAAGCGATGCTTGCGCTGGAACGCAAGAGTGAACGTGGCGAACGGACCCGACAGCGTCTGATCGAGGGGTGCAGCGACCCGATCGTGCGTTGGTTCTTCCGCGATCACTTCAAGGTCTACTCCAACGCCGACCTGAACCCCGCCCACCACAAGTTCAGCAAGCTGCTGCAGGCCGGTCACGCTTCGCTTTGTATGCGACAGCCCGACAACCGTCTGGATATCGCCCGATGGATGGAACGTGGCGAGATCGTGCTGGTCAATCTCGGCTCGATATCACGTGAGTATAAGCACATCCTGGGCTCGTTCCTGATCGCCAACGTCTTCACCGCGGCGCAGGCGCGGGGGAGCATCCACGAGAAGCGGCTCAAGCCATTCCACCTCTACATCGATGAGTGTCACCGGTTCTCACCGGCACTCCAGTCCGACATGATCCAGGAGGTCCGCAAGAACAACGTAGGGCTCACACTCGCCCACCAGCACCTGCGCCAGTTACCCACCGAGTCTGTCAACGGGGTCGGGTCGGCCGGGACCTCGATCGTCTTCAATGTCGATCGCAGCGACGCCGAAGCGATGGCCCGCTCGTTCCAGGGACGCGTCCAGGGCAAGCAGATCATGGCCCTGCGTCACTTCGAGGCCTACGCCCGGGTCGGACACGAGGTCGTCCATCTGCATACCCCGCACTACACGGAGCTGCCGCCCAAGACCGGTATGTTTGAGGCGATCTATGAACGCTCGGTCAGGGATTGGTACGTCGATCGTCGCCTGCTCCAAGCCCAGACCAACGCGCTCATCGAAGACACCACACGGAGCGATGACGCAAAACCCGTCCCCGCCCCAACCATCCCCCAAGAGGTACTTCCTGATGCACCCGAATGGCCCTTTGAACAGCCCCCCCGAGCTCATGATCAGCAGGACTGAAAGTAAGTTGGCGCGGCAATCCGAGGCGATCGCAGCTGGTCTTCAAGAGGCCTGGGAGACCTACCGCTGGGCACCGCTGCCTGAGCAGACGCAGGCCGCGGCCTGGACACGGCTTTTGTCGTTCACCCAAAACCTGCTCGGTGCTGAGGTAGCCGATGCCAACCCCGTCGCAGAGGCCATGGCGGCACAGACTCTCCAGCGGTGGCTCCACATCATCCGGCTATCGCCCGACGACGCGATCGCCTGGCTGCTGAACCCGGATGCCGAGCCGGACCCGCTGCTGGATCAACTGGAGCAGGCCGCGATCGCGGAGGCCACCTCTCAGATCGCCGAGATGAATATGCGACTGGCCTACGACATGCAGCCTATACCCCAACGCGTGGCGTGTGCCCAGCGGATGCGTGACGCTTTCCCGATCGTCGGTGCGTACCTGCCAGGTATCCCCGCGTGGGCCCTCGCCGACGAACTGCCCGCGCTGCACGGGCTCTGCCTCCAGGAGCTGCAACAACGCAGCGCTTCACACGCTGTAGAGGGTGAAGACATACACGGTCAACAGAGCCACGCCATTGCCTATCCCACGCACCAACGCGCAGAAGCTTTCCCTCTTCCGGGGGGCGTTCCGGGGCAGGGCTGATATCTACGGCATGCGCGACGTGACCTCGGGCAAGGCGCGTTGCGTCAAAGCACCCCTCGGCGATGTTGTGTACCTGGATCACCTGCGGGGCCGGCGGCCGCTTGGCATTTACCCCTTGGTCGAGGACCGGGTCTGGTTCGCCGCGATCGATCTGGACGAGCCCGACCCCGAACCCGTGTGCGAGCTGGTCCGCCTGGGGCAGGGCCTGGGCCTGAATCCTCTGGTCGAGGTCTCCAAGTCCAAAGGATTCCACTTGTGGTTCTTCGCGGACGACAACGGCTGGCCCGCAGCCCGGATCCGGACGCTCCTGCGCTGGATGACGGCCGAGATCAACAGGCCCGCCATCGAGGTCTTCCCGAAGCAAGACCGTCTTGGTCCAGAGGGCTTTGGCAACTTCATCTACCTCCCGCTGGACGGCCGGTTGGTCCCCCAATCCCGGACAGTCTTCGTCGAGCCGTCCCGCTGGATGCCGCCGGTCCAGGATCAGTGGAGCGCTTTGGCCAGCCGGAGCCGGTACAGCGCCGATCATCTCAAGCGGATCACGACCGACCTTGACCTGTCCGAGCAGCACCTCAAGCATGGGGTTCGGGAGATAGCGGTCAAACAAGATGCTGCGGCACCTATACACGACTCCGCAACGCAGCGCAGTGGAAGCGGCTACGGGCTTCCACCTTGCGCACGGCGCATTCTGGTCGAGGGGGTCACCGAGCAGCAGCGGGTGGCCTGCTTCCGATTGGCGGTGCACTTGTGGCGTATCGGCGTTCCCGAAGACCTGTCACGCGTGCTGCTCGGAGCGTGGGCGAAGAAGAATCAACCGGCCGGCGGCAAGCGTGTCATCACGCCCGAGGAGATCGCCAGCCAAACCCGCGACGGCTACAGCGGGCGCTACCGCGGCTACGGCTGCGACGACCCGGCGATCGCGCAGTACTGCGAGGGGCGATGCCCGGTGCAGAAGCACAAGATACGACCGCCAGCGAAACGTGTTGCAACAAGTCAACGCAACGGCCCGCTCCATAAGTAGCCCCCGGAAGACAACAACGAAACAAAACTGTATGCCCTCGATCCAATCGAACAACACGCCCCGACAGCAGGCCAAACCTACCTGGCCCAAGTCTGCGGAACGCGCGATGGCTCGACAGACGGGACTGCTCTTCTGCCCACGGTGTGGCGGAGCGCGGACGGGCGTCAGGCCCCAAGCTTCCTGCCCAGCGTGCAATGGGCAAGATCGAGATGCTCATAACGAACCTATGGCATCGTAAGACCAAAAGCCCATCCCAACACATCGAGCACCCACCATGAACCGACCCGTCCATCAGATCCGTATCGGCCGCATCCGCGCCGCCATCTGGGCCAACGCCACCGAGCACGGCCTCTGGCACAACGTCACCTTCGAACGCAGCTACAAGGACGGAGGGGACTGGAAGTCCTCGGACTCCTTCGGCCGCGACGACCTGCTTACACTCGCCAAGCTCGCCGACCTCGCCCACACCTGGATCGTGTCTCAGGCCGAGCTGGCTCGAAGTGGTGCCTACACCGACTGAACCCGATTACCCCATGCACGAATACCAAGTCAACACGATCGCGAGGGTCTTCGGTGGCAGGCCCTGGCAACCCTACCCGGGGGTCTGGCTCCTCGTCGTCGCGCGGGACGACGGGTCGCTGGTCGTATTCGACTCCGACGCGGTCTACGCCTACGACAACACCGATGCCCTGGAAGACGGTGAACCGCGAATCGAGATCCGCCTGAACCCGACCTGACCCCAGACAACCATACCCGCAACCAACTTCAGTCTCCTTAGCAACGCTTCTGCCTGTCTCGGTTTTTTCCGGGGGCGATCGTTGCGCCCTCAACGCGAACGCGCTACGATGTCACAGAGCCGACACACCCAGCCCCCGGAAGTTCCCCCGGATACGCCCCCGGAAGACGCTCAGGAATCTCCGGAGAACGAGCAAGCTGCGGGGCGTGTCTACGCGCCCGACTGGGTCACCGACGCGCTGATCGCGGACACGATCCGGACCTGGCAGCCGTACTACGACACGCCGCTGACTAGGCAGGACGCGATCGAGATGCTGGTGAACGTCGGCCGACTCTTCAACCTGTTGGAGGCCGACCATGCCCGCGAAAAACACCAAACCAGCAAGTCAACGTAACGGGAAATCTCCCGAGGGCTCGAGCCCGTCTACGCCTGGCACGCGCTACATCGCCCTGGCCCGGGTCTCCAGCCGGGAGCAGGAACGCGAGGGCTTCTCCCTCGATGTGCAGGAGCAGGCCCTGACCCAGTGGGCCCAGCGGCACGGCGGCGAGGTCGTCGAGCTGTTCCGCATCGCCGAGACCGCCAGCAAGAACAAGGAACGCAAGACCTTCAAGTCGATGCTGGCCTACGCGCGTAAGCACGCCCATCAGCTCGACGGGTTGTTGTTCTTCAAGGTGGACCGCGCCGCCCGCAACCTCTTCGACTACGTCGAGCTCGAACGGCTTGAAGAGGAGCGTGGCCTCGAAGTCATCTACATCACCCAGCCGACCGAGAACACCCCGGCCGGGCGGATGATGCGCCGCACCCTGGCCAACATGGCGGCGTTCTACACCGAGCAGATGGCTCTGGATATCCAGGACGGCATCAAGCGGCGGGTCCAGAACGGGCTATTCCCCAACCGGGCACCCTACGGCTACCTCAACGTCCGTGTCGACGGGCGGGGCCTCATCGAGATCGACCCCCGGAAAGGGCCCCGGGTTAGGCGCATCTTTGATCTGTACGCCAACCATGGCCATACGCTCGACTCGCTGATCGAGCAGCTCGACCGTGAGGGTGTGGTCTACTCCGATACCCAGCGGAAGTTTTCGCGCTCGGTCCTCCACCGCATCCTGAAGAACCGCTCCTACATCGGTGAAGTCCCGCACCGGGGCGAATCGGGTCCGGGCTCACACAAGCCGCTCGTCGACCGGGCCACCTTCAATAAGGCCCAGGGCCTGCTCCGGGGGATCGTCTACCGTTCCCACGAGCTGGTCTTCGGCAGCGGCCTGATCACCTGCGCCCACTGCGGCCGGGCGGTGAGCGGGGAACGCAAGACCAAGAAGACCAAGCTTGGCCCCAAGGACTACATCTACTACTTCTGCACCCACCACAAGAAGCCTGATCATCCCCCCGCGCGTGTCACCGAGCAGCAGCTCGATGAGCAACTGTTGGCGCTGTTCCGCAGCATCCGGATCGGCGACGACAAGGTGCGTGACTGGTTCCTGCAGGCGCTCCGCGCCCGCGTCCGTGAAGGCCAGCAGGACAACGCTGAACAGGTCGAAGAACTCAACCGCCAACTCGCCTTCGTCCGCAACCAGCAGGACCAGCTACTGAACCTGCGGCTGCTTGACGAAATCGAGGGCGACACCTTCAAACGCAAGAGCGATGAACTTCGTGATCGTTCCGATGAGATCAAGGTCAAGATCGAAGTCGCCGATCGCAGCCGGGCCGAGCAGGGGGAGATCGCCGAGAAAGCGTTCGAACTTTCGCAAACCCTTGAGGATAAGTGGGTTGACGGCGATTATCGCGCGAAGCGTCAGATCCTCGAAATCGTCTGTTCGAACTTTTTGTTGGATGGCGTAACTCTTTGCTACACCGTCAATAAGCCGTTCGATGCCCTGCTGAACTCGGACGATTGGGAAGAAAGCGGAGAGGGTGGGATTCGAACCCACGGTACAGAATTACTGCACACTGGTTTTCGAAACCAGCTCCTTCAGCCGCTCGGACACCTCTCCAAAGGGTCGGCGAGACCGGGTGGGTGGCCCGGGGTCGCCAGCGGGGCAGACATGATAGCAAGGTGCGAGGGGGTTGGCAGGGGCGTGGGCGGGGCGGTTGTGGGTCGGTGATGGTTGGGGCGGGTGCGGCTTGCGCGGGGGGTGGGGTTGCGATATGCTGCGGGGCTGATCGGTCGGCATAGGGACAGGAGCTTTCGAACCATGGCGGACATGCCTTTTGCACATGACATCCAGCCGGGCCGGCGGGTCCGCGTGATCCAGCAGGTGGCACGCGAGGGCAAGGCGCTGACGGCGCAGGTGGTGGGCACCGTGGTCGGAGCCAGACAGGCGAAGACCGGGTCGTGGTTTGCGCATGCCAAGGACGACCGGCTCTGGCTGGATCGGCTGGAGCTGCGCAAGGACGACGGCGAGATCACGGTTTGCAATATTGATGCATACACACGGGTCGAGCTGCTCGATGCGGAGCCGGGGGCGGGCGACGCGGGCCAGGCAGGCGAAGCGGGCCAGGCGGGGGGCGACGAGCGTGGCGGTTGAGCTGGATGCGCAGGGTGTGCCGGTGGGCTATCCGTTTCAGCCGGGCTGGGAGGTCTCGCCGCGCGCGGTGGATTCGATGCGCGAGGCGGGCGAGCCGGTGGTGCTGATCGATTGCCGGCTGGACCGCGAGGTCACGGTGGCTGCAATCGAGGGCGCGGTCCATATCCCGATGCAGTCGATCGCGGATCGGCTTGATGAGTTAGAGGGCCACGCGGACGACAAGGTCGTCGTGTTCTGCCACGGTGGTGTGCGTTCGATGCGTGTCGTCGCGTTTCTGCGTGAGCGTGGATTTGAAGATGTCTGGTCGATGGCGGGGGGGATCGATCTGTGGTCGCTGTCGGTGGATTCGAAGGTGTCGCGGTATTAGTCGGTGGATTTAGCCGATCTGTACAGAACGAAAGAGCAGTATTCCGATTTTTTGAAACGAGTTGACTTATGGCAATTGCAGACTGGCGTTCGTTGCACGGCGATGCGTTCGAGGGCAAACGGGCGTTGATCACGGGGGGGGCGGGGTTTATCGGGTCTCACCTGGCCGAGGCGCTGATTGATCTGGGCGCGGAGGTGGTGGTGATCGACGACCTGACCGGTGGGGACACGGCGAACTTTGATACGTACCGTGGCCGGGCCGGTGATCGGCTGCGGTTTATCGAGGGGTCAATCCTGGATGAGTCGGCGACCGCGGGCGCGGTGGCGGGGTGTCAGTATGTGTTCCATCAGGCGGCGTGGGGCTCGGTGCCGCGGAGCGTGGCGATGCCGGACAAGTACCACGCGATCAACGCGACCGGGACGATGAACGTGCTGCAGGCGTCGCGGGCGGCGGGGGTGTCGCGGGTGATGTTCGCGGCGAGCAGTTCGGCCTACGGCGACACGCCGACGCTGCCGAAGGTCGAGACGATGCCGGTGCGGGCGCGGAGCCCGTATGCCGCCAACAAGGCGTACGGCGAGGCGCTGATGAGCGCCTGGGCCAACAGCTACGCCCCGGGTACGCACGACGGCGAGCCCGGGCTCGATACGGCATCGCTACGCTACTTCAACATCTTCGGCCCGCGTCAGAACGCGAACTCGGCCTACGCCGCAGTCATCGCCGCGTTCGCCAAAGCGCTGCTCGCGGGTGAACGGCCCGTGATCTACGGCGACGGCGAGCAGTCGCGCGACTTCACCTTCGTCGACAACGCGGTGCACGCGAACCTCCTGGCTGCGAAAAGCGAGGGCCCGCTCAAGGGCGAGGTGCACAACGTCGCGTGCGGGCAGCGCGTGACGGTGAACGAGCTCGCGGCGGCGATGGCGCGGATGCTGGGCCGGCCCGACCTGACGCCGAAGCACCTGGACGACCGTGCGGGCGACGTGAAGCACTCGCTGGCGGACCTCGACAAGACGCGTGCGGCGCTGGGGTATGAGCCGATCGTGGACTTTGAGCAGGGGCTGGCGCTGACGGTGGATTGGTACCGTGAAGAAGCGGCGAAGGTGTAGCGACTGTGTTCTTTGTCAAAGCTGTGGTGTTGGATTTTCCAGGCCTTGTTGTCTCGGAGCATGGCGTTGAGGGTGGTGAGGAGTTTGCGCATCGCGGCGACCAGGGCGACCATCTTGGGTTTGCCGTCGGCGAC
>JBCCWH010000092.1:0-12219 GCA_039193915.1 Planctomycetota bacterium
GCTACGTCGGGTGTCGGCGTCAACGGTGGAGGCGATACACGACGCGATCGCCGAGGCTCTGCGATCCGTCGGCCCCGAGGAGTGCGAGAACTACTTCAAGGCGTGCGGGTATGGAGATTCTTGAGGAAAGTTGCTCTAATCCGATGCACTTGCGTCAACCCGGCCCGGCCTGCAGCACGATGTACCGCGGCGTGTCGTCCTTGGGCAGGTACGCCTCGGTCTCGAGCACGCGGCCGTCGGGCAGGGTCGCGGTGATGTGGTACCAGCCGGTGAAGACGTCGGCGCGGGCGTTGCCGATGTCGTCGCTCGTGAGGGTCAGGTCGGTCCACCACAGCTCGCGGAAGAGGCCTTCGACAACCTGGGCACAGCCGGTGAGTTCGCCCGCGTCGTCGAGCAGTGCGCCGGCGGGGTCGATCCGGTCGTCGGCGTAGAGCCCGGCGAAGTAGATGCCGCGGATGTTGGGTGTGGCGAACAATAGCCGGAGCGCCGTTTCGAGGTTCATCGCGGCGGCGACGCCGGACGAGCCTGTGACGTTGAGGTTGGCGATGGTGACGGGCACATCGAGCGACGCGATCCGGTCTTCGAGTATCCGCGCGAGCGAGGGGGCGTTGACGGTGGCGGGGAAGGACTGGTCGATTGTGATGCCGTCGAATCGGACCTGCCGGATCTCGAGGGCACGCATGCGTCGGCGGAGCTCGCCCGAGCGGTTGGTATCGAGCCCATCACGGACGCGGAGGCAGATCGCGGCGTCGGGCCGATGCGCGTCGGCGGTGTCGAAGAGTGTGTTGAGGATGCCCGTGCCCAGCCGGTCTTCGAGCAGGGCGTGGCCTGCGGCGTCGGCGTAGAGGTCGAAGCGGTCGATAGCGTCGTCGATGCGTAGCGCGTGGTCGATGCGCTCACGGACGGCGTCGCGCAGCGGCCGGGCGTCCATGGCGACAACGCGGTCGGGGGTGCGTGCGGCGTCGGCGGAGAGTACCGGGCCGTAGCTCGCCTCGATCGGCTGCATCCAGTCGTGCCAGACCGTGGCGGCCGCGTCGAGCTGCCCGGCGTCCATCGCGGGCTCGTTGCGCCAATCGGTGAGCCGATCGAACGCAAAAGCATTGAGACAGCGCCAAAGCGGCAGCTCGTCCGCCTCCCCCAGCGGCGGATTGCCTTCGCCCAGCGCGACGCCGAGCACGAAGTCGTGTCGGGTCTGCTCGATGCGGACTTGAGCGTTTTGGATCGGCCGGTCGTCGGCACCCAGGACGACGACGATGAGCGGGGTCTTGCGGCACGCCTCGATCGCCTCTTGCGAGCGGTCGACCCACTCGCCCTGCAGGATCTGCGCACGAGCGGGCACGGCGGGGAACAGCACGGCCGCCACCCATGCAGGCAGCGCGCAAAACAACAACATTCGGGCGAAGCTCGGCATAGGGGTTCTATCGGCCAAGTCGGGGGAGGGGGAATTGATAATTGATGGATTGATGATTGATAGGTAGCGGTATCAACGCCGCGGCCTATGCGAGTAAAGACCACTGCCATATTGATCAATCAGCAATCATCAATTCCCCCCTACCCCAGATGCTCCAGCGCCTGGCCCAGCGTCTGCACGGCCACAAGCGTCGTGCCCTTGGGCGGCTTGGCGGGGGTTTTCGGGGCGAGGATGCGGGTAAAGCCGAGCCTGGCGGCCTCACGGATGCGCTGCTCCATCTGCTGGACGTGGCGGACCTCGCCGCCTAGGCCGATCTCGCCCACGGCACAGACGCCGGTCTCGAGCGAACGGTTCAGCAGCGACCCACTGATCGCGAGCGCGAGCCCGAGGTCGGCGGCGGGCTCGGCGACCTTCATCCCCCCCACCGCGCTGGCAAAGATGTCCTGGTCCGCCAAGCGCTGTTCGGCGTGCTTCTCGAGCACCGCGATGAGCATCGCCAAGCGGGAGCCATCGAGCCCGCTGACCTTGCGTTTCGCACTGCCGAGGAACCCCGTCGCGGTGAGCGCCTGCATCTCGACGAGCAGGCAGCGCGTGCCTTGCAGGACCGGGCACACCACGCTGCCCGGCCGACTCTGGTACTCGTCGGCGAGCAGGCCCCGGCCGTCCTCGACCTGCTTGAGCCCGCCGTCGGTCATCTCGAAGAGCCCGACTTCGAGCGTGGTGCCAAAACGGTTCTTGATCGCGCGGACCACGCGGTAGCTGTGGTAGCGGTCGCCCTCGAAGTAGAGGACGGTATCGACCATGTGTTCGAGCAGGCGTGGCCCGGCGAGCGAGCCCTGCTTGGTGACGTGGCCCACGAGCAGGAGTGCCGTGCCGGTGAGCTTGGCGTGGTAGACGAGTTCAAGGCAGCAGGCCCTTAGTTGTGTAACACTTCCGGGGGCGGCGGGGAGGTCGCCCTTGTAGAGCATCTGGATCGAGTCGATCACCAGCGCGGCCGGCTCGATGCGTCGGGCCTGTTCGAGCGTGCGGGCGAGGTTCGTATCAGCGAGGACGAAGAGCTCTTCGGGCAGGTCACCGCCCAGCAGCCTTGCGGCGCGGAGCTTGAGTTGCTGGGCGGACTCTTCGCTGGTGACGTAGAGCACACGCTTGCCGCGTCGCGCAAGCCCGGCGGCGGCCTGGAGCATGAGCGTTGATTTGCCGATGCCCGGGTCACCGCCGATGAGCACCGCCGAGCCGGGGACAAGCCCCGCGCAAGCGGATGGACCCGGGCCTGTTTGGGTGTCGGCGACCGTGTCCTGAGTCAGCCCGCCGAGCACACGGTCAAACTCGTGGATGCTGGTCGGGATGCGCTCGACCGGGCCGCTGCCGGCGTCGACCTCGGCGATAGGCATCGCCTGTGCGGCCGCATCGTCGCGCGGGACGACTGACCCGCCAAACGGGTCTTGGCCCGCGGCCTTGCCCTGCTCGCGGAACTCCTCAAGCGCGTCCCACGCCCCGCAGTCCGGGCACTTGCCCATCCACTTGGGCTGGACCGCACCGCACTGGTTACAGACGAAACTCACACGGGTCTTAGCCATGCAGGCAGGATAGCGGATCGTGTGTAGGGCGGGACCCACACCCAGCCGGGCGCGTATCATGTCTGCATGAACCCCCATCGATACGAAGTCAACAAGGGCCATCGCATCATCGGCGAGCTCGCACTGCTCGCGGTCGTCCTCGCGTTGATCCTCAACATCGCGTACTACGCCTGGGCTCGGCCCGGCGGGATCATGCGCAACCTCGCGCCCGTCGCAAGTGTCCGCCAGGCATTGCTCCACGGCTACGTCGATGCGCCCAGCGACGACGCACTCGTCGAGGCCGCCATCCGTGGCATGGTCGACTCACTCGAAGACCCACACACGACCTACTTCACCGCCGAGCAGCTCGACACGTTCAACGAGCACGTGCAGGGCTCCTACTCCGGCATCGGCGCGGAGATCGACCTTCAGGAAAACCGCCTGCGCATCGTGCAGCCCTTTGTCGACTCGCCCGCCTGGAACGCCGGCATCCTGCCCGGCGATATCGTCCTGTCGATCGACGGGGTCGACACCGAGGGCATCTCGATCGAGGAATCACAGCACCGGCTCAAGGGCGAGTCCGGCACCGATGTGCAAGTCGTGGTCCGGCATGCCGATGGCACCACCGCCACGCTCAATGTCACCCGGGCGGTCATCGAAGTCGCCACCGTCCGCGGCTATCGCCGGCTCGACGACGGCGAACAGGCGTACATGATCGACCCCGAGCAGGGCGTCGCTTATGTCCAGCTCACGCAGTTCGGTGAGAAATCACTGGAAGAACTCACAGCCGTGCTGCGACGGCTCAAGCAGCAGGGGCTCAACGCACTGATCCTCGACCTGCGCAACAACGGCGGCGGGCTGCTCACCGGGGCGCAGGGCGTGTGCGACATGTTCCTCACCGGCGGGCAGACGGTGGTGACAATCCGCGGCCGTAACGGCGCGGAGGAGGTCTTGAAGTCGAGCGACACGACGCTGCTGCCCGACACGCCGTTGGTCGTGCTGGTCAATGGGCAAAGCGCCTCGGCTGCCGAGATCGTCGCGGGTGCGCTGCAAGACAACGGCCGGGCCTACATTGTCGGGACGCGTACTTTCGGCAAGGGCAGCGTGCAGGTGGTGATGCCGCTGGAAGAAGGATACGGCGCACTAAAGCTGACGACCGCGCGTTGGTATGTGCCCTCGGGCCGGCTGATCCACCGTGTGCCCGACGCGGAGCGATGGGGTGTGGATCCGTCGCCTGGGGCGTACGTGGAGATGACGATTGACGAGCAGTTGCAGATGATCCGCCGGGCGCGGGACGCGGTGAGCGACAGCCCGTATGACGACCTCGACGGGCCGGTGACGCCGGCGTGGATCAGCGCTGAACTACTCGACACCCAGCTCGCCGCGGCGCTGCACGCGGCGCAGACCCGTGCGGCCACCGACGCCTGGCCCGACCTCGGCGGCGACAGCGCGGACGCGATGGTGCGGCAGTCCCGCCGGCATGTCCTCGAACGCCAACAGGCCCAGCTCGCCGAGGCGATGGCGGAAGTCGAGCGTGAACTGGAAGAGCTGTCGTCCGGGCAGGTGACCGATGGGGAAGGTGGCGAGGAAAATGCCGCGCAAACGGAACCCGAAGGCGCGTTGCAGGGGTCGCCTGAGTGATGCGTACACACAGTGTTCCGAATATAGCCGCGTCGCTACGCGACGACGGGGGCCAGGCCAGGCTACCACGCCCCCGCCGCGCTCCGGCACCGCGTCGCGGTGCGTATAAAGGCGAGTTGCGTCGTCGACGGTATCGAGGTGACATAGCATGCCGATGATCCTGGGGCTGGAAACCAGTTGCGACGAAACGGCCGCGTCGGTGGTGGACGGCGACCTTGTTGTGCGCAGCAACGTCGTCAGCACACAACACGACCTGCACGAGCGCTACGGCGGCGTCGTGCCGGAGATCGCCAGCCGGGCGCACCTTGAACGGCTCTGGCCCGTGGTCAACGCCGCAATCGAGCAAGCCGGCATCGCACTCACCGACCTCGACGCGATCGCCGTGGGCAACCGGCCCGGTCTGGTGGGCTCGCTGATCGTCGGCGCAAGCGCTGCCAAAACGCTTGCTTGGTCACTCAACATCCCACTCATCGGCATCGACCACGTGCAGGCGCACCTCTACGCGGCGGCGCTTCGCGAGCCTGCCCCTACTCAAACCAAGCCCGAGCCACAAAACCACGCCCCCACCTACCCCGCGCTCGGACTCGTCGTCTCGGGTGGGCATACATCGCTCTTCGACATCGCGTCACCGACCGCGATGGTCTGCATCGGCAAGACGATCGACGACGCCGTCGGCGAGGCCTACGACAAGGCCGCGGTGATCCTCGACGCCGGCTACCCGGGCGGGCCCAACCTCGACGCCCTCGCCCAGCAAGGCGACGCCAACGCCTCCGATACGCCGAAGCTGCCGCGGCCGCTGCTCGGGCCGGGCTCACTCGACTTCTCGTTCTCCGGGCTCAAGACCGCGCTGCTCTACGCGACGCGTGGCACACCGACAGGCCGAGGCAAGGCCAGGACGTTTCCCCGCGATGTGTCGGACCTGAGCGAATCGCAGCGTGCCAACCTCGCCTCGGCGTTTCAGCACGCGGTCGTCGACACGGTGATGACAAAGCTCAAACGCGCCGTCAAGCACATGGCCAGCGAAGGCCGACGGCCCAAGTGCATCATCGTCGGCGGCGGCGTCAGCGCGAACTCGCTGCTGCGCGAGCGTGTCACGGCGTTAGGCCAGCAACTCGACCTGCCCATCCACATCCCGTCGATGGCGCTGTGCGTCGATAACGCCGCGATGATCGCGGGCCTCGCGCATGCCAGGCGAGAGGCCGGCGAAACCGACGACCTCTCACTCCCCGTTATCGCGACGACGGCGATTGGCCTTGCATGAGCAGCCGGATCGCCTCGGGGTAGGCCTGCTTCTCGAGCTCGAACACCCGCGCCGCCAGGGTCTCGGGCGTGTCGCCGGGCAAGACCTCGCATGACTTCTGCAGGATGATCGGCCCGGTGTCGTAGGACTGGTCTGCGTAGTGGACGGTGCAGCCGCTGGTCGTTTCACCCGCGGCGATCACCGCGGCGTGGACGTGCCGGCCGTGCATCCCCTGCCCGCCGTAGGCCGGGAGCAGCGCGGGGTGGATGTTGAGGACCCGACTGGCGAAGTCGTCGGGGATGCGTAGCTTCGACAGGAATCCCGCAAGGACCACAAGGTCAGCCTCGGCCGCGCGGAGGTGGTCGAAGACCTCCTGCGAGAAGGCGGCGATGTCGAACGCGCCGTCTTGCGTGTGGTCTTTCCGGCTCACGAGGTGTATCGGCACGCCCGGCACCTTCTGCGAAACCTGCTGCCGGGCCTTGTCGTTGGAGCAGATCACCACCGCGATCTCAGCGTCGAGTTCGCCGGCCGCGATAACCTCGGCGAGGTTCTTCACCGTCGTCCCCCCGCCACTGACCAGGGCGGCTAATCGCAGCGGGCGGCGGCTGAACAAGGGGCGTTCTTCGGGTCGTGTCGGCATCGCGGTACGATACCAGCTTGACCGACCGTTGCTGTACGCTGGCCGCCGATGACCGACCGCCCAACTCAACACACCACGCGCCTCGCGCCCTCCCCCACCGGCGCACTCCACCTGGGCAATGCCTTCGCGTTCCTCATCAACTGGGCGCTAGCACGCAAGCTCGGCTGGCGGGTCGTGCTCCGCATCGAAGACCTCGACACACCACGCAACAAGCCCGGCTCGGACCAGCTCACACTGGACCTGCTCGGCGAGCTCGGCCTCGACTGGGACGAGGGGCCGCACTATCAGAGCGCGGACCTGTCGCCCTACCGCGACGCGCTCGAACAGCTACGCACACAAGGCGACATCTACCCCTGCAACGCGACACGCAAGCAGGTCGAGCAGGCAATGTCTGCCCCCCATGCCAGCGACCAAGAGCGCCGCTACCCCGGCCCCGAGAAGATCGCCCAAGCCCTGCGCGACCTGGGCGACAAGCCCATGCCCACGCCCGTCGCCCAAGACGTGCCGCTGCTCGAGGACGACACCTATGCCTGGCGGATGCGTGTCCCTGACGCCCACGTCGCCTTCCACGACACGCTGCGCGGCCCGCAAACAATCAACGTCCAGCAGCATGTCGGCGACTTCGTTGTCGCGACCAAAGCCGGGCACCCCGCCTACCAACTCGCGGTGGTCGTCGATGATGCAAGGCAGGGCGTGACACAGGTCGTCCGCGGCGATGACCTCCTGCCCTCGGCCGCGCGGCAGGTGCTCCTTTATCAACGTCTCGGGCTCGTCGATCGGCTCCCGGCCTACACGCACCTGCCGATGGTCCACACCCCCGACGGCAGGCGCCTCGCCAAACGCCATCACGACGCCCAGCTCACACGGTACATGGATGCCGGCACCGACCCCCGCAGGCTCGTCGGGCTCATCGCGTACTGGGCCAAACTGCAGGCCGAACGCCGCCCAATCTCTGCCGTAGAATTGGCAGAGATGATCGGCATCGACCGGCTGTCGACCGACCCGATCACCTACACCGACGAGGACGAAGCATGGCTCCAGCAAAGCTCGGACTAACGCTCCTGGCCACGGTCGCGCTCGCGGCGGGGGCGTACATGGCTATCGCGCCGAGCTGCGCGGCCGCGCCCCAGGTCTCCCTGCCCCCTGAGCCCGCGCCGCTCGATGTTCGGCAAGAGGTCGTGATCAACGGCAAGACCTTCAACCTGGAGGTCGCGCTCACCTACAGCGAACGCCTCCAAGGCCTCTCCGACCGGCGGTCGATCGATGCCGACGGCGGGATGCTGTTTGTGTATCCGTCTGAACGGTCTCTAGGGTTTGTGATGCGTCGATGCCATGTGCCGATTGACATCATCCTGCTGGATGCGGACGGCCGGGTCGTGGCGATGCACGAAATGGATGTGATCGAGCCGATCGGCGGAGACCGGTGGTATCGCCCCCTGCCTGAAGACTCGTATTCAAGCGATGACGCGGCCCAGATGGCGATCGAGTTCAAGGGCGGAACACTCGACAGGCTCGACCTGGAAGTCGGCGACCTGATCGACCTGCCGCTGGACGAACTAAAGGGGCGGGCCCGGCGTTAAGGCGCAGGCCCAATAATCCGATGGTTCCCGTAGCTGGCGGGATTCGTCGGCGACGGAGGCGGAGATGGACCAGCTACTACTGATTCGAGATACCGACGCCCAAAACGCGTCGCAAACCGTGCCCGCGAGTGTGGAGCATGTGATGTCGTTTTGGCGCGGCGACGATGCGCCGCGTGTTGAGGCGGTGTCGCTCGCCGCCGTGCTCGAAGACCCGACGCTGCTCGCCTCGGCGCAGGCCGCGTGGCTGATGCTCGAACGCCCCGCGTCGGGCGATCTGTTCGAGCTCATCGGGCAACTCCAAGAACGCCAGGTGCCCGCCATGCTCACGCGCCCCAACTGCGCAGAAGCGCTGGGGCAGACCTACCAGGACGGCATCATCGCCTGCCCGCAGGGCACCGAGCCCGAGCAGGCGTGTATCGCACTGCAGTCACTCATGAGCCAGGCACCCGTTGTCTCGGTCCTGCGTCGCGAGCGGCGGATGCTCCGGGCGCAGAACGCCGGGCTCTGCGAACAGATCGGCAAGCTCGACGAAGAGCTCCGTATGGCGGCACAGCTCCAACGCGAGTTCCTCCCGGCCAAACTGCCCGAACTCGGCGACGTCTCGTTCCACGTCCTCTACCGGCCCGCAGGCTACGTCAGCGGCGACATCTACGACGTCATGCGACTCGACGAGCACCACCTCGGCTTCTTCGTCGCCGACGCGGTGGGCCACGGCGTCCCCGCCGCGCTCATGACCATCTACATCAAACGCTCACTCCGCAGCAAACGCATCGACCCGGATAGCCCGGGCGGATACACCCTGCTCGCGCCCGGCGAGGCCATGTCCAAACTCAACGCCGACATGATCGCCCACCAGTCAGGCAAGGTCCGCTTCGCCACCGCGTGCTACGGCGTACTCGACACACGGTCGCTTGAACTCACCATCTGCCGGGCCGGCCACCCCTTCCCCATGCTCCTGCGTGACGACGAAGACGTCCAGACCCTCGAACCCGAAGGCGGACTACTCGGCGTCTTCCCCGACGAAGTCTTCGAAGAACAGGTCGTCCAGCTCAAACACGGCGACCGCCTGCTGCTCTACAGCGACGGATTCGAGTGCGCCTTCCCCGACGACGAAATCGGCAAAAACGGAAAACGCAAAGTCGCCAACGAGAACTACGCACAAGAGTTCCTCGACCTGGGCAACGGCGACCCGTCGCAGGCGATCCACCGCCTCGAAGACAAACTCGACACACAAGCCGGGTCTCTCAACCAGAAAGACGACCTGACCATCGTGTGCCTGTCGGTGAAGCGCGAGGCAGGAGAAACAACGACTTCCACGCAGGACGCACAGACACAGCCCGATTCCGAAACGGAGCGCAAGTCACGCAAGACCAAGCCCAACGCGGCGTGATTACAGCCCCGGGTGCCACATAGCGCCAGCTATGTGCCCTCGTTTCTAAGCCTCGACTTGCGCACCCGCTTACAGCTTCGCGGTGTGGCACCCTTCATCAAGCGCCACGCTACGCCCCAGGGACGAACCCTGCCTGCGTCAACAGCGCCATCGTCACCCCATCACCCGCCGGCTTGCCAGCACTGCTCTGCATGCGCTGCATCTGATGCACCACGGTCTTCGCCAGGATGTCGGCCTCAATGTTGACAGCATCCCCCACCGACAGCGCCCCCAGCGTTGTCTGCGACAGCGTCTCCGGGATCAGCGCGACCTCGAAGCCGTCATCATGGACACGCGCGAGCGTCAGCGAGACGCCATCGATCGCGACCGAGCCGCGCGGGATGATGTAGTCCATCAACGACACGTACTCGGGCTGCGGCCTGAACGCGATGCGGTAAGCCCCCTCCTCGGTGTGGATCGCCGTGACCTCGGCCAATCCGTCGACGTGCCCCTGCATGAAATGCCCGCCCAGTGGCTGGTTGGGTGTCACAGCGGGCTCCAGGTTGACCTTGTCCCCGACCGCGCGCTGGCCGACCGAGGTCTTGATTAGCGTCTCGTGGATGACATCAAACCCCAGCCGATCGTCGTGGATGTCCACGGCAGTGAGGCAGACACCCGAGACACAGATCGAGTCGCCCTGGGTCACCTGACCACGCAGGGCACCGCGTTCGACGGTCAGCCGGCGGCCGGTGGGGGTGTTGTCAGAAGCGAGGATCGCGGCGGTGGTCTGGACGATGCCTGTGAACATGGGGGGTATCTAGGGGTTAGGGCCTAGGGCCTAGGTTGGAACACGGAGTTGCGGGGTCTGACAAGCCACGCAGGGACGGTGAGGTTTGTGGGATTTAGATCCGACTACGGATGGTATCATGCTCGGCCCAAAACGTACCAACCCCGTGTTCCACACCGCCTAGGCCCTAGGCCCTAACCCCTAGACACTCCCCCATGACCCCACGCACCCACCACTGCAACGAACTGAGCACCGACCACGTCGGCCAAGACGTCTCCCTCGCCGGCTGGGTCAACAACTACCGCGACCTGGGCGGGGTACGGTTCATCGACCTGCGCGACCGCGAAGGCATCACGCAGATCGTGTTCCACCCCGAGGCCAAGGAGGCCCACGCCATCGCGCAGCGGCTTCGGCGTGAGGACGTCATCAGCGTCAGCGGCAAGTGCATCACCCGCGAAGGCGGCGCGAACCCCAAGCTCAAGACCGGCGAGATCGAGGTCGATGCCGTGAGTGTCGAAGTGCTGGCCGACGCCGAGACCCCGCCATTCATCCCCGACGAGGCGCACAAGGTCGGCGAAGAGACCCGCCTGCGGTACCGCTACATCGACATGCGCCGCCACAAGCAGCTCGACATCCTCAAGACCCGCCACCGTGTTGCCAAGGCGATGCGCGACTACTACGACGAGCAGGGCTTCTACGAGATCGAGACGCCCTTCCTCTGCCGGTCGACACCCGAAGGCGCACGCGACTTCCTCGTGCCCTCGCGCCAGCAGCCCGGCGAGTTCTACGCCCTGCCCCAGAGCCCGCAGATCTTCAAGCAGATCTGCATGGTCGGCGGCGTCGAGAAATACTTCCAGATCGTCCGCTGCTTCCGCGACGAAGACCCCCGCGCCGACCGGCAGGCGGAGTTCACCCAGCTCGATATGGAGATGAGCTTCGTCAACCAGGAGGACGTCCTGCGCGTCAACGAAGGCATGATCCGCAAGCTGTGGAAGGACGTGGCCGGCGTCGACATCCCCGACCCGATCCCGCACATGACGTACGCCGAGGCGATGGAGCGTTTCGGCAGCGATCGGCCGGACCTGCGCTTCGGGATGGAGCTGGTCGATGTGTCGGAGCTTGCCGGCCAGACCGATTTCAAGGTGTTCACCGGCGCACTGGCCGCGGGCGGCTGCGTCAAGGCGATCCGCGTGCCCGGCGGTGCGTCGCTCACACGCAAACAGACCGACGCCCTGGCCGAGTTCGCCAAGCAGTTCGGCGCGGGTGGGCTACCTATCACGAAGGTCGAGGGCGGCTCGTGCGCCACCGGCATCGGCAAGTTCATCGAGGGCATCGCCGGCGACCTGGTCACCAAACTCGAAGCCCAGGACGGCGACCTCATCTGCTTCGGTGTCGACGCCAAGAAAGACACCGTCCACCGCGTGCTCGGCGAGTTGCGCATCAAGCTCGCCCACGACCTCGACATGATCGAGCCCGGCCAGTGGGCCTGGGTCTGGATCGTCGATTTCCCGATGGTCGAATTCGACGAAGGGGCCGGCCGATGGAAATCCCTGCACCACCCTTTCACCGCGCCCAGCGCGGCGGACCTCGACAAGCTCGACAGCACCGACAAAGACACAATCGCCTCGATCAAGTCGGATGCCTACGACCTCGTACTCAACGGCAGCGAACTTGGCGGCGGCTCCATCCGGATCCACCGGCAGGACGTGCAGTCCAAGGTCTTCAAGCTGCTGGGTATCGACGACGTAGAAGCCAAGTCCAAGTTCGGCTTCCTGCTCGATGCGCTCAGCTACGGCGCGCCGCCCCACGGCGGGATCGCCTTTGGCCTCGACCGGATCGTCATGCACCTGTGTGATACGACCAACATCCGCGACGTCATTGCTTTCCCCAAGACCCAGGTCCCGACCGACCTGTTCCCCCCCCACCACCACGAGCTGCAACAGCCGACCCTGCAGCCGCAGCATCACCCGACCGTGGGGGAAAACTCCACACCAC
>JBCCWH010000093.1:0-11876 GCA_039193915.1 Planctomycetota bacterium
CACCGCGTTTGTTTCTTGCGGGTGCCACACAACTGCCCGAAGGGCAGCTGTGTGCGGGGTGATACGGCGCTCTGCTACTCGGCACACAGCAGCCCTGCAAGCAGGGCAGTTGTGTGGCACCCATCATTTCTAGCACACGGTGGGTTGCGCTCGCGGAGTCGCTCCACCCACCCTACGTGCTGCGCGATGTGGCACCCGCAGGTGTGCTAATCCAGCCCGTGGAACCAGCGCTCCCAGCGTGGGTCGGGCGGGAACTGGAGGATGCGGCCGTTGAAAGACGCGGGGATGGCGATCGCTTCGCCGGTGATCTCGCTGCGTGCGACGGGGCCGAAGTAGCGTGAGTCGTGCGAGTTGTTGCGGTTGTCACCGACCATGTAGTACTCGTCTTCGGCAACGGTGACGGGCCCGAAGGAAGACATCAAAAGGATGCGGAGTATCTCGTGACGGCGGGTGAGTGACTGCTGCTGATCCGTCAGCACCTGCGCCGACCCGGGGGTATAGCCCGCCGCGGAGAGAGCGGTCGCTACGCCTTCGCTGGTTGTGGGTTCGCCGTTGACGAGCCAGGTGTGTCCCGAGACGCCGATCGAGGTGCCGTTGAAATCGATCGGGCCTTGCTCGGCGATCGGCCGAAGGTACGCCTCGGCGAAGGTGTTGTAGCTGACCGACGCGCCGTTGAGGTAGGGCTCGCCGCCCTGGATCGCGAGGTGCAAGAGGCCTTCGCCGGTGCCGGCGCGGATGCTTTCGATCGGGATCCCGTCGCCCTGGATGCGGTAGAAGATGCCCTCGTCGTCTTGTTCGCGTTTGACGTTGAGGACTCGGCGGTCCTGGGCGCTGCGATTTACAACACCGTTGACCGCAAAGACCTCCTCGCCGTTGGGCAGGCGGAGGATGCCCCAGTCTTCGATCCACCGCCGGCGGATGTGCTGGATCGAGCGGGTTTCGCCGAGGATTGTTTCTTCGCTGTCCTGGGTTCGTCGCAGGACATCATTGCCGAACGTGTCTTTGCCGACGATGGTCTGATTGGCGGGGAAGGGGGTGGTGTCGACGTACGTCGCGGTGGCCGGCGAGCCATCGGCGGGGGTGAGTGTCATGACGCCGCCGCGGATCTCGAGCGTGTCGCCGGGCTCTGCGACGATGCGTTTAACCATGCGGATGCCGGTGGAGGGGTTCCAGAACGTGACGATCTCGCCGCGCGACGGCTTGCCCCATTGCCAACTGGGCAGCCCGTCGAGCGGGTTGTCCCACTGCAGCGGGGTAAATGGGACGCCGATCTTGGGGCCAGACAACGGAACCTGGAGGGCGTAGGCGGTTTTGTTGACGAGGATGCGGTCGCCGACGAGGATCGTGGGCTCCATCGAGCCGGTGGGCACATCGTTCCAGTCGATCAGGGTGGAGCGGAGGACGGCGACGATGAGGATGACCGACCCCACGGGCTTGATCCATTTGTGCCAGAGGTAGCCCTTGAACGAGCCGTGCGGCTTGACGGCGGTGCCCCAGAAGTACGCGAAGTACGAGTCGTACTTGTCGCGCTCCGCCTGGCGTTCGCGTTTTTCCTGTGCCTTGCGTTCTTTCCGGCTGAGCTTGCCCCCGGCCTTACTGTCCTCGGCGGTTGTTTCCGCAGCGGGTGTGTCTTGGCCGCCGTCATTCGCCTCGCCATCCCCGACGACGGCGTCGATGAGTCTGCTGGCACGGTCGTCGTCGCCCGTTGGGTTGCCGGGGGGTGTGGGTTGGTCGGGCGTTTGGGACATGCGGCAAGCTCGTTGGATCGCAGGGGTTACGGGGCCTCAGATTGTATCGGCTCATCCGGGGCCGCTGATGGTGGCGGGGCGTCGCGATCGGCTTGGGGGGCTTCCGCGATCAGCAGGTCGGCCCGGGGCTCGATGCGGCGGTGGCCCGCTTCGCTGGTCCCGCTTTGTTCCAGGTGCTGCCCGGTCACGTGAAGCCCGGCGTGTTCGCCATCGAGGAGGTGCGTTCTCACGTGCACATCGGTCTGCCGGTTGTGTGAATCGATGGTCAGCCCGATGAACTGCACGCGGGTGCTGGCCGGGATAACCGCGACGATCGCTTCGTACTTGCTCGGGTCGTTTCGGTACTCGGCAAGGGTCGGCACGAATCGGCGGTTGGGCGCGTTGGCCGGGAGGTCGTCTCGGCCCGGGAACAGCACCAGCTCGCGCGCGGTGGTGTGGCCCAGCAGCAAGTCGCGCTGGAGGATATAGACGGTGTCGGGTTCGAAGCCCTGGTCGATCTCCACCTCGTTGGCCTGATGCACGGTGCCGGCGAGTTGGAGGTTGAACAGCTTGGTCAATCCCCAGCCCAGCAGCACCGCGACGACGAGGAACGCGGCGACGCCGAGGAGCGGGCCGCCGAGCATCTCGCGCGAGGGGCCACGGCCCAGGCGGGTTGGTCCGGGGGTCGGCATGCGTTCACACCTCGAACATCGCTTCGACGAAGCGGCCGGGCTCGAAGGGCTCGACGTCGTCGGGCGTTTCGCCGACGCCGATGAATTTGACCGGGAGGTTGAGCAACTCGCGGATGGCGATGACGATGCCGCCTCGGGCGCTGCCGTCGAGCTTGCTCAGGAAGATGCCGGTGACGTCGGTGGACTGCGCGAACTCGCGGGCCTGGTTGACGCCGTTTTGCCCGGTGGTGGCGTCGATGACGAGCAGGACTTCGTGCGGAGCCCCCGGGAGCTGTTTCTCAACGACCCGGCGGATCTTGGCGAGCTGGTCCATGAGGTGCGATTGCGTGTGCAGCCGGCCCGCGGTGTCGAGGATCAGGACGTCGGCTTTGCGGGCGATGGCGGCCTGGGTCGCGTCGAACGCCACCGCCGCGGGGTCGCCGCCTTGCTGGCCTTTGACGACCTCGACGCCAAGCCGGCCCGACCAGACCTCGAGCTGCTCGACGGCCGCGGCGCGGAAGGTGTCGCACGCGCCGAGCATCACGCTGTGCCCCTCGTCGCGCAGGGACTTGCAGATCTTCGCGATCGAAGTGGTCTTGCCCGCGCCGTTGATGCCGCACACGAGGATGACCGTCGGCCCGCTGCCGGGCTCGGCCATGCGGAGCGTGCGGTCTTCCTCGGGGAAGTAGGCGGTAAGCTGGCTCTTGAGGTCGCGCAGCGCGTCGTCGCCGGTGTTGATCTCGCCGCGCTCCCACGCGGCCTCGATGTCCTTGCGTAGCTCGATGGCGGTCTTGATGCCGATGTCCGCCTGGATCATGGCCTTCTCAAGGTCGCGCAGGAGCTGCTTGGAGAGCGGCTTGCCCGAGAGGATTGTGGTGATGGCAACGCCCGTGCCCTCGCGCGTCTTGCGCAGGCCCTTGGCGAGCTTGTCGATGGTGGAGCGGAATAGTCCCATGAGCCGGGTAGGGTAGTCGGGATCGAGGGGGGGGGCCAGCATGCCGGTAAGATGCGGCTTCACCCTGCGGTTTCTTTCGTTTCTTTACGAGAGTGAATGATGGCCAATCCAGAGGATTATCTTGTTCGCCACAAGAGCGATATCGAAAATGCCCAACAGCTTGTCGCCTTGGGGTACCCCGCAGTTAGATCGGTCTTGCCGCAGATGATGGAGTGGATTCAAGATATGAACTGGCCTGTGGCCAGAGTGTTGCAGCCGTTTCTAGTCTCAATCGGTGAACCGATACTCCCGGAAGTTCGCCGTGTGTTTGAGTCTGATGATCTGGTCTGGCAGTACTGGTGTATCGTCGAAATCCTCGGCCATCTTCCGGTTGAGAACGTGAGTAGCTTTCGTCCCGAGTTAGAACGGCTCGCACTTCGCCCAACACAGACCGAGCGCCAAGAAGAGCTCGATCAGGTGGCGGGCGAGTTACTTGCACAACTCGATGAATAACATGCTGTGTTGTTGGTGCCACAGAGCGCATCTCTGTGCCTGCTCCAAGCGGATCTGGCTGTCCGCATACAGATGCGCTATGTGGCGCCATGTGGGGGTATAGGACTACTCGCTGACCGCGTCGTCCAGCCAAGCATCCGCGTCGGGCTTGGCCGGGGGGGCGGGCATGGGCTCGGGGGTCTGGCCCTCGACCTGCTTGGCGAGCTTGTCGAGCACGCCGTTGATGAAGGCGGGGGTCTGCTCGGCGCAGTACGCCTTGGCGAGTTCGACGGCCTCGTTGATGGCGACCTTGGGGGGCGCGTGGCCCGAGGTGATCTCGTAGTAGGCCAGGCGGAGGATCGCGCGGTCGACCGGTGGCTGGCGGTGGGTGGGCCAGTCGGGGGCGAGCTGGGCGACCCGGGCGTCCGCGTCTTTGTGCGTGGCCCAGGCGGCTAAGGCGATCTCGGCGGCGAGGGTGCGGGTCGCGTCGTTGTCGTGCTCATCGTCGAGCGACTGGGCGAGGGTCTCGGCTGAAGGCGGGTTGTGGACGGCCGAGAGGTCCAGTTGGTAGAGGACCTGCATGGCGAGTCGTCGGATGTCACTGCGTTTAGGCATCGCGGTAGTGTAGCTGGGCGGGGCGTTGCGGGTTGGGATATTGACGATTGCTGGCGGCTGGTTTGCTCTTAAAGACAGGGTGACACGCCGCCGGGGAGTCGAGACCGGGACGTGCCACCGAGTCAATACAAACGCCCGGCGGGTAGCCGGGCGCTTGCGGTTACTTGCGGGTGGGGCGGGATTAGTCGGACTTGCGCCGGCGACGGACGCCGAGGCCGCCCAGGAGGATCATGCCCATCGCGGCAGCGCCGGGGGTTGGGATGGCGGTGCAGTCGTGGTAGACATTGGCTTCGGAGGTCCAGCCCGAGGTCTTGAAGAACCGGGTGGTGTAGCTCGAGCCGTCTTCGAAGGTGACGGTGAAGCCGACGCCCTTGCGGCCGGGGTCCGCGCCGTCGTCGTTCCAGCCCAGGCGGTCGGTGTCGGCGCCGAAGCGGATGCTGTCGCCCACGCCGAAGGTGCCGGCGTCGAAGGTGAGGGTGAGGGTCGAGCTGTCGCCGTTCTCGGGGGAGAAGCTGACGTCGGAGGCGTTGAGCCCGTTGAGCTGGCCGATCGCAGGGCCGTAGGCCCCGCCGGAGCCGAACGCGCCGCCGGAGAGGTCGAAGTAGGCGTTGGCGTCGGAGCCTGCGCGGAGGTCGATGGTGACGGACTGGATGAACGTGCCGGCTTCACCCGCGGCGAAATCGATGCCCCAGAAGAGATCGTTGCCGTAGCTGTTGCCGTAGTGGTCGTCGGCGTCGCCGATGACGTGGCAACCCTCGATCGGGCAGGGCGGCGGCGGCGGGTAGTAGTAGGTCGCCTGCGATTGGCCGGCGATGGTGGTGGTCGCAACGAACGCGGCACCGGTGAGCAGGAGTCGGGCTGCCATTTTTTCTCTCCGTGTTGCGTGGCGTGTTCCACAACGCCACAGGTTGTTAAGCCCGCCGCATGAACAGGCGGCTGGGCATCGAGTCTGAAAAACAGGGACGGAAAAGCTGGAAAACAGAAGTGCCGCGGCACGCGCGGGCTCCAGCGGAAGCGTCCCCCACAGCCCGATAGTGTACCGTGTTCAGCGCCGATTTTAGCGATAAATCCGGTTATGAGGTTTCCACGCGCGAATCCTTACGGGTCGTAGCGATTACGGCGACTGGAGGGGTTAGGCAAGATAGGGAACACTGTTCGCTGGTTAGTCGCTGCCCGGCCCGATCTGCTGCATCAGGTTGGCCATCTCGACCGCCGTCATCATGGCCGACCGGCCCTGGTTGCCGAGCTTGGCCCCGGCCCGGTGGATCGCCTGCTCGAGCGTATCGCAGGTCAAAACCCCGAAAATACACGGCACCCCGGTCTGGACGCCCACATCCTTGACCCCCTTGGCCGTCTGCTCGACCACCGCGTCGTAGTGGTCGGTCTCGCCCTTGATCACACAGCCCAGCGCGATGACGGCCGCGTAATCGCCGGTCTCGGCGAGTTTCTTAGCCGTGACGGGCAGCTCGAATGCCCCGGGGACCTGACAAACGGTGAGGTGGTCGTCGACCCCGCCGAGCATCCGCCAGGTATCACGGGCGGCTTCGAGGAGGTGGTCGACGATGAATTCGTTGAATCGGCCGCAGGCGATGGCGACGCGGTGGTCGCCGGGGATCAGTTTGGCTTGAATCTTGTTCACGTGATGGCTCGGGGTGGGGCGTTTTGGGGTTTCGGCGGGCAGTGTAGCAGGCGTACTGCTTGCGACGCTGAAGGCGTTGAGAACGACTTGCAGTATCGCTGTCGCCTCGATACCATCCCTCGCTTATTGAGTCCCAATCTCAAGGACAAGCCATGGCCACCACTCAGCCCCGTCGCCGACCAAGCGGCTTTACCCTCATCGAACTCCTGGTCGTCATCAGCATCATCGCGCTGCTGATCGGCATCCTCTTGCCCGCTCTTGGCGCGGCCCGTGCCTCGGCCCGAGACAGCCAGTCGTTATCAAACGTCCGGCAGATCGGCTCGATCGCGATGACCAACTACCTCATCGACCGCAAGGACCGGTACCCCTGGCACAGTTCTTCGATCCCCGGCGGCAGTCGGCCGCATGGCGCAAAGCCGCGCTGGCCCGACTACATCTACTCGAACATCCAGAACACTGAAGTCTTCAAGAACCCGCACATTGATCTTTCGGATTCGGTCCTGAGTAAGCCGTTCTGGCATCAAGCGACAACGGCTGAGCCCCACCAGGCCGCCGAGAACCCCGGCGGGTCGTTCCCTGCGTCGCCGATCGCGTCCGACCAGATCGATCGTTACGGCGGGTACGGCTACAACTACCAGTACCTGGGCAACAACCGATCTTCGGTACAGTTCCGTCGTGACGCTTCTAGCATCCTGAACACCGTGGCGACCGTGGTTGTCGGCGATACGAACGGGCAGGGGTCCGACCCCAGCGAGGGGACGTATGTGATCGACCCGCCCGTCAGCTCCGCGCGGACGTCGGGGGACGGGGCCTACTACCACGGCAGCGGCACGAATGATCGCTCCGTACCTTTTGCACGCGGCTCGACCACTGCCGAGTTCGCCTTCGCGGATGGACACGGCGAATCACTCAAGCCCGACGTCCTGGACGACTTCGACGAGGACGGTATCGCCGACAACGGTTACTGGAACGGCTTCGGCGACCCGACACGCTATTGAGCCTCGACCTACGACAAGAAGCACACACCCAACCCAGCCACACGCTGGGTTTTTTGTGCTGTACCCCTTGCGGTACGGGGTCTGATAGCATCAATCGGCTGTAACTTGTTGCCTGGTGTTGGGGTCTGATAGAGGGCCAGGCCACGAGGAACGCTCAAGGAAGCTACGCGATGCCGAGGAAGCCGTGGAGATCGATGGGGTGGGTAGCGGCGCTGCTTGTTCTGCCGATCCGTCCATCGTTCGCCCAGCAGGGGGACAACCCGGACCATGTGATGGACGATCCGCCGGCGGACCTGGAGATCCCGCCAGCGCCGGTGGTGCCGCCCGACCAGGCCGTCGCGACGTTCGAGATCGCCGAGGGCTTTGAGCTGCAGCTAGTCGCGTCCGAGCCGTTGGTGCACGACCCGGTGTGCATGGCGTGGGACGGCGACGGTCGGCTGTGGGTCTGCGAGATGCGCGGGTACATGCCCGATGTCGATGGCAACGGCGAGGACGAGCCCAGCGGCTTCATCGTCATCCTCGACGACACCGACGGCGACGGCGTGATGGACACGCGCACGGTCTTCCTCGACAGGATCGTCCTGCCCCGCACGATCGCATTCGCGCCCGGCGGCATTCTCTATGCCGACCAGCAGCAGCTTTACTTTGTCCGCATCAACCCGGACGGTACGGCCGGGGCGCGGACCGTCATCGACCGCAACTACGCCGCGGGCGGCAACGTTGAGCACAAAGCCAACGGCATGATGTACGGCCTGGACAACTGGTACTACAACGCCAAGAGCAGCACGCGGTACCAGCTCCGCGGCGGGCGCTGGCTGCGTCAGCGCACCGAAGAGCGGGGCCAGTGGGGCATCACCCAGGACGATGTCGGCCGCATCCTCGCCAACGACAACTCGAACTTCATCCACGGCGAGCTGCTCCCGCCCCACGCGACGATGCGCAACCCGAACTTCGACTTCGGCGGCCGGCCGATGTACCGAACCGGACGCGCGACCCACCCCATCCGCGTCACGCCCGGCGTCAACCGTGGCTACCTGCCCGGGACCGTCAGCCATGAGACCTGGAAGCTCATCAGCGTCACTGGCGCGTGCGGCCCGGTCATCTATCGTGGCGACCAGTACCCCGACGCGTACTACGGCAACGTCTTTATCCCCGAGCCCTGCGGCAACCTGCTCAAGCGTGTGGTCCTCACCGAAGATGACGGCCGCATCACCGCGACCCACGCCTACCCCGACACCGAGTTCCTCGCGTCGCGTGACGAGCGCAGCCGATTTGTCAATGCGTACAACGGGCCCGACGGCTGCCTGTACCTCGTCGACATGTACCGCGGAATCATCCAGCACCGGACGTATGTGACGAGCTATCTGCGGCGACAGATCCTCAGCCGGGGGTTGGACACGCCCGTCGGCCTGGGGCGGATCTACCGCGTGGTGTACACCGGCAACGAGGTGTCCAGCGAACGCCCGGCCATGAGCGAACAGTCGAGCATCGAACTGGTCGCGCACCTCTCGCGAAAGAACGCGTGGTGGCGTGAGACGGCGCAGCGGCTGCTCGTCGAGCGGCGCGACCCCGACGCCGTCCCCGCGCTGCGGGCGCTGGCGAGCGATGTCACCCAGCCGCTGGGGCAGACGCACGCGCTGTGGACACTGCAGGGCATGAACGCGCTGGATATCGCGGTGCTCGAAGCCGCGGCGGAAAGCTACAACCAGAATGTGCAGGTGCAGGTGATCCGCCTGGCTGAAGAATTCGCCGAGATTGAGGATGGCCACTACGCCGGGCGGGCGTTGGCGATCCTGTCGCGCTACGCCGAGGAAGGGAGCTGGCAGCTCGACCTGCAGATCGCGCTGTCGGCGGGTGTGTTGGCTGGGCTCGATACCCCCGAGGGCTACGACCTGTTGATGGCGATGCTCGAGCGGCACGGCGAGGACGACCTGTTCCGCCGGGCGATCGTCAGCGGGCTGCGTGGCAAGGAGGCGGTGATGCTTGAGCGTGTCACCGCGGCGGGCGGTGGGCCGATCACCAATGAACTCACCGCCGCACTGGTCAAGGCCACGGAGAACGGCGACCTGTCGATCGGCTCGCTGATCGCGATGGTGGATTCCGAGATGTTCGAAGGTAAACCCGAGCAGCGCCTCGGCCTGCTGGAGATGCTCGGTGCCAAGGTCGTGGAGAACCGCCGAGAAGACGTCGCGCAACTGCTGATCGAGCGCATGGCTGCCCCCGCGACCCCACTTGAGCAGACCCACGCGATCCTGCGCGGGATGCAGCAGGCCCGCGCGGATCGGCAGAACCCGATCCCGCTCGACGGCGAGCCCGAGTTGTTCCGGCAGTGGCGCGAAGCCCCGCCCCAGGGCGTCGAGGCGTTCTTGCCGATGCTGGAAGCCGGCGAGGTGTTTAGCTTTGAGAAGGTCCTGGTGACGCGCGAGCTTGCCGCCATTCTTGATCACGGCCGCGAGCAGTACAGCGTGTTGTGCTCGGTGTGTCACCGCGCGGATGGTGAAGGCGAAGAGAACATCGCGCCGCCGCTGGTCGGGTCGCAGTGGGTCACGGGCAATGCGCGGCGTCTTAGCGCGCTGGTCCTCAACGGCGTCACCGGACCGATCGAGGTCGGCAACAAGGTCTACAGCAACACGCCCGGGCCAGGCGAGGTGCAGGTCGATATCGAGATGGCGAACTTCAAGGACCACCCCGAGGCCACCGACTACGACCTCGCCGCCGTCATGACCTACATCCGCCACCCCAGCGCCTGGGGCAACAATGCGCCGCCCGTGACCGAAGAGATGGTCCGTCGGGTACGCAACGAAACCAGCACCCGGAATCGTGCGTACACCGCGGCGGAGCTCCGGCTCATCACGCCGTTCGAGGACGAGGTTGTGGTCCAGGCCCCACGTGGGCCCAGGCCCGGGATCGTGTCGCCCGCCTGGTTGGAGCATCGCGGGGTCGGTATGGCGATCCTGCTCGGCGGCGTGACGCTGCTGCTGTTCGCGCTTGCCGTCCCGACATGGTTGCTGAATCGAAAGGCCGGCCCATCGCCAAGCATCCTCCCGCGAGATCATTGATCGGCACGAATCGTTGGGCGGTTGCCATCTAAAGCATCAACGGCACGCACCTGGGTACGTGCCGTTGACAAGGTTAGTCCTTCTTCCTGCGTTTGCGTTTCTTCCGGCGTGACTTTTTGTTCTTGCCCGACTTCTTGTCGGCGTCTTTGTCACGCTGTGTGTGGAACGCCACCTTGCCGAACGCCTTGTCCAGCCGACGCAGGTGGTGCCGGCGAAGGTCGAGCGTACGGTGGCCGCCGCTGGCGACGCAGGTGAAAACAAACGGCAGGCAGACCGCGCGGATGCGGAAGGTCTCGCCGCTGTCCGGCGGGATCAGCCGGATCGTCTGTGGCGTGAGCTCGGTATCCCACGGGCTGTCGCCCCACGGGACGAGCTGGTAGGTCGTGTGCATCACAACGACGTAGTCGCCTTGGCGCAGGTCGTCCGGCGACACCGCGCGGGCGGCGGTCGGCGCGGCCGTCTTTTGTTTGAGGGTTTGGGTGTCCATGAGTCATCTCGTTGCGTGGGTTTCATCGTTGGTTTCGCGTGCAGTCAAACGGCCCCACGAAGCCCACGGATTTCATCCGTGGGTGCATCGCAGCGCCGGCATCACCGCCGGGAGTGTTTGAGGTCGTTTTTGGATGCCCTGGATCAGCCGCGCGCACCGCACACCATGTTGTGGGTGAGCGCATCGGCCCCGCCCGTCGGCAGGACGCCTAGCCAGAAGGCGGGTCGGGATAGGTGGCTGTGTTCAAGCATGGCGGTCTCCTCGCTTTGGCGCGTATCGCGCCGGCGCGTGGGCACGCCGAGCATATCCATGGCCACGGGTTTGCCAAGAGGCTTTCGCCGGACCAAGACAGGGTTTGGAATTTTTTCCCTCATCGCCGGCCCAGAACTGGGCCGATTGCGGCCCGCGCCGCCGTGGCTATCATGGCCGACCCGGTCGTCGATCCCGGCACCGGGCCGCAATACCACACCCATACCCAAGGACTTGACCCATGCCCAAGCGTGCAAAGATCTCCGTCATCGGGGCCGGCGGCAACGTCGGCGCCTCCGTCGCCCTCTGGTCGGCCGTGAAAGAACTCGGCGACGTCGTCGCTATCGACATCCCCCGGAAACTCGACGACGGCTCCACCATGCTCCCCGTCGACGGACGCATGCTTGACCTCGCCCAGTGCGGCCCGATGGAGCTGTTCGACGCGAACATCACCGCGACCGACGACTACAGCGCAATCGCCGGGAGTGATGTCGTCGTGGTCTCGGCCGGCATCCCCCGCAAGCCCGGCATGTCGCGCGACGACCTGATCGGCACCAACGTGAAGATCGTGAAGTCGGTGAGCGAGAACATCAAGCAGCACGCACCCAACGCCATCGTCATCATCGTCTCCAACCCGCTGGACGCGATGGTCTACACCGCCTGGAAGGCGACGGGCTTCCCGACGAACCAGATCATCGGCCAGGCCGGGTGCCTCGACGTCGCCCGCTTCAAGACCTTCATCGCCATGGAGACCGGCTTCTCCGTCGAAGACATCAACGCGCTGCTGCTCGGCGGGCACGGCGACGACATGGTCCCCCTCCCACGCTACACCAACATCTGCGGCATCCCCGTCACCCAGTTCATCTCCGAAGACCGCCTCAACGAGATCGTCGAACGCGCCAAAAAAGGCGGCGGCGAGATCGTCAAGAAGATGGGCACCTCCGGCTACCTCGCCCCCGCGTCCGGCACCGTCCAGATGGTCGAAGCCATCATCAAAGACAAGAA
>JBCCWH010000094.1:0-11625 GCA_039193915.1 Planctomycetota bacterium
CCGGGCGTAATCCGTCTTTCGGCGCAGAGACAGCATGGCGAGGCATAATCGGACCATCACGGTCCCGATTCAACCCCACAAACTGGGATCATTCAAAAAAAACGCCCCCCCCCACACCTCCGCATCGCCCGAGAACGCCCGCCCCGGCCCCCGACCGTATTCACTTCGCCCCCCGAACCGCCGATCACATCTGGGACAGCAGCCTAAAAAACGATGCCCACGCCTGCTTGTTTGGACTTAGACTAAGCGGCTCGCACACACGCAACCCTCAAGCCGGGTCCACGTCTCGAAGAAAGAACAACCCATGCCCCACCGCTACAAGACCATCCTCCTCTTCGGCGCACCCGGGGCCGGCAAAGGCACCCAGGGCAACATCCTGGGCACCATCCCCGGCTTCTTCCATATGTCCTGCGGCGACGTCTTCCGTACCATCGACATCTCCTCCGACCTGGGCAGGGCCTACTACGAGCACTCCTCCCGAGGCGAACTCGTCCCCGACGAGCTCACCGTCAAGATGTGGGCCAAGAACATCGCCGCCCGCGTCACCCTGGGCGAATACAAACCCAAGGACGACCTGCTCATCCTCGACGGCATCCCGCGTACGGTCGAGCAGTCCCACCTCATGGACGAGTACATCGATGTCTTCAAGGTCATCCACCTGAGCTGCGACGATGAAGAAGAGATGTTCAAGCGACTCCGCCGCCGCGCGCTCAAGAGCAACCGCGTTGACGACGCCGACGAGGACGTGATCCGCAACCGCTGGAAGGTCTACGAAACAGAGACCTACCCCGTGCTCGGGCACTACCCCAAGGAAAACATCGTCGCGATCGATTCCCTGGGCTCCCCCGCCCGCATCCTCCACGACATCCTGGAAACCGTCGTCCCGATCCAGAACGAACACTTCGAGGCGTTTGCGGGGTAGCGGATAAGTAGACAAAAGTCCCAGTTGATACGCCAAGCGATGCCTGAGCCCCGCAAAGTTGCGGATGATCCCAGAAAAATCTAGCCCGGGCTGCATGCCAAAGCTAGACTGATACATGCGTATCGCTGAGTGAAAGCTTTGCCATGGACCATATCACCATCCCCATCCCCGAAGGCATGGACGCTTCTCAGAAAGCGGCTGTGACTCAGTGGCTGGCGCTGCAGGTCGCGGAAGTGGTGCCCCAACGGCTTCCCTGCGAAGACGACCGTGAGTGGCAAGCTGAAACAGCCCAACGCATCCAACGCGGCATGGAAGACGTGCGGGCCGGCCGAACACGCCCGGCCGACGAAGTCATGACGCACCTGGCTAACAAATACGGGCTGACTTTACCGGGATGAAGTACCGCGTCGAACTCGCCGACAGCTTCACCGACGATCTCGACCGCCACCTCGCGTACCTCGTTCAAGAGAACGTATCTCCGGTCACCATCGGACGCTGGTTGGGTCGGCTGCACGAACTAGTCATGGGCCTGGACGAACTGCCCAAACGTCACCCAGTAGACCCGCACTTCACCCAACGTACGGGCATCGCCACGCGCAAGGTCAACCTCGGCAACTACCTAATCTTCTATCAGGTCGATGAAAATCACAGGCGTGTCGATGTCATCGCATTTACTCACGGTGCATCGCGCAATGACGTATAGAAAGTGAAGCCTACTCCCGCCCGCGCTGGGCCTCGAAGTCGATGCCGGCGTGGTCCAGTGATGTGCCGGTTGCGCGGCGGAGTTCACTCAGCGCGACCATGTAGTCGGTCAACGCTTGCAGCTCCGCCAGCTCCGCCTGGGCGAGCGCGTCTTGACGGGCCAGCACGCGGTCGACGCGGATGGTGTAGGTCTCTTGCTGGCGGCCGCCCTGGTCGAGCTGGACATCGGCGACCTCAAGCGACAGGGCCGACGCACGGCGGGTTTCGCGCGTCGTGCCGATCAACTGGTACTGCTCCTGCACCTGCCGGATCGCCTGCTTGACTTCGAGCGTGACGATCTGTGCCTGCCGGCGGTAGTTGTCCAACGCCTGCATACGCTCCAGCGAACGCTGGGCGTAGAGCGCCTCGGCGTCGCGGTTGCCCCACGGCCGTTCAAACTGCAGGCCCAGCGCATAGTCGATGAAGTCCAGATCGCCCGTGTCCTCCAATGCGTCGAGCCCGTCGTCGATATCGAGCCCATTGAAGTTCGCAGACGCGGTGAGGTTCAGGATCGGCAGGCGGTTGTTGTCGGCGACAAGCCGGCGGACGTCGACATCCTCGATCTGCAGGAGCGCGACCGCCATCTCGGGCCGGTGCTGCAGCGCGTTCGTGACTTCGTCGAGCCGACTGATGGTGATGGGCGAATCAACGGGCAGGTCGCTGGGCACGAGCATCTGCTCGCCGACGACGGGGAGGTCGGCATCGTTGATCAGCCGTTTGAGTTGGTCTGAAAGGTCGCGGACGGTGCGCTGGGCACGGAGCACATCCGCGCGGCGTTGGCCGACGCGGGCGTTGACCTCGTTGAGGTCGGCCTGGAGCAGGTCGAACCCGACGCGGGGCTCGAGCTTGTCCCGCATCGCGACGGTGCGTTCGAGCAGGCCCTGCTGGATCAGGAGCGCCTGCCGGGCCTGCGCGAGCTGCCAGTAGGTCTGCTCCACCGCGGCCGCGAGGTCCAGAAGCGTCGTACGGAACTGCTCGACCTGCTGACGCTCGGCCAGCTCGGCGATGACGATCCCCGCGCGGTTCACATCGCTGCCGAACCCACGCATCAACGGCTGAGTGATCTGCACAAGGACATCGGCGTCGTAAAATCGCGGCGTGCCGAACACGCTGGGTGTCTGCTCGCTGCGCTGGGTCTGGGCCTGCACGGTGAGCTGCGTGCCCGACTCGAACGTCTGCCGGATGCCGGTCTGGAGCTGGAGGGTCTCGGACTGCGAGTTGCCCGAGAGCCCGGGGACGACGCCGGCGGGCTGGGGCGTATCGTTCTTCTGCCACGCGAGGTTTGAAAAGACGACGGTGTCGAAGTCCGACTCGGCCTGGGTGAGTTGGTGCTCGGCGATGACGGGGTTGAGCCGGGCGATGCGGGCGTCGAGGTTGTTCGCCATCGCGCGCTGCAGCGCGCTCTGCAGGTCGACCGACACCAGTTCGGGCTCCTCACGCCCCGCGAGGTCCGGGCCGAAGTCAGGCGTCGCGTCCTGATACGCGGCCACACCGCTGACTTCGTCGGCATGGGCAATCTGCTCATCAACACCGCCCTCATCGGGGCCGAGCTGCCCCTCTTCACGCTGGCGTTCAACCACGCGCTCAAGCGACTCGCGGAAAGCGCTCGGATCGCGCTCAAGCGGCCGGGCGTCGGCACCGCCCATGCGTTCCACCTCGGCGCGGTGAGACGCGAGCAGCGCCTCGCGCAGGTTCTCGGCGGTCTGCTTCTCGAACGGCGTCACACACCCCGGCAACGCCGCAGGCATGGCTACCACAACAGCGAGCAACGCGGCGGTCTTCATTCTTGAAATCTGCATGGGCGGACGATACCCCGCGGCCTGTGCAGCGTCAATCCGATTCCGTACGCCGTACGAATCTATGCCGCCTGGGGCTAGGTGCCTGACGCACAAGGCCTTACCCCAAGCGCTGCGCCTGCCGTTTTATGCCGTTGCTATGATGCGGGGCTGACCGATGTCTTGAAGATCAACGCAATGCCACCCGGGGCGGAGACGAACGATGCCGCGCAAGATGACCATGACTGAGAAAATCCTCGCCGCCCACGCCGGCAAGGACGAAGTAACCCCCGGCGAGAACGTCTGGGTCGATGTCGATATCCTCCTCACCCACGACGTCTGCGGCCCGGGCACGATCGGCATCTTCGAGAAAGAGTTCGGCCAGGACGCCAAGGTCTGGGACAACGAACGCCTTGTCATCATCCCCGACCACTACATCTTCACCGCCGACGAAAAGTGCCACCGCAACGTGCAGATCCTACGCGACTTCGTGAAGAAACAAGGCATCCGCTACTTTTACGATGCTGATTTTCTAAACACCGAGTACGGCTCCGGCTTCCCCTCGCCGTACCGTGACCCAACAAAGACAACCTACAAAGGCGTCTGCCACAAGGCCCTGCCCGAGGAAGGCCACTGCCGGCCTGGCGAGATCCTGCTGGGCACCGACAGCCACACCTGCACCGCCGGCGCCTTCGGCCAGTTTGCCACCGGCGTGGGCAACACCGACGCCGCCTTCACCCTCGGCACCGGCAAGACCTGGCTCAAAGTGCCACCCACCATGCGCTTCGACTTCCACGGCGACATCCCCCCCTACCTCACCGCCAAAGACCTCATCCTCGCCGTCATCGGCGACATCGGCTTCGCCGGCGCAACCTACAAAAGCATGTACTTCGCCGGCTCGGGCATCGCTTCGCTTTCCCTCGAAGACCGCATGACACTGACCAACATGGCCATCGAGGCCGGCGGCAAGAACGGCATCTGCGACGTCGACGAAAAGACACTCGCCTACGTACGAAACCGCTCCACCCGCCCCGAGTGGACCGTCTACGAGGAGGACGACGACGCCGACTACGACTACCGCAACCAGTGGGACCTGGCCGACTTCGTCCCCCTCGTCGCCGCACCCCACTCGCCGGACAACACCAAGACCGCCTACGAACTCCAGCAGCAAAACGTCAAGCTCGACCGCGCCTACATCGGCTCGTGCACCGGCGGCAAAATCACCGACATGCTCTTCGCCGCCAACATCCTCCACGGCCACGAAGTCAAAATCCCCACCTTCGTCGTCCCCGGCTCCACCGAAGTCCACGCCGACATGCTCCGACTCAACCTCCACGGCGAACCCCTGGCGGAGGGTGCTTCAGCACCCGGCTCTTCAGACTCCAAATCCACCACCTCCATCTACCACGCCCTCGAAAACGCCGGCTGCCAGATCGGCCCCGCCTCCTGTGCCGCCTGCCTCGGTGGCCCGCAGGACACCTTCGGCCGACTCAACGAGCCCATCAACTGCATCTCCACCACCAACCGAAACTTCCCCGGTCGCATGGGCCACAAAGACGCCGGCGTCTTCCTCGCCAGCCCCCTCACCGCCGCCGCCAGCGCCTTGCGCGGCACCGTGACCGACCCCCGCGAGTACGTCGCCGACCCCATCCTCACCGGCGAAGCGGGGGTGGTGTAGCCCCAAAGAGCACACACCTCCAACCTGTGCCGCGTCAGCCCTTCCTCCCGCAGCGCTACTCGCGCCGTTCCTGATACGCCCGGACCGCGTCGAGGAAGGCGCGCATGGTTTGGGAGCTGAAGCCCTGGTCGTTGAAGTAGATGACTTCGCCTTGATCGTCGAGGAGCAGGAGGCGGGCGTGGTTGTCGCGGGGGTTGCCGGTGAAGCGGGCGAGGGTTCGGCCGCCCCACCAGACGCCGATGAGGTGGTCATGCAGCGGCTCGGGGATGCGCGACGCCGCCTGGCGGATAATGCGGCCGCGGGCGAGGAAGTACTTGAACTGCGTGAACACGGCCACTTCGTAGAGGTTTGCTTCGGGCATGTTGGCCATCGCGACCATCGCCCAGTAGTTGACCTCGTCCTGAGCCTTGGACTGGTAGGCCAGCAGCAGGATGGTCGGCCGACCACGCAGGTCGTCGGGGAGGACAATCGTTTTGCCGGCGATCGTCTCGCCCGTGACGCGCGGCAGCGCATCGCCTACGGGGCTGCGTGCGGGGTAGACCGAGGCGCAGCCGACAAGCATCACCGGGAAAACGCAGGACAAGATAAGCAGAAACGAGCGATTCACACGGAAGTTTTACCACGCCCCGCACGCATATGTCGGCCGCGACGGGCTTCGGGGCCGTCGCACTGCCCGGTATACTCGGGTGGACGAGCACTCAGGAGGTCGGGCATGCCGAGGCGTTTCGTGACGTTGTTGACGATGCTGGTTTTGTTGTTGAGCGGTTCGCCGTTCGCGGCGGCGCAGGGGATCGACGTCACGCTGGTCGAGGTGTGGGGCGAGGCGCAGCCGGCGGAGCGCATCCGCGCGGGCGGTGCGGACCGGATCGGCGGGTTGAGTTGGGTCGATCGAGACGGGTTGATCGTCTTCGGCCACGACGGCCGGGGCTTTTTCAACGATGTCGAAGAGACCGACGACGGTTTCGACCCTGCGACCGGCGAACACCGCGGGCGGTTTGTCTACCGCCTCGATGCGCGGACGGGCGAGCGCACGTGGACGCAACGTTTTTCGGGCGGGGACGAGCGGGTCAGCGTGTCGCCGGATGGACGGCATGTGCTGGTGCAGTTCGACGAAACCAACACCCAAGATGACGCAGGCAACGCTGTGCTCGCGCGGGTGCTCGACGCCCGGACGGGTGAAGTGGATCGTGACATCCTGCACGCCGATGTCTGCCGGGCGGTTCGGCGAGACGAAGCGTCGCGTATCAGCAGCATCGCCTTTGGCCCGCGGCGTGGCGAGGCGGTGGTTGTGTTCGCTGAAACGGAAGAAGACCTCCGCCGCGCCCAGCGCGCCGAAGGCGGAGCCATCGGGCTGTTCGACTCGTACGGCACGCGGGCCTACCGCTACCACTGGCAACGTCGACGGCGGGTCGGCCGACCCTTCAAGACCGACCCCGAGCCGACCGCCTTCGACCTTTCGCCCGACGGAGAACTGCTTGGCTATGTCGCCCAGTTGCTGGATGTGCTGTGTATCTACGACGCCCCGGCCCAGCGCGACCGGGCCTTGGCGGGCCGGCACCAGACCGGGGCCGAAGGCATGGGCGAGTTAGCGATCGACGCCCCGTTCTACAGCGGGATCCAGATCAGCAATACCCACGCCGTGGTCGCACGCGATGCGCCCAATGGCCACGGGGTGGCCCAGGTCTTCGTCATCAACCTCACCAACGGGCAGGTCGAAGCCCGCATCGAAACGCCCGGCGGGCACGTCGTGTTCGATGTCGACTTCGACCGCGAACGCATCGCCGTCACCGGCAGCGCGTGCCACCTCGCCCTCTACGATTTCGCGGGCAACGAGCTGTACCTCGAAGAAGACGCGACCCAGCACCGCAACCTCGCCATCGCGCTGTCGCCCGACGGCCGACGTGTCGCCCTGGGCGGCTGGGCCAACACCGTGCACGTGTACGACATCGCGGGGCGGTAGCTTGCACCGTGGAGGCATGCCGTCCGTTTGGTCCGCGGCGCGTGCTGTGGTCTAATGGTCGCGTGGCCAACTACGACAACGACAAGGAACACGCACCATGCCGATCGAGCTGACTTTCCTCGGGCATTCGGGCTTTCTGATCAAAGACACCGGCACCGGCAAGGCCGTGGCCGTCGATCCATTTCTAACAGGCAACCCGCTGGCGGTGCACAAGCCCGAGGACATCGTCTGTGACTACGTCGCGCTGACGCATGGGCACGAAGACCACTTCGGCGACACGCTCGCGATCGCAAAGGCGAACAACGCGACCGTCATCGGTGCCTACGAGCTGTGCCAGTATGTCGCGACCGAGGGCGGGCACGACAACATCGACCCGGGCAACCCCGGCGGGCGGATCGCCACCGACTTCGGCTACGTCGCGATGACGCCGGCGTTCCACTCGTCCAGCTACCAGGGTAAGTACATGGGCCAGCCGATGGGGCTGGTCTTCTCCATCGGCGGCGTGAAGCTGTACCACTGCGGCGACACCGCGCTGTTCGGCGACATGAAACTCATCGGCGCGGTGGCCAAGCCCGACATCGCGATGATCCCCTGCGGCGACCGGTTCACGATGGGCGTCGAGCTCGCGACGATGGCGGCGGAGATGATCGCGCCGAAGTTTGCCGTGCCGATCCACTACAAGACGTTCCCGGTGCTGAACCAGACGGCCGAAGGGTTCGCGCCCGAGGGGGTGGAGGTCAAGGAGATGCAGCCGGGCGAGGTTTGGACGTACGGCGCGTAGCGCCTACTCCGTATCAACCGCGCCTGTAAAGCACGCGGGTCGCCACCCCCGTGTTTTAGGGAAACTCAACCAAAGTCAGATATGGATCGCGCGGCCCGCGACGCCCAGCGCGGCCTCCTTGACGGCTTCGCTCAGCGTCGGGTGCGCGTGGCAGGCCCGGGCGATGTCTTCGCTGCTTGCGCCGAACGCCATCGCTGTCGCGCACTCGGCGATCAGCTCGCCCGCCGCGCCGGCGAGGATGTGCACACCCAGCACGCGGTCGGTCGCGGCGTCCGCGAGGATCTTTACAAACCCGTCCGTATCGTTGTTCGCCCGCGCCCGGCCGTTGGCGATCAGCGGGAAGCTGCCCTTCTTGTAGTCGATCCCCTGCTCCTTGAGCTCTTCCTCGCTCTTGCCGACGCTGGCGACCTCGGGGTGGGTGTAGACGATGCCGGGGATCGTGTTGTAGTCGATGTGGCCGTGGCCCGTCGCGATCATCTCGACGCAGGCGATGCCCTCTTCCTCGGCCTTATGCGCGAGCATCGGGCCGGGCACAACATCCCCCACCGCGTAGATGCCTTCGACACCGGTCTCGAACTTCTCGTTGACTTCGATCTGCCCGCGCTTGTTCGGCGTGATACCGACCTTGTCGAGCCCGAGCCCGTCGGTGTTCGGCTTGCGCCCCACCGCGACCAGTACGCGGTCGGCCTTGACGTCGTCCTTGCCCTTGATCGAGATCGTCACGCCGCCCTTCGCGCTTTTTACGCCCGTCACGGCACAGCCGAGCATGAAGTTGATGCCCTGCTTCTTGAGCGTTTTCATCGCTGCGCCGGCGAGTTCTTCATCCATGCCGGGGAACGCACGGTCGAGGTACTCGATGACCGTCACCTCCGCGCCGAGCCGACGCCAGACGCTGCCGAGTTCGAGCCCGATGACGCCCGCGCCGATCACGGCCAGGTGCCTGGGCACTTCGGTGTAGCTGAGCGCCTCGGTCGAGGTGTCGACCAGGTCGTCGTCGAGGTTCACGCCGGGGATCGATGCCGGCACCGAGCCGGTCGCGATGAGGATGTTCTTCGCCCTGACGGTTTCGCCGCCGATGGTGACGGTTTTGTCGGCGTTGAACGTCGCGAGCCCGGTGTAGGTCGTGACTTTGTTCTTCTTCATCAGCGACGCGACGCCGCCGGTGAGGGTCTTGACGACCTTGTCCTTGCGTTTGAGCATGGCGGGCAGGTCGAGCGAGACGCCCTCGACCTTGACCCCGTGGTCCTTGAGGTGGTGCAGCGCGTCCTCGTACTTCTGCGACGACTGGAGCAGGGCCTTGGACGGGATGCACCCGACGCGGAGGCAGGTCCCGCCGAGGGCTTTTTCTTTCTCGACGATGGCGGTGTCGAGTCCGAGCTGCGCCGCGCGGATCGCGGCGACGTAGCCGGCAGGTCCGGCACCGATGACAAGGAGGTCGTGTGTGTGAGTCGGCATGGTATTGAGCGTCCCAAAAGTGCGGAGCGGCATCATACCTCCGCGGCACATACCGGGCACACACCGCAAGTGCAGGCAGAGGCCTCGGCGGCGCACGGTTCATTGGGCTGCCGCGCGCCGGGCCGGGGTTGACGCCGCCATTGAGCCTTTAGCGCCAGAGCAAAGGCCAACACGCAGACGCCGCAGCCCATGTGGAAGGTAAGTCGCGAATCGGTGACGGCCTGGAGCAGCAGCCAGCCACAGAGCGGACCCGCCGCCGACCCCATATCCGCCGCGGTGGCGTAGCGGGCGATCATCACCGGGCCGCCTCGACCGGCTTGGGCCACCAGCCCCAGCGCCAGCGTCGTGGCGAGGACACTAAACACGAGCAGCAACCCCGCCAGCGGCAACGCCTGAACAAACGGCATCGCGTACAGCAGCGCCGCCATCCCCGCGAAGCAAGCGATCGACACCCGGCGAGGCCCCACCCGGTCGGCAAGCGCCCCCAGCCACGGCGCGAGCACCGAGTCCACCGCCCAACGCCCGCCCTGCAGCACACCATTGAGCGTCGCCACCCCCAGCAGCACGCCCCAAAACACCAGCCCACTTCCCACCCGCTCGGCAACGGCCAGCCCCAGTGTCGCCATCACCAACGAGGTCGCGGCGTTGATCCCAAAACCCATCCCCAGCAGCCCAGCCCCTTGACGCCAAGGGACCGCGGCCGGCCCGCTCCGCGTCGGTGCAGTGTGTACCTGGTGCTGAAAACGCTGCGACACCCAGGCCGGCCAGACCCCCACCAGCGACAGGCCGGCGAGCACAACAAAAGCGGCGGAGAAGCCGATCCAGTCGCACAGCAGCCCACCAACCAGGACGCCGAAGATACAGCCCAGGCAAGTCAGTCCATTGGCGTAGCCCATGCCACGCGAGAGCTTGTCGTCCGGCATCGTCTCGACCACGGTCATCTGGCTGGCCTGCCGAAGCAGCGACCAGCAAAACCCCCAGGCCATCCGCGCCAGCAGGAACACCACAAACGCCGGCGTCGTCGCATACACCACACTCAGCAACGGCGACATCAGGCAGGCGAACAGCACCCACCGCGCAGGGAACCGGCCGCAGTACAAGCGCTGAGCCAAATGGTTGGTGACCAGCCGCACCCAGCGGTTCATCGATAGGAGCACCCCAACGTGCCAGGGCAGCAGCCCCAGCGCGTCCTGGTACGCGGGGATCGGCAGCACGGCATACAGCGTCAAGTCGCCGATGACCGCGATGCCCATCACCAGCCCTACGGCCAGCACATGCCGATTGAGCCCATCAAACCAGCGGTTGAAGAAACGACGGATCATTCGACAAGCCAACCATCACATGCAAGAAGCCCACGCAATCAAGCGTGGGCTTGGTGGGTGATCAAACAAAAGACGCGCAATCGCTAAGCCTCGATCAGCATCCGGGCGGGGTCTTCGATGCAGTCTTTGATTGTCTTGAGGAACGTCACGGCTTCGCGGCCGTCGACGATGCGGTGGTCGTAGGTCAGCGCGAGGTACATCATCGGGCGGATCTCGATGCGCTCGTCCTTGCCGGGGGTGCCGACGGCGATGGGCCGGCGGACGATGCCGTGCATGCCCAGGACGCCGGACTGCGGGGCGTTGACGATCGGGGTCGAGAGCAGCGAGCCGTAGACCCCGCCGTTGGTGATCGTGAAAGATCCGCCGGTGAGCTCGGAGAGCTGGATCTTGTTTTCCTTGGCCTTGACGGCGTAGTCGCTGATGGCTTTTTCGGTGCCGGCGAAGCTGAGGCGTTCGGCGTTTCGGAGGACGGGGACGACGAGCCCGCGGCCGCCGCCGATGGCGATGCCGATGTCGAAGTAGTGCTTGTAGACGACTTCGTCGCCGCGGACCTCGGCGTTGACAGCGGGGAACTGCTTGAGGGCTTCGATGCTGGCCTTGACGAAGAAGGACATGAAGCCGAGCTTGATGCCGTGCTTCTTGACGAAGCTGTCCTGGTGCTGCTTGCGGAGGTCCATGACGGCGGTCATGTCGACCTCGTTGAAGGTCGTCAGGAGCGCGGCGGTCTGCTGGGCGTTGACCAGGGCCTTGGCGATGGTGCGGCGCAGCGGGTTCATGCGGACGACTTCTTCGGGTCGGTCGCCTGTGGAAGTTGTTGTAGAAGACGCGCTCGATCCAGCTTGATCCGACCCTTCGCTTCGCTCAGGGGCGGCTTGGGCGGGGGTGGCTTTCTTGTTGTCGAGGTGGGCGAGGACGTCTTCCTTGAGCAGTCGGCCGCCGGGGCCGGTGGCCTTGACGTCGGCGGCGTTGAGCTTGTGCTCGTCGAGGAGGA
>JBCCWH010000095.1:0-11524 GCA_039193915.1 Planctomycetota bacterium
AAGATGCCCGCCCCACCGTTCATTTTGATAGACGCTCTTAGAGCCCCAACAGTTAGAGCCCCAACAGAAGGGGGACAGACATTCCTGTCTGTCATTCGGCGGAGCCGAAGCCCCGGGCTTGTTCAGGCCTGCGGCCTGACGACAGGCAAGAATGCCTGTCCCCCTGACCCGCAAGTATGCCTGTCCCCCGACCCGATTGATAGGGGGCACGCATGGCTGTGCGTCCTACCCCACGTACCTTCGTAGCGCGTCCATGTGGCGTTGGAGGTTTCGGCCTGGGCAGGCGGTGGGGCGGATCTCTTGATGGCTCTTGACGCTCGCGCGGGGGATGCGGTGTTGCTGCTTGAGCTTCTTGACGGTATCGAACAGGGCGTTGAGCTGCTGCTGGGTGGGGGACTGTCGGTCGAAGTTGCCCAGGGCCATGACGCCGAGGTTGTTTTCGTTGTTGCGTCCGACGTGTGCGCCCTGGTATCGGGTGGCGCGGCCTTCCCAGACGCGGCCGGCGCGGTCGACGATGTAGTGGTAGCCGATGTCGGACCAGCCGTTGTTGTTGACGTGTGACTTTCGGATCTTGTCGAGGTGTTGTGCGGTGGTGTTGAAGGCGGTGAAGTCGACGGCGCGTGAGCCCTCGTGGTGGATGGTGATTTTCTGGATGCCGTTCATCGGGTTGATGTCGGCGAGGACGGGCCCGTCGGTGGACCACCGTGCGCGGGCGATGGCCTGGACGCCGGCCGGGTTGGCGGGTGGCGGCGTGGGGGGGGTGTGGATGTGCGGGGGGGTGTGGAGCGTGGTGTGCCGGCCGCCGGGCGTGGGCCTTGCGGGGTAGCCCTCGGGCCAGTCGATGCCGGGGCGGTGGCGGTTGGCGGCCTGTTGCGATTTACAGCCGGAGGCGAGGAGGATCGCGCCCATGGATGCGGCCAGTGCTTGTCGCCTTGTCAGTCCCATCGCGGCCCCTGTGGTTGCGTACGTCCGTGGCGTCGGGTCCGGCTCGGCTGGGTCCATCCAGACCGATCGCTCGCGTTTATACCGTATCGGGCGGGGGTTGCCCAATGGGTGAGTTTATCCGGGGCGTGGTGGCGGGGCGATGGGTGCCACACAACTGCCCGCAGGGCTGCTGTGTGCCGCGCGGGCTCGGGTTGAAGCGTTTCCGCACACAGCACGCCTTCGGCGAGTTGTGTGGCACCCGGGCATTGGGGCGGTGCAGGTGCAAGGCGCTCACTTGCGCGGTGAGCGCCTTGGGCTTCACGAACACGGGGCCTTATCGGGGGTTCCGGTGTCGGCTGCATGTACCCCGGCACCCACGGGTGTGGGCTGGGCCTTGCCCTTCGCGAAGACGACCATCGGCTTGTCCGGGTGCTCGGCCACGACCTCGATCGACGTGGGCCAGTTGGTCGCGGCCTTGACCAGCGACGCCAACTGCTTGGGCAGGAACGGGTGGTAGGGCGCCATCGGCCGATCGTGTGTCAGCGGGGGCATCTTCGAGATCGCCAGCAGCGTCCCGGCCGGGCCCGAGAGCCGCTGGGCCTCGTGCAGGAGCGCGACCGGGTTGTCGTGGGCTTCGAGCCGATCGAACAGGCACACCAGCGATGCGCTATCGTCGTCGAGCGGCATCCGGCGAAGTTCGGTCTGGACTTTGTACCGCGGCGGCTTGGCGGGGTAGCCCGCACGCTGCTGGTGCTGCTGGGCGAACTGCATTGCCAGCGCGACGTGTTGGGGTTCGCGCTCGACGCCGACGGCCTCGATGCCCTGCAGCGCGAGCAGGTGGACGACGAGCCCGGACCCGCAGCCGAGCACGACGACGGGCCGATCGATCGGGCCGACCTGGCGTTGGAGGAGCTGCAGCACCGCGCCGACCTTGAACTGGGTCCACGCCTGGAAAGCTTGGTCCTGGTTGAAGCGGACCCACTCGCTCTGGTCGAACCCGGCGGGCGTGGCGCTCTGGGGGACTTCGGTCTCGCCCGGCGCGCTGCCGAAGACGTTGGCGTTCCAGAGCAGCGGCGTCCCGGCGTAGCGCTCGCGGACGGTGTCGAGGTCGGGGGCGATGCGGTCGAAGCCCCATTTTTCGCGGAAAACCTGCCGGGAACGGTCGACGCCGGTGTCGGTGTCGGCGGTGGTCGCGCGGTCCTGCCGCAGGGTGTGGCGGTGGGTGAAGCTGACGGACGGGACGGCCCAGCAGCGATACCCCGCGAGGCGGGCGCGCATGCCGAAGTCGACGGTCTGGCCACGGAGGTAGTCCTCGTCGTAGCCGTCGAGCGCATCGTAGACGCCGCGCTTGCAGACGTAGAAGCAGCCCATGACGTGGTCGACCTCGATGGGCTTGGTGACCTGTTCGGGCGGCAAGCCCTCGGCGACGTGGTGGTACCCGCGGGGGTGCAGGAGCATGTCGCCCATCGCGTGGATGTGCCCGGCCGGCGCGAGCTGCTTGGGCCCGATGACGCCGAGGTCTTTGGGGCCGGTGTCGAAGACCGCGCAGAGCTTCTGCGCCCAGTTCGGGGTGTGGATGACGATGTCGCCGTCGAGCCGGACGAGGACGCCGTCGGGCCCGCTGTTGCAGGCGTGGACGAGCTTGTTGGCGGTAACCGAGAGGACGCCGCAGTGTTCGTCTTCGAGGAGGGTGAGGAAGGGCTGCCCGCCGCGCCAGGTTTTTTGGGACCAGGTGCGCAGGGTGTCGAGCGAGTCATCGGTCGAGCCGTCGTCGAAGGCGAGGATCTCGAGGGGGGTCGGGTCGTCGGCGAGGGTCTGTTCGAGCGAGACGAGCAGGTCGGCGATTAGGTCGGTCGCGCCGTCCTTGCTGGACTGCACGCCGTTGTTGTAGTTGGGGATGAGGATGGAGAGTTGGGGCATGGCGGATGGTGGATTTCGGATTGCGGAAGGAGCGTGGGCGGTGGTTTGGGGGTTTGGGTTGGGGGTAGAGTGATCTTTGCGGGGCGAATAGCCGCGTCGCTACGCGACGCCGGGGCAGTGGCCGAGCACTTCGATGCTCGTGTCGCCCCGGCACTGCGTAGCAGTGCGGCTGTCGGTCAAGGAGTTATCGGCGGTTTTCACGGCGCAGGACCAAACCCGCCGATGCTCGGGGTATGACGGATAACACACCCGCCGCTGTTGCTGCGCCCCTGGCCCCTCCGGTTTGCGTGTCCGCCCCCCGCTGGGCGGTCGAACGCGGGGAAGACGGCTACATCGTTGTACGCGACGTCAACACCCCTGCTTCCGGAGGCCCCGAGCCCGTGGACTGGCGCGATCGCCTTGCCTGGTTCCTCAGGACGATCCCGGGCGTGAAGCTCGCCGGGGCCAAGCGGTACTTCGCCGATGGGCACGTCTTCTCGATGGGCGAAAACGTCGTCCACCCCAAGGGGTTCCACCACGTGGGCAAGGGCGTGGCCGGGGCGTGCTACCGCTTCCCCGAAGAGGTCGACACGATCGCCGGCGGCGTGATGGTGGTGGACGAGCAGGCCTTCGACGAAGTCGACGGTGTGGGTTTGCTCGAACGCATGGGCCAGCTCGGCCCACTCGCGCTGGGCCTGGCGATCCGGCAGCGCGGCGGCCGGGTGCTCGGCGTCCCGCAGGTCGGGGTCGTGGATGAGTTCTCACCTTCGCTCGATGAGCAGGACAGCGCCGCGTTCCGGGGGCGGTTCGGCTTCGACTGGGTCGCGCCCGACCTCGACATCGTCCGCAAAGAACACGCCGCCGACTCGACGCAACACGCCGAGCATGTTTCCGGGGCTTCCGGGGCTTCCGGGGCATCCGGGGGCGGGGGCGGGCTGCTGTGGAACGCCTTCCACCACGCCGGCATGATGCCCTTCAACAAATACGACACCCGCGGCGCACTCGTCTGGCAGGGCTACCAGACCCACGACCCGCTCAAGCAACGCTGCGACCACCTCGCCCAGCTCACCGCGAAGTTCTCCCTGCCCCCGGATGGCTTGGGGGGAATCACATTGGACGTCGGCTGCGGCGACGGGCTCTTTAGCCACCTCTTCGCCCAGCTCGGCTGCAACGTCGTCGGCATCGACCCCGAGCCCGAAGGCGTCGCGCAGGCCACGAAGATGTGCGAAACGCAGCAGTACCCCGCCCCGCACGGCGTACCCGAGTTCCGCGTCGGCCGCGGCGACGACATCCCCTTCGACAACGCCACCGTCGCCTGCGTCACACTCTTCGACGTCATCGAACACCTCAACAACCCCCTCGGCGTCCTCCGCGAGATCGACCGCGTCCTCATGCCCGGCGGCACCTTCATCTGCGTCACCCCCGCCTGGCAGTTCGGCGGCAACTCCGACCCCACCTTCCACGGCTACGAGTTCACCCAGGAAGAACTCAACCGCATGATCAACGCCCCCGGAAGCTGCGCAACCGACGACGGGCCGCACCTCAAGGTCGTCCACAACGGAAGCATCGGCGGCGTCTACCGCGACCTCATCGCGATCGCAAAGAAGCAGTAGGCACAGCACCATCTCATAGGGTGCCACACAACTGCCCGCAGGGCTGCTGTGTGCCGCGCTGCCATTCTCTCAGGCACTCACACACAGCACGCCTTCGGCGAGTTGTGTGGCACCCGGGCGACGAGTGACGTGACACCCGGACGACCAAGCTGCAAGGCGCTCACTTGAGAGGTGAGCGTCTTGAGGCTTGGGCTCTGTCCGAAAACGGTGGGATGGCCGTCTCGGCCGTCGATTGAGCTTCGTGACGGGCGGGACGCCCATCCCACCTTTGGTTTTCAGACAGAGCCTAGTCTCTCAGGCCTGCGACGTCAGGTGTGCCGCCGCGCACCGCGCGATGAGTACGGCTTTGCCTTCGCCGACGGGCACGGCCTGGTGGCCCTGGATCGGGCGGTGGGTGTTGAGCTGTTGGAGTGCCTGTTGGACTTGCTGCTGCTCGTGCGTGTCGAACGGGATGAAGGCGAGGAGCATGGTGTTGTCGTCGCGGGGTTGCGTTGTGTAGGCGGTGACGGCGTCGAGGCCGACCAGGGCGTGGGCATGTGGTTGGTGGCCGGGGTCGGCGCAGCCGCCCCCGGAACGGGGCGATGGTGTTTGGACCCCAGCCGTGCATTCCGGGGGGTCGCTTCGCTCCACCCCGGCCACCACCCGGTAGCCCGAGCGTGTTGCGAGGTCGGCGTAGAAGCCGGTCGGGTCGCCGGTGATGTGGAGTGTGCCGGCGTCGGGCAGGTTGCCGAGCATCTGGCAGAACCAGCGGGCGGTGGCGAGGGCAACGGGCGACTGTTCGCGGAAGGCCGTGTGGGCGGATCCGTCTTGACTTCTGGGGGTGATCCGCGGATTCGCTTCGCTCATCGCACGGCTTGGGGCGGGGGCGTTGTCTTCTGTGAATGGACGGATGTGGTCTTGGTATCGCCTTGCCCATAGGGCGAATACCAAGCAGTAGTACACCGGCATCATCGCCTGGGGCGTGTACTGCCCGGCGTTCAAAAACGACTGCCAGGAAGGCGAATACAGCCCGGCGGTGAGCGCCTGCGTCTCGCGGAAAACCTCGGCGATACGCGGGGCGTAGCGCTGCATCCACTGCTGGATCGGCGGTGTGAAGCCGCGCTTGGGCCGATCAAACGCCTCGGCCGGGAGGTAGCGCTTGGCGAGTGCGTGCAAAATCCACTTGTTCTGCAGGCCGTTGACCGCCATCGGGCCGTTGCCGGGTCGTACTTTGTATCGCATCGGCAGCGACAGCAGGAACTCGACGACGCGGTGGTCGAGCATCGGGTTTCGGGCTTCGAGCGACGCCGACATCGATGCGCGTTCTTCGATGCAGACGAGGTAGTCGGGCAGGTTCGTCTTCGCATCCGTGTAGAGCACGTTGCCCAATCGGTCGGGCCACGCGTGACGCAACCAGAACGGCGTGATCGTGTCGTCGGGGTCGGCCGCGTTGATCATCGCGTGCTTCGCGGTGTCGGCTAACATCTGCGACAGCGCACCGGGCCAGGTGACAAACGACGACTTGTTGAGGTGGTGGAGCACATCGTCGACGGCCGGGGCGTACTGCGAGCGCGTCTGCTTGTTCGCCGCCTGTTGTTCGGTCTGCGCGACCCAGTTGTATCGGCCCGGGTAGCCGGCCGTGAGCTCGTCGCCGCCCTGCCCGGTCAAGACAACCGTCAACTCCTCCCGGCACAAGGTGCTCAGCGTGCGCTGCGACGTCACGGTGAAGTTGCCAAACGGCTCGTCGTAGAAGCGCGACGCGTCGTCGAGCTCGCGGAGCCAGTCCTGGTTGCCCTGGTTCAGCTTCCGGGGGTGCCAGTCGCAGCCGAACTGCTTGGCGACGAGCTCGGCGTAGGGCATCTCGTTGTGTTGCTCGGACTCATCGAAGCCGATGGTGAAGGCGGATACACGCCCTTTTCCCTGTTTTTTCAGTGTTTTTGACGCCATCGCGGTGATGAGGGACGAGTCGATCCCGCCCGAGAGCAGCGTGCCGATCGGGACATCGCTGATGAGCCGGTCGCTGACGGATTGCGTGAGCAACTCGTCGAGCGTATCGACGACGCCCTCGTCGGTGAGCGGGCCGTATCGCGCTTCGAGGTCCTGCGGTGTGGCGTCCCACCACTGCTCGACTTCGTGTGTCCACGCGTTGGCATCGAGCGTCAGCCTGCACCCGGCCGGGAGTTTGTGGATGCCCTGGAAGATCGTGCGTGGTGCGGGCACGTAGCCACGGGTGAAGAAATGTTCGAGCGCGGCGGGGTCGAGGGCGTAGCGCTGGCCGGTGTAGGCGAGGATGGCTTTGAGCTCGCTGGCAAACACAAGTGCGTCGCCAGCGTCGTGGTAGTACAGGGGCTTTTGGCCAAGCCGGTCACGGACAAGCAGGAGCTTGCGTTTGGCGGCGTCGTAGAACGCGAGGGCGAACATGCCGTGGAACTGTTCGAGGGCGGCTGGGCCGTCGGTGGCGAGTGCGTGGAAGACGAGCTCGGTGTCGCAGGTGGATTGGAACGTGTGGCCTTGCTGTTCGTAGCGGGCCATGAGTTCGCGGTAGTTGTAGACCTCGCCGTTGTAGGTGAGCGCCTTCGTGTTGGCGGCGTCGGCAAAGGGCTGTTGGCCGTGGCCGGGTTCGTTTGAGAGGTCGAGGATGGCGAGCCGCCGGTGTCCCAGCGCGACGCCGGGGCGATGCCAGAGCCCTGCGTCGTCGGGCCCGCGGTGGGCGAGGGTGTCGCGTGCGGCTTCGAGCCGGGCGGTGTGGACGGTTTGTTTCGGGTCTTTGCAGACGACGCCGACGATGCCGCACATGGGGAGGGCCTGTTGGGAGTGCTGGGAAGGGGGTTTTGTAGGGTTATCGGGGGTTGGTCGCGGTGGGCGTGAATGGGGTGGTGGTGAGGGGCTAGGGGTTAGGGCCTAGGGCCTAGGCAGCAGCGCGAGACCCGAATGCAGCGAATGCCTTTGCTGTCAGCCTTTCTCCGCAGGCGTTTTCATCCCACGGTCTAAAGCTCCAACCTAGGCCCTAGGCCCTAGGCCCTAACCACTAAAAAGGCGGCGCGGGTTGTACCCGCGCCGCCTCGCATCAGTGATCGGAAGCCCAAGGGCGTTCCGGTGACTTGATTGGTTTAGCCGAGCAGTCCCAGCACGTTCTGTGGCTGGCTGTTGGCGATCGAGAGGATCTGCGTCGACGACTGCACGAGGATCTGCGACCGTGTGAGGGCGGCGGTCTCGGCGGCGAAGTCGGTATCGCGGATCGCGGACTCGGCGGCGGCGGTGTTTTCCAGGGCCACACCCAGCGACCGGATGGTCGCGCCGATGGTGTTCTTCTGGAATGCGCCCAGGCGGCCACGCAGGGTGGAGACCTGCTTGATGGCGTCGTTGACGATGTTCTGGGCCTTGCCCAGGTCGCCGTCGACGACGTTGCTGGACTTGCTTGCTCCGAGCTCGTCGAGGAAGCCTGCCGCGACGGTACCGAGGTTGCGGGTGGCGACGTTGCCGATGCCGAGGTTGACCTGGTTGAGGATATCAACGTTGGGGCCGAGGTTGAACTGTGCGCCGCCGCCGGTGATGGTGAGGGCGTCGATGGATGCCAGGGCCTGTGACCCGGCGTCGGTGAGTTCGAACTGGACATCGAGGAAGTCGGTGTTGATGCTGACGGTCTTGCCGTTCGAGACGGCCTGGACGCCGTTGATCGTCGCGCCGACGTCCTGCCCTTCGTCGCGGATGGGGTCGGACAGGGCGCTGAAGGCGGTGCCCGCAGCGGAGTTGAGGGCGTCTTCGTCGAGCGCCGAGGCGAGCTTGACGCCGCCGGCCTGACCCGCCGCGTCATCGATCTTCAGCGAGACGAACTCGCTGGAGCCGAACCCGGTGGACTTGAGCTCGATGTAGTTGCCCGAAGCCACAGCGGAGACGCCGGTGACGTCGGTGAAGGTGTTGACGCTGGTGGCGATGTCGGCGAGGGTCGTGCCCGAGCCGAAGGTGAACTCACGCGACCCGACCGAGCCGGCGACTTCGAAGACGAAGCTGGCGTCAGCGGCGGAGAGGTCGAGGCCTGCGGCACCGACGCTGAGGAACAGCGAGCCGTGCTGGGCGGACTGGGTGACGAGGACGTCGACGTCGCGGTTTTCGCCGAATTTCAGCTTCGCGGCGTTGATCTGGTAGTCCTCGACGGTGGCGGCGACGCCCGAGACGTTGAAGTCGAAGGTGCCGTTGAGGAGCTTGGTGCCCTGGAAGCTGGTCGACGCGGCGATACGGTCGATGGTCTGCAGGATCGAGTCGATCTGCAGCTGGTTTGCTTCCTTTTCCTCGGCCGACAGGCCCGCGTCGTTGGCGGACTGGCTGACCAGGGACTGGACCTCGACGAGCAGGGAGTTGATCTCCTGGAGCCCGCCCTCGGCGATGTTGACGACCTGGTCGGCGCGTTCGGCGTTGCCGATGGCGGCGCTGATGGCGGCCTTCTCGCTGCGGAGGTTCTCGCTGGCGATGAGGCCGGCGGGGTCGTCCTTGCCGCGGTTGATCCGCAGGCCGGTCGAGAGGCGTTCGAGCGAGCCGTTGAGCCCGCGGTTGTTGTGGCCGAGCACGCGCTGGCCGAGTAGGGACTGTACGTTGGTGTTGATGCGACTCATGGTGTTGGGTCCTCCGTGAACACGCTTGCCTGTGTCACGATTGTGGGTGAGGCCTCCGGCCCTGAATGGTCACAGATCTCCGATCCGATCACGATGCGTTGTCGGCCTTCGGGCACACCCCTGGGGCCGTGATGCTCAGCCAACCTGTCGCACGCCACCTGGCCTCGCCGGCGATCCTTGCCAAGCGGGGGGGTGCCGATTGAACCCGGCGACGTACCGCGGAGTCCGTCGCCCGACCGAGCCACACATTCCCGTGCGGCCCCGGCTGGCTGCCTGAGCTTTTTCGGTGTCCACCGCACGATGGCAACACCGATCCGAGTCCGCCGACTTATCGGAAGCCGGCCTGGTCCTCGGGGCCGACGCTCCGCGCCAGCCATCCGCAGGATCGTCACAACCGGCACGCGCCTTAAGGCCCGCACCTCTAATACATCCGATTTTTCTGCTAAAGCCGCGCCAAGACGGAGATTCGGCGAGTGACCCGTCCGGATAACCAATTATCCGGACCCGACCGGCGCAAAAAAAAGCGGCGACCCGAAGGCCGCCGCTGTGAGATCGATCATGTTGTGTTGCTCGGCCTCAGCCGGGCAGGGGGTTTTAGCCCAGCAGGCCGAGGACCGACTGCGGCTGTGCGTTCGCGATGGAGAGCACGTTGTTGGCCGCGGCGGCGAGGACCTGCGAGCGGGTGAGCTCGGAGGTTTCCTTGGCGAAGTCGGTATCGCGGATAGTGGACTCGGCGGCCGAGATGTTCTCAAGGGCCACGTTGAGCGAGTTGATGCTCGACCCGACGACGTTCTTCTGGAACGCCCCGAGGCGGCCGCGCTGGACCGAGACGTCCTTGATCGCGTTGTTGACGATCTTCTGGGCGTTGGTCAGGTCGCCGTCGATCACGTTCAGCGAGCCGCCGCCGGCCAGGTCGCTGAGGTTGTACTTCGTGCCGTCGAGGGTCTGGGTGCCCAGGGAGCTGCTCGATGCGTTCTGGATGCCGAGCTGGACCTGGTTGTTCAGGTTGACCTCGGCGCCGAGGTTGAACTTCGCGCCGCCGCCGGTGATGGTGACGATGGACTGGGTGCCCAGGGTCTGCGAGCCGGTGGCGTTGAGCACGGCGTCGATCGAGAGCGTTTCGCTGTTGATCGAGAGGGACGTGCCCTTGCCCAGGGCCTTGGTGCCGTTGATCGTGCCGGCGACGTCCTGGCCTTCGTCACGGATTGGTGTCGCGACGGCGGAGAACGCGGTGCCTGCGGCGGAGTTGAGCGCCGCTTCGTCGCCCGCCGAGGCGAGCTTCACGCCGCCGGCCTGGCCGCCTGCATTGGTGACGTTGAGCGAGACGAACTCGTTCGAGCCGAACTCGGTCGACTTGAGCTCGATGTAGTTGCCCGAGGCGACCGCCGACACACCCGTCACGTCCTTGAACGAGTTGATCTGCGTCGCGATACTGGCGAGCGTTGCGCCCGAGCCGAACGAGAAGTTCTTGGAGCCCTCGGTGCCTGCGAGCTCGAAGGAGAACGACGAGGTCGCGCTCACGAGGTCGAGCGAGGCGGCGCCGACGCTGAGGAACAGGCCGCCGTGCTGGGCCGACTGCGTGATCAGAGCGTTGACGGCGACGTTGGTGTCGCCCACCTTCGCGTTGTTGACGGTGAGGTCGGTGACGTTCGCGCCCTGGCCGGTGACTTGGAAGTCGAAGCTGCCGTTGAGCAGTTTGCTGCCCTGGAAGCTGGTGGTGGATGCGATACGGTCGATGGTCTGCAGGATGTTGTCGATCTGGAGCTGGTTGGCTTCCTTCTCTTCCTGCGACAGGCCGGCCTCGTTGGCGGACTGGCTGACGAGGGACTGGACCTCGACGAGCAGGGAGTTGATTTCGTTGAGGCCACCCTCGGCGACGTTGACGAACTGGTCGGCGCGTTCGGCGTTGCCGATGGCGGCGCTGATGGACGCCTTCTCGCCCCGCAGCACCTCGCTGGCGATTAGGCCGGCGGGGTCGTCCGCACCGCGGTTGATGCGGTAGCCGGTCGACAGGCGTTGCAGCGACTGCGAAAGGTTCGCGTTCTGCTGGCCCACGACGCGCTGTGCGATCAGGGAGTTGATGTTGGTGTTGATTCGGCTCATATCTCTCAACCTCTCTTTGTGCTGCCGGTAGATCGGCAGGCGTTCCTGGATGCCCCTCGGGCCCACACGGCCCGCCCATTCGGTTTGCAGCCCGGCCGCAAACGCTCGGGCACCGCACAACGCACTGTCGTGTGGCTTTCACAAGATCGGAGGACGTGCAAGTGATTTTTACCCCACCACACAGAAAACCCCGCACCAGGCCGACAACCCGCCCGCAAAACACAACCAACCCGTCCAACCCGCACAGCCGATACGACATCGCACCCCCCGGCGGGGCGAGTCGTTGCGGGCAGTGCGGCTTGTAACGGTTACGACGGCGAAACGTAGAACAGCCGGCGGCCTACGGACGCCGGTCCGTCGCTGTGTTTGACGCGCAACAAGACCGGCGTCCGTAGG
>JBCCWH010000096.1:0-11488 GCA_039193915.1 Planctomycetota bacterium
CGCCTCACCCCCTTCGACCGCCGCCACCACCCGTTCACGCAAGTCCATCGAATAGGTCATCAACAAGGCCTCCATGCCTGAAAACAACATCATGACAGATGGAGATCAATCGCGCCAGTTGCTCTAGACGGGCACTCGCGTTTTCGAACCAACGCGCTCTACGGGATCCCGCGCACGATCGCCGGGCCGATGAGCCGTGTCGTCCACACCGGCAGCTTCTTCCACGCCTCGATCTTCCGGCGATTCGTCGGGTCGTCGGGGCGCAGCGCGTCGAGCGCCCCTTCCCGCAGGTACACCTGCCAGGGAGTCGCGTGCGGCTGCGCGCCCCACTGACGCTTGAAGCGGTACGTCCCCGAGTCCACCGAGCTGCGGCCGAAGTCAAACGCCGTCGCGCCGCGTGCGATCGCACGGTCGATCAACTGCCGGTACATCCACATGTTCGCGCAGGTCGTGTGCATCGTGTGCAGACAGCAGGCCGAGGGCACCTGCGTCTCGCGGAGGCCTGCCGTGTTGTCGTGGATCAACAGCGCTCCAGCAATCGGCGATCCCTCCCGGGTCACTAACGCGAGTTCCGCGCGGTCGCCGAGGTGGTGCAGGATCGACGCGAACAGCCGCTTGGGGTAGACAGGCGTCCCCAGGTCGCGCATCGTCGTCGCAAAAACACTGTAAAAGCCGGCGAGCAACTCGGACCCGCCGAAGCGGATCGACAGGTCATGCCGTTCCCCCTTGCGGACCTGGTTACGCACCTTCGCCTTGAGCCCGTCCCACAGCGCCTGGCTATCACGGGGTAACGGCATCACCATGCGCACCTTTGCATCGCGTGTGTGGTCGAGCGACGCATGCGCAACCGGCTGGCCATGGTGACGCAGCTCGAGGTAGCGTGCGTTCTTCCGGTCGGCCAGCTTTTTCGCGGCATGGATCAGCTCCTCCGCCGTGGCGTCGTCACACGCCACAACCCCCGCGCGGTTGACGTACGGCAAACTCACCAGGTGTCGGCCAAACAGTGGGCTGCGTAGCAGCGACAGCGGGAGGTAGCCGGTCACGTGGCCGTGCTGCCGCGCGATCAGTGCGGTGGTCTTGTGCCGTAGCCCATCGCGGAGGACATCGAGCCAGCAGGGGTCGTGTTCGCCACAGGCGCGCGGCGCTGCGCCCGGGTCCTTGAGCAGCCGACGGACCGCGAAGCGCATCCGGGCGTCGGGTTGACTGACTTGCTGGATCATGCCGCCTGCCGGAGCTTGTGGGGCTGAAGCGACTTCGCGGGCACACCGCCGACGACAGCACCCGGAGCAACCGGCCGCGTCACGACCGCGCCGGCCCCAACAATCGCCCCTTCGCCGACGTCCGCCATGACCACCGCGCCCGCGCCGATCCAGGCCCCCGCACCGATCGTGATGTGCTCGTGCGTCACGTCTGCGTCCGGCGTCGTGTGATGGCGGCCGCCCGAGAGCAGGTAGACCCCGTCCGCGATCTTGGCGTCGTCGCCGATCGTCACCCAGCCCACCGTGCAGAACCGGCCGAGGTACACGCGGTCGCCCAACTCGGCGGCGCGCTTGCTGAACACCGTCATAAATCCGTAGTGGATATCGCGCCCAGTACGCGAAAGCGCCCGACGGTAGAACGCCTGACGCAGGTAGTTGCCCAATGGCCCCGTCCGTTTCGCGACCGACTCGCTCACCGCGCTGAGCGCGGGGTCGTTTCCGAGTGATCCCGACAACAGCACCAGGCGCACCCGCGCGGGCCACGCCATGACCTGACCGACTGCTTGTGCGATGTGTTTCAGCATCCTGCCCGTGTTATCGGCAAACCTACACCCACCGCGGCAGCCGGCCTGCTGCTTATCGGGTGCTTCTGCGATGCGGCCCGGCCACAGACGGGCGATCGAGTGTACGGGTCACCCCGCCCCTTCGATCACCTCGGCAAGCCGCCTTGCCTTAGCCCCCCACGACTCCGCTGGCAGGCGCTGGCGCCGCGCCTCAAGCTGCTCGGCCGGCGTCCCGGTCCGCGCCCGCTGTTGCACGAGCCGCACGAACTGCTCGGCCGAGGACGCCAGGTCACAGCAGTCCGCCCAGGCCCGCGTCGCCGGCAGGTCGCGGACGACGACGGGTTTCATTGTGGCGAGGTACTCCTTGAGCTTGAGCGGCTGCATCGCCCGGGTCACGGGCGCGTCGATGTAAGGCATGACGAGCACCTGCGCGGCGGCGGCGTGCGCCGCGAGGTCGCGCTGCGCAATCGGGCCAAGATAGACTTGCTCGATCGGCAACATGCTTGTGTCCCCGAGCGAGCCCGGGGTATTCCCAAACTCGTTCTGCCTGGGGCCAGCCAACACAAGGTGGGAGTACCTCGAAGCCAATAGCTCGTCCAACCACGCAATGTCCAGCCGCTCATCGATCAGCCCCCAGAACAGCGCGATCGGCTTGTCTTCACCGGGCCAAAATGGGCTGATCCGTGAATCAACTGCCGGGGTCTCCCACATCCCCACATCTACCCCGTGTGTCAGCAGCACACTGTCGTCGCGCCTCATCGACGCGATGCGCTCCTGCAGCGTCTCGCTCACACACACCACGGCATCCACCTTCGCCACCAGCTCGCGCTCCATCGCGTCCATCACCGCGTGGTCCGTGCCCGGCCACTGCGAGTAGTCATCCACGCAGTAGTACACCCAACGGTCGGCGCCCAGCGCGCCCACCAGGTCGGCGGTGATCGGCAGCGTCGTCACGACCACGCGCCGTAAAGCACGGGGGTGGCCACCCCCGTGCTCTAGCGCGGGCGTCTCCACAACCTTCTCGAGCGACCGGCTCACCCTGCGAGCATTGAATCGCCGCTGCCACTTCGCGCGGAAGCCCGGGTACATCACCGGCTGGACCACCTGCAACCCCTCGGGAAGATCGTCAGGCCTGCCGTCGATCGCGCAGGTTCGGCTGAGCATCGATCCGACCTTCCGAAACCCCCGCTCCAGGTCCGCCCGGTTCAGCCCCGGCCTCCGCGTCCCCACCGTGTTCACCCACAGCGTCGGATACGTCGGCAGCAGCTCCCGCACCAGGTGCTGAGCACTCGACGGGTGTCGGCCCCAGTCGTCGGCGAAGACGATCAGCTGGGTCCCGGGCTGGGCGAGAGTTTCCGTAGGCATACCCCGGTTCATCGGCCGCAAGCGGCAAAGCCGATGATTGCCGGCAACCCGCGTTTGCTTTGCCCCGGCAACACCCTACTATTCCAGTACTTGGAACCCCCGGCCTCCCGGACCACCGGAATCCCAGCGAGACCCCCCATGGGCATCGAAGCCGCACTCCCCGCTGATACGATCCTGACCACCCAGTTGCAGAAGGTCATCAACTGGGCCCGCCGATCGTCCGTCTGGCCCATGCCGTTTGCGACCGCATGCTGCGGGATCGAGCTGATGGCCACCGCCTCGTCACGCTACGACCTGGCCCGCTTTGGCGCAGAGGTAATGCGCTTCAGCCCGCGGCAGGCCGACCTCATGCTCGTCGCCGGCCGGGTCAGCACCAAGATGCTCCCCGTGCTTCAACGCATCTACCAACAGATGACCGAGCCCAAGTGGGTCATCTCGATGGGTGCCTGCGCCTCCACGGGCGGGGTGTTTGACACCTACGCCGTCGTCCAGGGGATCGACCAGTACATCCCCGTCGACGTCTACGTGCCCGGCTGCCCGCCACGCCCCGAAACGCTCATCGAAGGCGTCATGGCCATCCAGCGCATCATCGACCAGGACAACATCCCCAAGGGGCCAGACGGCAAACGCCTCCCGCTCAACATCGTCGTCGAGCCCAACCAACAACCCCGCCCCCAGCCCGTCCCCGTCAGCATCGGGCAGAGCTAAGTATCGCAATCCCAAGCACCGCGATCCACACACGACCTCGCGAGAATGCGGATCGGCCGGTGTTGTGTCGCAGCAGCGGCGAGCCGAGCGCGATACCTTAGGGGATGCTCACCCCTCTCCTTTCACCGTCACGATTCGCGCTGCTCGTGCTCCTCGCCGCCACGTTCGTCGGCTGCGCCGCAAAACACGACCCCTACCGCGAACGCGTCGATGCGCTCGCCGCGCCCTATGTGGACGGCCGATACATCGTCGGCATGAGCGTGGGCCTGCTCGTCGACGGCGAGATGTACACCTACCACTACGGCTCCACCCGGGCCGGCACCGACAACACCCCCGACGATCGCACGCTCTACGAAATCGGCTCCATCAGCAAGACGTTCACCGGCCTGCTCCTCGCACGCGGCGCGGTCGAGGGCGACTGGCAACTCGACGACCCGGTCGCGCGGTATCTGCCAAGCGACATTGAGTTGCCCGACGGTGTGACGCTACGCCGGCTCTCGACGCACACCTCCGGCCTGCCGCGCATGCCCGCCGACTTCGCGCCGGCGTCGATGGACGATCCGTACATCGACTACGGCACCGAGCAGCTACACACCACACTGCGCACGATGACGCTGAACTACGCCCCAGGCGAAGGGGCCGAGTACAGCAACCTTGCCGTCGGTCTGCTCGGCACCGTTATGGCCGAGCAGCGCGGCGTGTCGTACGAGCAGATGCTACGGGAGGAAGTGCTTGCGCCGCTCCGGATGCGACACACAACGATCGCACTCAACAACCGGCAGGAGCGTCACTTCGCCGCGCCGCACTCGGGCGATTGCGAGCCCGCCCACCGCTGGGATTTCGACGCCCTGGCCGGCGCGGGCGCGATCCGCTCCGATGTCCGGGACATGCTGCGCTACGCCCAGGCACAGCTCGACCCCGAAGATACCCCGCTCGCCGAGGCGATCGCACTCGCGCACCGCCGACACACCGACCCCGACGCCCCGTCGCTGGGCGAAGGCACCGGGCTGGGCTGGTTCATCCTCGACACCCAAGGCGACATCATCTCCGCCATGGGACACGGCGGGCAGACCGGCGGGTACGCCTGTTTCCTCGGCTTCGACCGTGCTGACAACTACGCCGTCGTCGTCCTCACCAACACCAGCAACGAATTCGGCGGTCGCTTCTCACACGACCTGCGCAACCTGCTCCAAGGCGAAGACGTCGAGCCCGCCGACCTCCCCGCCCGGCCCGAGCCGATCGACCTCCCCGAAGAAACCCTCGCCCGCTACGTCGGCCAATACCAACTCGCGCCCGACATGGTCTTCACCATCACCACCGACAGCGGCAAGCTCTACGCCCACCTCACCGGCCAGCCGACGCTGCGTGTCTACCCCACAAGCCAGACCGAGTTCGAGTACCGCGTCGTCGAGGCGCGGATCGTCTTCGACCTGCCCGAAGATGAAGGCCCGGCGACGAAGCTGACACTGTTCCAGAACGGGATGGAGATGGAATCGCCACGTATCGCGGATGAAAACTAGCACCGTGCAACAGATCGGTTTTGAGCCACGCCAATAGCCGCACCGCTACGCGGTGCCGGGGCATCGCGGAGAAAATCGTCTTGCTCCACCCCCGGCGTCGCGTAGCGACGCGGCTGCTACAGCGGTGAATCAATGTGTACCGTGTTCCTGAGCTGTCTGGATCAAACGGCCGCACTCGGGGCATTGGCTCGAAACCACCCCCTCCAGCGCGTAGGCGCAGTCGGGGCAGACAGGCAGCCGTTCACCCGCCCGCTCGGCATCCCGCAGGGCATCGCGGACCTGATGCTGGAATTGCCGCATCGTGCGTTGATACATGACGGGAAGCAGCACCAGAAACAGCACGAACGTGCCTATCAACACAAGACCGGCGTTGAAACTCGAAGCGACGAAGCGCTGGCCACCCGTCAAGGAGTAGAACAGCGCATCCGTCAAGAAAATGATGAGATACAGCACGATGACAACGCCCAGCGTGCGTGCCACGGTGTTTACAAGCACCCGCAGGTAAAACCCACGCGAGACCATCGCACGCAACAAGCGGTGCCGATCGGCGGCGCTCAGGTGCTGGAGTTCCGGAAGGTCGCTGAGCCGCCAAATCATGTGAGCATGATAACGGTGATGCTTAGCTTCGCAGGTCCCACATAGCGCAGCGATATGCAAAACCACTTAACTTGTCTCACGTGAGAGCACATCGCTGCGCTATGTGGCACCCTGCAACCGACCTTAAACCGCGGCGGCGAGGAGTTCCCTGGCCTGCTTGCGGTTGGTCGCGGTGAGTTTTTCGCCGGCGAGCATTTCCGCCAGCTCGTCCACGCGGCGGTCGCCTTCGAGGACGTTGACCATCGTCGCGGTCTGGCGGGTCTTGCCCTTACCAGTGACTGTTTTGACGATGTGCAGGTGCCGGTCGGCGAACGCGGCGATCTGTGGGAGGTGGGTGATGCAGATGACCTGTCCCGTTGGCTCGGACGGCTTGTTTTTCCGGGTGGATGGCTTCCGGGGGCCGACGGCTAACGTTCGGAGTTTGCTGCCGATGACGTGACCCAGTCGGCCGCCGATGTTGGCGTCGATCTCATCGAAGACCAGCACGCTCACCCCGCCCGGCGATGCGCTGGCGGATGACGACTTCTTCTTCTCACCGACCTTGCCCGACGCGGCACTGGGCCTTGCCAGCACAGACTTGATCGCGAGCATGATGCGCGACATCTCCCCGCCCGACGCGATCTCACGCAGGGGGCGCTCGGCCTGTCCCGGGTTTGTCCTTGCCATGAACTCGATCTGGTCGAGACCGCTGGCAGTGGCGTCGTCCTCGCCGAGCCTGAGTCGCTTGAGCTCGACGCGGAGGGTGGCGTCGGACATGCCCAGGTCTTTGAGGTGTTGCTGAACAAGCGGCCCCAAGGCCTCGCCCGCCTGGGTTCGAGCCGCAGTGAGCCGGTCTGCGATCACGCCCAGCTCGCCAGCAAGCGTATCGATTCGGCCATCCAACTCGTCAAGATCCTCATCTTGACGTTCGAGTGTTTCAATCTCGCGGCCGATCTGCTCCCGGTAAGCGAGGACGGGCGTAAGCGCATCAAGACATCCATCCTTCGCGTCTTCACCCTCATCATGATGCAGGCCGTCCCCGCTGCGTAAGCGGTCCCCCGCGTACTTCTGGATCAGGCGGTTTAGCGTGTTGAGCCGGGACTCGATCTCCGCAAGCTCGTCGGGGTCGAGGTCGAGCCGGCCGAGGTACCGCGACAGCTCGAACGAAGACTCCTGCAATGACAGCGTCGCCGCGCGGACCTGCTCGGCCGTCTCCGTCAGCGCGGGGTCCAGCTCCGCCAACTCAAGCAGGACCTGCGTCACCGCCTGTAGCCGCTCGGCCACCGCCCCCTCAGCCTCGTACAGTGCGCTGTAGCACGCCCCGGCGTCCTGCGTGATTTTCTTCAGATTCCCTAACACGCGCTCACGCGCCTGAAGCTCGACCACCTCCCCCGCCACCGGCTCGGCCGCGTCGATCTCGTCACGCTGGAAGCGATACAGGTCGAGCTGCTGCTCACGAAGCGCGCGCGTCGCGGCCAGTTCGCGTTTCGTCTCACGAAGACGCCGCATCTCAGCGAACCCACGGGCAAACGCGTGGCGGTCTTCCTCGCAACCCGCGAAGGCGTCGAGGACCGTGAGCTGGTTGGCTGGCCGAAGGAGGTACTGGTGGTCGTGCTGGCCGTGGATATCGACCAAGTGCTCGGCCGCGGCGCGCACCATCGCCGCCGTGACGGGCTGGCCGTTGACATGGACGGCGGATCGTCCCGAGGCGTTGAGCTTGCGGGTGATGAGCAGCTCGTCGCCGGGCATCAAATCCTGGTCAAGGGCGAGCCCGACGCGTTCGGCGGTCGCCGCGTCGGTGACCTCGAAGACCCCTGTGATGCGGGCCTGGTCCGCGCCGGGACGGATCATCCGGGCCGGACTGCGCTTGAGCCCGAGCAAGGCCTCGAACGCGCCGAGCACCAGCGACTTGCCCGCGCCGGTCTGGCCGGTAAACACGTTGAGCCCGGGGCCCAGTTCGATGGCGGCGTCTTCGATCACAGCGAGATTGGCGATGTGGAGTTCACGCAGCATATCATTTCCCTAACAAGTCAGGCTCAGTATAGTTCGGATTATGATCGGGTGTTGCTTGAATCTGTTTTCCCCCTACCGTTGGTTCGACCCTCGCCGGGCCGATGTAGCTTTTGTCGCCCCGCATACCTGTTTCAAACCCCCGGAGCACCCGATGCCCATGCCTCATGCTGGAATCCGAGTCGGCCTTGCGGCCCTGTTGTTATGGGGCCTTGCGCTCACCGCCCCGACAGTCCTCTGCGGTCAGCCTGCACCGGCTTCGGCGCATACCCTGGACGCCGGGGCAACGCTCTCGCAATACGAGGGTTTTACCGAGCCGTCGCGTGAGGTGGTGCTGGGGGCGCCGCTCGATGGCGTGCTCGCGACACTGCCGGTGCGTGAGGGGCAGCGCGTCGCGAAGGATGATGCACTGGCGGTGATGGACGACCGTGTGCAGCGGCTGGTGGTCGAGATCGCGCTGCTGGAGTCGCAGAGCCGGGCGGCGATCGACGCGGCGCAGGCGGCGCTCGACGAGGCGACGGTCGAGCATGAGAACCAGGTCGATCTTGAGCGCCGGGGCAGCGCGACCGAGCGGGACGTCCGCCGCGCGTTGGCCGCGAAGAAGCAGGCCGAGGCCGAGCTGACACGCGCAAACGAACAGGCGGAGATCGCCATCAAGGAGCACGCACTCGAGCAGCAACGCCTGGAGCGCTACACCCTCCGCGCCCCGTTCGATGGGCATGTCGTCACGCTCGAAACCGACGAGGGCGCGGCGCTACGCCAAAACGACCCGGTGTTGCTGCTGGTCAACACACAGACGCTGCACGCCGTGATCAACCTGCCCGAGGCGCTCCAACGTAGCGGCAGCCTTGCGGTCGGCCAAACCTACCGGCTCGAACGCCTCGACGGCGACGGCGTCATCGCGGAACTCACCGGCGAACTCATCAACATCGACAACGTCATCGACCGCGGCAGCCAGACCATCCGCTTCACGTTCGAGGTCGCCAACCCCGACGGCACGATGCCGGCGGGGTTCCTGTTTCGGGTCGCGTCGGTTGAGGCGGTTGCGTCGGGGGCGGAGTAGCCCACCGATTTCACAGATGGCACAGATACGGAAAGGGTGCCATACAACTGCTAGGCTCGGTCTGAAAACCAAAGGTGGGATGGGCGTCCCGCCCGTCACGAATCTCAATCGACGGCCGAGACGGCCATCCCACCGTTTTCGGACAGAGCCGAGTAGGGCTGCTGTATGCGGGTGACCAACACCCTTGGTGAATAGCACACAGCACGCCTTCGGCGAGTTGTGTGGCACCCCTCGCATCGCCCTCTGATCTGTGCCGCTCTGTGAAATCTGTGGGCACATCCCCATCAATGCTCCCGCCCCGCGAAGCCGAGTTGTTCGGCGAGTTGCTGGTCCATCTTCATGACCTGCTGGCGCTGGGTCTTACCCATGCGTTGCGCGCGGCGTTGGGCGCGTTGGAGCAGCGCCCGTCGTGCGGGGGGTGTCGCGGCGGCGAGTTTGCGGTTGAGCTTGGGCCCGTAGCGCTTGACGAGGACATCATCGAGCGCGGCGAAGCCCTCGGCGCTGCCGGGGTCGCCCTGCCGGCCCGCGCGGCCGATGAGCTGGCGGTCGATGCGCTTGGAGTCGTTGCGTTCGACGCTGATGACGTGGAGCCCGCCAAGCTTCGCGACGCCCGGGCCGAGCTTGATGTCCGTCCCGCGGCCGGCCATGTTGGTCGCGACAGTGATCGCGCCCTTCTGCCCGGCCTGCGCAACGATGGCCGCCTCTTCTTCGTGGCGCACGGCGTTGAGTACCCGGTGCGGGAGGTTACGTTCGGTGAGTAAGGCGCTGAGCGCTTCGCTGGACTCGACGCTGCGCGTCCCGATCAGAACTGGCCGACCGCTCGCATGAGTCCCCGCAACAGCGTCGGCAACGGCAGCGAGTTTCTGCTCGGTCGTTGCATACACCCGCTCGCCCTGCCACTTGCGGATACACGGCCGATGTGTCGGGATGCGGACAGTGAGCAGTTTGTAGTTCTGCCAAAGCTCGTGGCGCGCCTCCCAGCCCGTCCCCGACATCGCGCTAAGCTTGCGGTAGCCACGGAAAAAACGCTGGAAGCTAATGCGCGCGAGGGTTTCTTTGGGCGCGGTGACTTCGACGCCCTCTTTTGCTTCGACGGCCTGGTGCAGCCCGGCCCGCCAGGAGCGGTCGGGCATGAGCCGACCGGTCGACTCGTCAACAATCACGACCTTGCCGTCCTGGATGACGTAGTGCTGGTCGCGAAGGAACAGGTGCTTGGCGGTGAGGGCCTGGTTGACCATCTCTTCGCGGAGGCGTGCGCCCTGCCAGTAGCCGTCGAGCCCGGCGCAGAGATCGGCGAGCCTGCGTTTACCTTTTCGCGTAAAGTCGGCTTCGCGGTACTGGCGGTTGAGGGTGAAGTCTTCGCCCTGCTGCAAATCGAGTGCGAGCTCTGCCGCCTTGGCGAACGCGGCGAGGCGCTGGGCGTCGTTGGACTCGGTCGAGATGATCAGCGGGGTGATGGCCTCGTCGATCAGGATCGAGTCGGCCTCATCGACGATGGCGGTGTCGAGGCCGCGCATGACGAGGTGGTCGGCCCGGCCGCGCAGGGAGGCGTTACGGCTCTGGCGCAGGCGTCTGGCAAGCAGCGCATCGGTAAGCCCGCGCAGCCGACCCAGCGCGAGGCGGTCGCGGAGGTAGTCGGCGGTGACGGATTTATTCGTGCAGTAGGTGATGTCTGCGGCGTAGGCGTCGCGCCGCTCAGGGGGTGGCATGTCCTCCTTGATGAACGCGACACGCAGCCCGCAATATTCGTAGAGCGGGCGCATCGTCTCGGCGTCGCGCTGCGCGAGGTAGTCGTTGACGGTGATGAGGTGGCAGCCCCGGCCGCGCCAGCCGGCGATGATCGCGGGAGCGGTGGCGACCAGCGTCTTACCCTCGCCGGTCGCGAGCTCGACGAAGTAGTTGTGCGTGAGCCCGAGCCCGGCGGCGACCTGCACGGGGTAGGGCTCCATCTCGAGCGTGCGTTTCGCCGCCTCCCGGATCAGCGCCATCGCGCGTAGGAGCGCCGCGTCGTCGTCCCTACCCCGGCGGTAGGCCTCACGCATTTCAGCGATCTGTTCCTTGAGCGTGCGCTGATTCAGATTGGCGCACTGCGCCGACATCGCACAGACGCGTCTGGCCTGGGCCAGCAGCTTGACACGGCGCGGCAGGCGTTGGCGTAGCCGACCCACCCCCGCATGCCACCAAGCGTCGAGCCCCTTGGGTAGGTCTTTGGCGCGGTGCCTGTACGCGAGGTCACGCCAGATGTCCACGGCCGCGCCGGTGAAGACACCGTCGGCGGCGCGTGTCACGGCCGTCGAGTCGTCCGGGGGCTGGGGCGTGGTGGTCGTAGAGATCGGCATGAGGAAACAACAACGTTGGGGACGCGCGTCGCGCTAGCCGGCGGCCTACGGACGCCGGTCGTCATGCCGATCTCTACGACCACCACGCCCCAGCCCCCGGACGACTCGACGGCCGTGACACGCGCCGCCGACGGTGTCTTCACCG
>JBCCWH010000097.1:0-11462 GCA_039193915.1 Planctomycetota bacterium
CCCACTCCCCCCGGGGGCGCGCTCGGGGCGGGGGTTGTTTTTCTTCCCCCCCCCCCCCGCCCCGCGGGGGCGCGTCCCGCCCCCGGCTACCCATGAGGCACCGCTTCTCGTACACATTCTCACTGACACCGCTGCTCACGGTTTCGCACGGAACCACAAGCGGCAGTGAAACCGCTACGCCGGCTCGATGCCCTGGTTGTATCGCTTCTTACGCAAGTGCTCGGTGATCTCGCTGGCAAAGCCAACCCCAGCGGGCTGGGCTTCCAGCAGCTTCGCCATCGCCTCGGCCTTGTCGTCCTGCCCCGTCCATCGGAAGATGTTCGCCAACACCCATCGCGCATGGATCGAGTCCGGGTCATGCCGCAGCGCCTCGTTGAGCGATCGCTCCGCTTCGTTCGCCCGGCGGTCGCGGAACTGACACATGCCCAGCGCCGCCCACGCGTCTGGCTGGTCGGGCGCCACATCCAGCGCCTTCATCGCCGCTTTCTCCGCGACGCGCGGGGCCCGCTCGTACGACATAAAAAGGGCGTACCGGACCCACGCCTGCGCGAGACGGCCGGCATCCACCTCAAGCTCAAGGATTTTTTCGTAAGACTCCTGCGCCTGACTGAGCCGGTCGATGCCCCAGGCCGCGTCGGCCAAGGCCTGGTGCCCGGCGATCGAGTTGGGGTCGAGCCCGACCGCGATCCGCGCCTCGTCGTAGGCCTGCTCCAACTGCCCGGACATCCGCATCGCCTCGGCCCGAAGGGCGTGGACCGCCCCCTTCATCGGATACCGCGAAACGAGCTGATCCAGCAACGCCAGGGCCTGCTGCGGCTGGCCGGCGTTCAGTGCCAGCGAGGCCTGGCGGGTCAGGGCGTGGTAGGGCTCAACAGTCATGGGCGGGGCTAAAGGGGACAAAAGCCGCTAAACAGCACCCGCATCGTAGGTTGTGGACAGAATCGGGGAAAGTGGCCCGAGCGACGCCGGACCCACCGGCCCCAAAACCCACTGAACCCCACTCGACACCGGCCGCTGGGATTTGTACACTATTGGGCTCGCCCGGGCGGCTGCGCCCGGCGAAACGACCCACCCCGATTGGCCTCAACGGCCAGCGAGCGAGGCCTACCATGAGCCAGGACATCATTGCCGCCGTACAGGCGAAGCAACTCAAGCAAAACCTCACCGAAGTGAACGTCGGCGACACCGTCGATGTCCACGTCCGCATCGTCGAAGGCCAGAAGGAGCGCATCCAGGTCTTCACCGGTGTAGTGATCAAGATGCAGAACGGCGGCATCGAACGCACGATCACCGTCCGCCGCATCGTCGCCAACGAAGGCGTCGAACGCACCTTCCCCCTGCACAGCCCACGCGTCGCCAAGATCGACATCGTCCGCCACGGCGACGCCCGACGCGCCAAGCTCTACTACCTCCGCGACCGCGTGGGTAAGAAGCGTCGCCTCCGCGACCGCCGTCGTGGCCTCGAAGCACTCACGATGCGCAAGGAAGAAGCCGCCAACAAACAGGCCCAGGCCGCGGCCCCCGCAGAGGCCGCCGAAGCCGCGGCGGAATAACCCCCGGACACGCAGCCGCTAAGCGGAGCGCCTGTCCAACACGACCCGAATCGACCCCGCCCATGAGGCGGGGTTTTCTTTTGATGATCTCAACAACCCGAAGCCCACGTTCACGGAACGTGGGCCTCCCCCAACCCCGTAAGATACGCCCCATGACCAAGCCCACCCAGACCACCGACCCCGCGCCGACCCCCGACGCCCCCACCGCCTCGGGTCTCGCCAAGCTCGTCGCCGACCGTCAGGCCAAGCTCCAAAAGCTCCGCGATGAGTTCGGTCTCGACCCCTACGGCCACCGCGTCGACGGCATCGTCTCCCTTACCGAAGCACGCAACGCCTACGACGAAGCCGCCGACACCACCTTCCGCAAAGGTGAGAACGCGGTGCGCGAGGCGAAGAAGGCAGGCACACCCGAGGACCAGTGGCCCACGCCGGTGGACAACCGCCCGACCGTCCGCGTCGCGGGCCGGGTCATGCAGCACCGCGTCATGGGCAACCTGATCTTCATGGCCCTGCGCGACGAGACCGGCGACATGCAGGTCGCCGTCAGCAAGAAGGCCGTGGGCCAGCCGCACTTCAAGATCGCCAAGCAGGTGGACCTCTCCGACATCGTCGCCGTCACCGGCCCCGTCGGCATGACCAACACCGGCGAAGTCACCGTCTGGGCACAGCCCGAGGCTGAGCCCGCTTTAGCGGGCGGTGATCCACTTGGGGATTCCGGCCTCCTCTTCCTCACCAAGTCCCTCGCCCCCCCACCGGGCAAGCACCACGGCCTGACCGACCCCGAGACGCGCTACCGCAAGCGCTACGTCGACCTCCACACCAACCCCGAGGTGATGCGCACGATGCAAAAGCGCATCCAGATCATCGACGCCATGCGCGACTACCTCCGCAGCCGGGGCTTCCTCGAAGTCGAGACGCCCATGCTCCAGAGCATGCACGGCGGCGCGGCCGCACGCCCCTTCGAAACCCATCACAACGCGCTCGACCTCCCGCTCACCCTCCGCATCGCGCCCGAACTCTACCTCAAACGCCTCCTCGTCGGCGGGATGACCAAGGTCTTCGAGATCAACCGCAACTTCCGCAACGAAGGCATCAGCCCGAGACACAACCCCGAGTTCACCATGCTCGAGGCCTACGAGGCCTACGGGAACTGGGAAACAATGGCCGACCTCGTCGAAGACATGGTCTGCACCGTCGCGGAACAAATCTTCGGCACCCTCATCATCGAACACAAGGCGGAGGGTGCTTCAGCACCCGGCGTCCCCACGGGTGATTCGGAAGATGCTGACAACGCCAAGACGCCAAGTCGCCAAGACGCCAAGCGAACGATCAACCTGACAAGACCGTGGAAGCGTGTTTCAATGGCTGATCTGGTCGAGGCACGTACAGGGTGGAAGTTTGACAAACGGTCGTTAGCGGATTGTGGCGATGCCGCAGATCGCGTGTTCGATCTCATGTTCCGTGACAAGGTCATTGCGACGAACAATCTTTCCGAAAACGACACCGAGGTGATCGACGATCTCGTTCTAAAGCATGCCGAAGAGTTGGTCGCCATGTCCCCCGCCGAACAACTCACCGAAGTCTACGAAAAACTCATCGAGCCCACCCTCATCGACCCGTGCTTTGTTACGCGTGTCCCCAGCGTCATCATCCCGCTGGCCAAGAAGTGCGAAGACGACCCGTTCTTCGCGGACGTGTACGAGCTCGCCATCAACGGCGTCGAGATCAGCCCCGGCTACTCCGAGCTCAACGACCCCGAGGTGCAGGAGGCCAACTTCCGCCACCAGGTCGGCGACGAGGCCGAGCAGCAGCAGATCGACGACGACTTCCTCGAAGCCCTCCGCGTCGGCATGCCCCCCGCCGGCGGGATGGGCTTGGGCATCGACCGCCTGGTCATGATGCTCACCGGCGCCGAGTCGATCCGCGACGTACTCCTGTTCCCACTCATGAAACCGCAGGGAGATAAATGAACCGCCAAGGCGCCAAGATCGCCAAGGAAGGCAGTGAGACGGTAAAGGAAAGGTCATGCAGGAACCGGACCAGGAATTAGATCGCTTAGCACATGATGTCATCGGTGCCGCCATCGAGGTGCATCGAGCACTTGGCCCTGGGTATCTGGAAGCGACCTACGCCAAAGCCCTCGCGATCGAACTCCGCATCCGGGGGATCGCACACTCGCGGGAAGCCCCCGTTCGATTGGAATACAAGGGAGAGCCGCTGGGCGAAGGGCGACTAGACCTTTTGGTGGATAGCCGATTGGTGGTTGAACTGAAGGCCGTCGAGTCCCTCGCTCCGATCCACGAGGCACAGGTCATCGCCTACCTCAAAGCCACCAAGCACGAACTGGGCCTACTCATCAACTTTAACACCGTCGTACTCCGCGACGGCATCAAACGTATCATCCTCACCTGACCTCTGCCTTCCTTGGCGGCCTTGGCGCCTTGGCGGTTCAACAACCCCCATGTACAAACTCCTGCTCATCTCGAAGTACCTCCGACGCAAGCTCGCGCCGCTCTTCGCGGCCGTGTCAGTCAGCTTCTGCACCGCGATGGTCATCATCGTCGTCAGCGTCATGGGCGGGTTCCTCGACCTCATGCGCACCACCGCCAAAACCCTCTCCGGCGATGTCATGGTGCAGTCGAACCTCACGCCCGGCTTCCCGCACTACGACGAGCTCGCCCAACGCATCGAAACACTCGACGGCGTCGAGCTCGCTACGCCCGTCGTCGAGACCTTCGCACTCATGCGCATCGGCAACCGAGACCAGGTCGTACAGGTCGTCGGCATCGTGCCCGACGAGATGTCGAAGATCATCAACTACAACGAGTCGCTGCTGTGGACCGGGGACGACCTGGTGGGCTCGCAGTTTTCCGACCTCGACGACGCAACCCAGAAACGCCTGAGTGAAGCGTTCGACCTCGCCAGGGCTGGGCAGCGCCTTGAGCAGACTGCTCTTTTACAACTGCTGCTTAGCGACATCGCGGCAAACCAGCTCCGCCAAGCCCTAATCGAGGACGACACCCTGCGTGCGCGTTTCGCGCCGACGCTTGGCCCGCTATTGGTGAACGACGCGGCGGCGACGCTGTCTGACCGAGTGCTGCTCGAGTGGCTGACCGACCCGCAAGCCGAGGGGTACGTGCTGAGCAACCTGCGCGGGGCGTTGCTGCGCCAGCCCGCCTTGCTAGAGACGCCGGGATTACCCAAGGTTTCGCCCGCCCCGGCCCTGGTCATCGGCGTCGCCGTCAACCCCTACCACCGCCGGGACAAACGCGGGCAGTACAGCTTCGACGACCCCGAGACCGGCTACCCGAACAGTATCGCCGGCGCAACCGTCAGCCTGACCCTCGTCCCCTTCTCCCCCGCCGGCGAGCTGGCCTTCGAGCCCGTCCGCCGAGACATCGCGGTCGTCAACGAGTTCAAGTCCGGCTTCTACCAGACCGACCAGAACGTCGTCTACGCCCCGCTGGGCTGGCTGCAAGAGCAGCTCCAGATGCAGCGCAGCGAAGACACCACCGACTACAACGAGTTCACCGGCCAGGGCGGCGAAGCGATCGTCACCCCCGCCCGGGCACACAACATCATCGTCAAAGCCGCAGGCGAACAGGACGCCGACCAGCTCGCCCGTGAAGTCCAGCAGGTCGTCAACGACTTCTACAAAGACCACCCCGATGTCCCGATCACGCTCACCGCGATCACCTGGGAGCAGAAGCACGGCGCACTGCTGGGCGCGGTGCAGAACGAGAAGGGGCTCGTCACCTTCCTCTTTGCGATCATCAGCATCGTCGCCATCGTGATGGTCGCGACGACGTTCTACATGATCGTCCTCGAAAAGACCCGCGACATCGGCGTACTCCGCGCGATCGGCGCCCCGGCCAGCGGCGTGCTCGGGATGTTCCTCACCTACGGGCTCGTCATCGGCGTCGTCGGCACGGGGCTTGGCGTGTGGATCGGCTGGGCCGTCGTCACCAACCTCAACAATATCCAGGAGGCGCTGGCCAACCGCATGGCCACGCTGATCGGTGTCGTCATCATCGCGGCCGTCATCGCACTGGCTGTCACGATCGTCACCGCCTGGCAGCGACGCCACCGCGAGTTCGGGATCGGCACGGGCATCCTGCTCTTCTTCGCCGTCGCGGCCGCGCTGCTCACCGTCGTCTACTACGCCTTCCCGTCGATCACGCTCCCGATCGCCCACGGCATCGACCCCAACATCGGCTGGCGCATGTGGGACCCACAGACCTACTACTTCGAGCGCATCCCCGACCGCATCAACTGGGCCGAGGTCCTGTGGATCTCGATCGGTGCGGTCGTGAGCTGCGTCATCGGCGCCGCGATCCCCGCCATCATCGCCGCCCTACTCAACCCGATCGAGGCGCTGCGGTATGAGTGAGTCCACGATGAGCAATCAACGCCAAGACGCCAAGACGCCAAGACGCCAAGAGCCGAGCACTGAGTTAGATGCACTCGCGCATAACGTGATCGGTGCGGCAATCGAAGTGCATCGCACACTGGGGCCGGGCTACCCAGAGTCGATCTACGAAGAAGCTCTGTGCTACGAGCTTGAGCTTCAAGGCATTCCTTTTGAGCGGCAAAAAACAATCCATGTGTCATACAAAGGCCGCCCATGCGGAACAGGCAAGATGGACCTGCTGATCGACTCCCAACTCGTCGTCGAACTCAAGACAGTTGAGGACGTTCTCCCCAAACACAAGTCCCAAGCGAAGGCCTACCTCGTTGCAACGAATGGCCAACTCGCGCTCGTCATCAATTTCAATGTCGCCCTCCTCAAAGACGGCCTCTACCGCGTCATCCACAACCCATGACCCTTGGCGTCTTGGCGTCTTGGCGTCTTGGCGTTAGAAAACGCCATGCCAACCCACAGCCCCAACAACCCGACCATCCTCCACGCCACGAACCTCAAGCGCAGCTTCAACGAAGCGGGCCGCGAGCTGCATGTCCTGCGCGGGGTCGACCTCGACGTCCACCGCGGCGAGTGGCTCTCCATCCTCGGCCGCTCCGGCTCGGGCAAGTCCACCCTGCTCCACCTCATCGGCGGGCTCGACCGCCCTACCGCCGGCAAAGTCTTGTTCAACGGCGACACCGACATCACCCAACTCCGCGGCGGCCGACTCGACCGCTACCGCAACGCCCATGTCGGGCTCGTCTTCCAGCAGTACCACCTCCTCCCCGAACTCAACGCACTCGAAAACGTCCTCATCGGCGCGATGCTCGGCCACCCGCTGTTCGCCTGGCCCGACCAACGCAAGGCCGCACGCAATCGGGCTGAGCAGCTCCTGGACCGCGTCGGGCTCAAGGACCGCCTCACCCACCGCCCCAACAAGCTCTCCGGCGGCGAACGCCAACGCGTCGCCATCGCCCGCGCACTGATCAACAAGCCCCAACTCCTCCTGGCCGACGAACCCACCGGTAACCTCGACATCGACACCTCCGCCTCCATCATGGACCTCTTCCACGAACTCCACGCCGAGGGCCAGACCCTCGTCATGGTCACCCACGACCGCGCGGTGGCAGACAAGGGCGACCGGACGGTAACGCTGAGCAAGGGCAAGCTGGAGGTGTGACATCCTGTGGTCAGGGCAGGTGTTCAACAACCCCGCCGCCGGGGACGGCCTGGTTGAGACGCGCCTTCCAGACGAACTCGCCACGCCGATTGATGTAACCGACATCAAGGCCGCTGATGACCAGCGCGAGTTCACCCTGGAAGTGTGCCGCCTTGCGGAACTGGGGGGCGATCACCCAGTCCCCGTCGCGGTCGATGTAGCCCCACTTGCCGTCTTGCTCCATCGGCGCCAGTCCGTCCCAAAAACAGTACCGGGCCAAGTCATAGACCGGTGCCCCACCGAACGGATTGGGCTCGGGCGCGGCGACCTTGAACTGGCAGGGGATCACGATGTTGAAACTGTCGTCGATGTAGCCGACTAACCCACCCTGGACGATCGGGTAGAGCCCTTGCGACCTCGGGCCCACCCCTTCGACGCGGTACTCCGTCTGCTTCCCGTCCAGTCCGAGCAGGTGGAAACCCACAGGGACCTCGCCAGAAGCCGTGGCGTCGTGCGGCGGGGAGACCTGCAACAACTCCGATCTGAAGTAGTTGGTCGTGAAGCCCTCGAACCGGGCCAACCATGTCCCCGACGTATCGATCACCCCGATGCCGTCGGCGTCTCTGGCAAATGCCCGGCCTTGATGGAACGGCGCGATGTAGAGGAAGCCGGTGTCGACCACGGGCTGGCCCAACGTATCCACAAGCATATAGCCGTGGGTGTAGTCTCGATAAACGATGACCCCCTGGTGCTCCGGAGCGATATAATCGATCCCGCAGATGAAGAGTTCTTCCCCGTTGCGGTCCATCACGCCGTCGCGGCCCGGCCTTCGGTAGGCGATGCGGTCGTCACTGAGGAACCGGAGGGCGCGGTATTCCCTTGGCAATACCTGCTCGCCATACCCGTCGGTCAACAGATAGTGCTGCCAGTCGGACTGAGGGGGTTGCCTGCGCCGCAAGCCGTTGAAGCTGTGGCTCGGCATTATCGGGCTCTGGCCCAGCCAAGCCTCGGGGGGGTGGCGGTCTTCCTCCATCTCGATCATGATCCATCGGCCGTTGCGATACGCCAGCGGGTAGCGGTGCGAGGGCGGGATCAGGTACTCCCCCGTCGCGTCGATGACCCCCCACCGGCGGTCCCACGCTTTGCCACCGGTGGCTACGACCGCCATCCCCTCGCCAAACGCCTCCCCCCGGTGGAACCGAGCGGGGATCACAACCTCCCCCGTCACATCGATATACCCGACCTGCCCACCCCGCCAATAGGGATACAGCGCATCGGATTGCGACGTACAGCCCGGCAGCAGCGATACCGTAAAAAGGCAGACCAAGACCCGAAAAAATGATTTGCGCATGGCTCGCATCGTAAACGGGCTGCGATGCGGGAACAAGCCGGTTTGGCTATCCTCTTTGTTCGTTCCCGCTACCCCTATCTAGGATGATCTAGCATGCCTGACGCCTCCTGCGACATCGGCCTCATTGGCCTCGCGGTCATGGGCCAGAACCTGGTCCTCAATATGGCCGACCACGGCTACAGCGTCGCGGTCTATAACCGTACCACCTCTGTGATGGAAGACTTCATCGCCAAGAGTAAAGCCGAGGAACCCAGCGCCGAGCGCGTCGTCGGGTTTGCCGAGCTGGCGGACTTTGTGCAGTCGCTCAAGCGGCCGCGCAAGATCGTGCTGCTGGTGAAGTCCACCGCCGTGCTCCCCAACGACCGCGACGCCGTCGACAAAGTCGTCGAAGGACTGCTGCCCCTGCTCGACGAAGGCGACATCGTCATCGACGGCGGCAACTCGAACTGGAACGCCACCATCCGACGCGAGAAAGAACTCAGCGCGAAGGGGCTGCGGTTCTTCGGCTCGGGCGTGTCGGGCGGTGAACTGGGCGCTCGCTTTGGCCCCTCGCTCATGCCCGGCGGCGACGAGTCGGCGTGGAAAGAACTCGAACCCATCTGGAAATCCATCGCCGCGAAGGTCGACCCCAAGACCGGCAAACCCATCGAGCGCAACGACCCCCGGAACCCCGTAACGCTCGACGAGGGCGAGCCCTGCACGACCTACATCGGCGCCGACGGCGCGGGCCACTACGTCAAGATGGTGCACAACGGCATCGAGTACATCGACATGCAGCTCATCTGCGAGGCGTACTTCCTGATGAAGACGCTGCTCAAGATGGACCCCGGCGAGATGGCGGAAGTCTTCGGCAAGTGGAACGAGGGCGAGCTCGACTCCTTCCTCATGGAGATCACCACCGACATCCTCCAGCAGCGCGACCCCACGAACAACGACAACTGGTTCGTCGATGTGGTGCTGGATACGGCCGGCCAAAAGGGCACAGGCAAATGGACCAGCCAGAACGCGCTGGACCTGGGCATCCCCGCCAACGCGATGGCCGAGGCGGTGTTCGCCCGCTGCCTGAGCGCGATCAAGGACGAGCGCGTCGCGGCGAGCAAGACCCTCGAAGGCCCGGCGATCCCCACGGACGTCGGCGATAAGGCCGAGCTGATCGACGCGATCCAGCAAGCGCTCTATTGCTCAAAGATCGTCAGCTACGCCCAGGGCTTCCAGCTCATGGCCGAGGCGCAGAACGAGTACAACTGGGACCTCAACTTCGGCGAGATCGCCAAGATCTTCCGCGGCGGCTGCATCATCCGCGCCCGCTTCCTGCAGAAGATCACCGAGGCCTACGAGAAAGACGCGAAGCTGACCAACCTCCTGCTGGATGACTACTTCAAGGACGCGGTCCACAAAGGCCAGGCCGCCTGGCGGAAAGTCATCGGGCTGGCCGTGCAGTACGGCATCCCGGTGCCCGCGTTTGGCGCAGCGCTGGCCTACTACGACGGCTACCGCACCGCGACGCTCCCAGCCAACCTCCTCCAGGCCCAGCGCGACTACTTCGGCGCCCACACCTACGAACGCACCGACCAGCCACGCGGCAAGAAGTTCCACGTCGATTGGCCGGAAGATGACCGTCCGCAGTTGGAGATGTAGGCGGGCCCGTGCAACACAAACCCAACGCAAGCCCACGCTCAATGAGCGTGGGCTTCTTTTACAGGGGCCGGTGTCAGATCCTGTCACCCGAACGCGGAAAACTTCGTGACTCCAACAGAGATGTCAACTACATTGAGGGCCGACCCAACACATCCACCCAACCACACCCGAGGGAAACCGCCATGCACCGCCTGCTCACCCATGCCCTGCCTGCCCTGCTGTTGGCGTCCGCACCGGCCGCATCCGCCCAGGTCGTCATCAGCGAGATCATGTACAACCCCGACAGTTCCGAGGGCGGGATCGGTGCCGACGCCGAGCCGAACCAGACCGAGTGGCTGGAGATCTACAATGCCGGCGATGAAGCCGTTGCCATCGGCGGGTGGTACCTGCAAGATGAAGACGGCCAAACCGCCGGACTGCCCGAGAGCGCGACGATCGCGCCGGGCGAAGCCATCGTCCTCATCCCCGGCACGCAGACCGCCGACGACTTCCGCGCCGCATGGGAGACCGACGACGCCAAGGGCTTCCAGGTCTTCGCGCTCGCCGGCTGGGCGGTCGGCGACAACCCGCTGAGCAACCTCGCCAACGGCCCAAGCGACACCAACGAAATCCTCACCCTCCGCAACGCCGAGGGCGAGACGATCGATGAAGTCAATTACGACGACGAGAACGGCTGGCCCACCGACAGCCCCGACGGCGCGAGCATCGTGCTCAGGCCCGACATGCTCGACGTCGAGTCGAACGACGAGGGCAGCGCCTGGCTGCGGGCCTCGGCCAATCAACACGGGGCGAGGACCAACACCCAAACCGACGACTACAACGGCGAAGACACCGGCTCGCCGGGCGTGGTGGCGACGGAGTAAAATACCGGGATGCCCACCTACGAATACTACTGCCCGACCAACCACCAGACCCTCGAAGTGATGCACGGCATGTCGGTCGAACTCACGACCTGGGGCGAGGCCTGCGAACGCGCCGACCTCGACCCCGGCGACACACCCGCCGACACGCCCGTCGAGAAACTCCTGGGGGCGGGGATGGTGATCTCGAAGTCACGACCGGCCGAGGACTTCAACTGCGGCAACCCGACGGGGTGCTGTGGTGGCGGGTGTGGGATGGGGTAGCATCCTCCAAACCGCAGGGGCGAAAAGAGGAAATCATGAAAACCTGGAAAGTTGTCACGCTGGCGGTGGGCATCCCGCTTGCGGCCGTGATGTTGTTAGAGCAACTTTCCTCAAGAATCTCCATACCCGCACGCCTTGAAGTAGTTCTCGCACTCCTCGGGGCCGACGGATCGCAGAGCCTCGGCGATCGCGTCGTGTATCGCCTCCACCGTTGACGCCGACACCCGACGTAGCC
>JBCCWH010000098.1:0-11156 GCA_039193915.1 Planctomycetota bacterium
AGGCCAGCGCAAGCTGCTGGGCGCGACCGCGCTGGTCGTCGGCTGCGGCGCGCTGGGCACGGTGATCGCCAACATGCTCGCCCGCGCGGGCGTCGGCCACCTCATCATCGTCGACCGCGACTTCATCGAGATGACCAACCTGCAGCGGCAGGTGCTGTTCGATGAAGACGATGTCAAGAACGCCATCCCCAAGGCCGAGGCCGCCCGCGCGAAGATCGCGAAGATCAACTCGCAGGTCAAGGTCTCGGCGGTCGTGGATGATGTGAACCACACGAACATCGAGTGGCTCGCCGGGGTGAAGCCCGACGGCGGCGACGCGGCAGACTCGCCCGCCGGGAAGAAGGTCGACATCATCGTCGACGGGGTCGACAACTTCGAGACCCGCTACCTCGCCAACGACTGCGCGGTGAAGCACGGCATCCCCTACGTCTACGGCGGAGCGGTCGGCACCGTCGGCGCAAGCTACCCGATCCTCCCGCACACCGTCCCTCCGGCGGAGGACGCTTCAGCGTCCGGCTCCCTCGGCGACACCCCCTGGGAACAAGCAGGCAAAGCCACCCCCTGCCTCCGCTGCATCTTCGAGCAGGCCCCGCCCCCCGGGCTCAACCCGACCTGCGATACCGCGGGCGTCATCGGCCCGGCCGTCTCGATCGTCGCGAACTTCGAGGTGCTCGAGACGCTCAAGATCCTCACCGGCAACCTCGACGCGGTGAGCCCGACGATGCTGAATCTTGACCTGTGGGGCAACACCGTCCGGCAGTTCAAGGTCGCCAAGGCCTACAACATCAGCGACTGCCGCTGCTGCCACCACCGCGACTTCGAGTTCCTCGACGGCAAGTTCGCCAGCGGCACGACCACGCTCTGCGGCCGCAACGCCGTGCAGATCACCCAGAAACTCGGCGACGGCCAGAAGCTCGACTTCGCCGAGATCACCAAACGCCTCGAGCAGCACGGCAGTGTTAGCGGCAGCAAGTTCATGCTCCGTGCCGACATCACCGACAACGGCGAGCCCTACGAGCTGACGCTGTTTACGGATGGACGCGCGATCATCAAAGGCACCCAGAAGGCGGCCGTCGCGAAGTCGATCTACGCGAAGTACGTCGGCGCCTGAGCGGTATCCGTAGGACAGGCATTCCTGCCTGTCACAGGCCGCAGGCCTGCTGATTTTTGTAAAAACTTTCGGCTTCGCCGATGACAGGCAGGAATGCCTGTCCTAATGAACAATCCCCATGATCTACCTCGACAACGCCGCGACCAGTTTCCCCAAGGCCCCCGGCATGGCTGAGGCGATGAGCAAGTTCCTCGCCGAGGACGCCGCCAACCCCGGGCGGGCCGGCCACCGCATGGCCGTCGCGGCCGAGGAGATGATCGACCGCGCGCGTCTGCAGCTCGCCCGGCTTGTCAACGCCCCGACGCACGAGCGCATGGTCTTCACGCTCAACGGCACCGATGCCCTGAACATCGCGATCAAGGGCGTCGTTACGTCGTGCTCGGCGGGGGATGAGACGCCTCACGTCATCACCACCGTGCTCGAACACAACTCGGTCAGCCGGCCGCTGCAGGCGATGAGCGACGCGGGACGGATCACGCTGACACGCATCGACTGCGACGACGACGGCTTCATCAGCCCCGACGACGTCCGTAGCGCGATCACGCCGAATACAAAGCTGGTCGTGATGACCCACGCCAGCAACGTCACCGGCACGATCCAGGATGCCGCGGCGGTGGGGCAGGTCGCGCGCGAGCATGACCTACTCTTCTGCCTCGACGCGGCGCAGACGATCGGCGTTGTGCCGATCGACGTACAGGCAATGAACGTTGACCTGCTCGCGTTCCCCGGGCATAAGTCCCTGCTCGGCCCGACCGGTACGGGCGCGCTCTACGTCGGCGAACGCGTGCCCGCCGCCTCGGAAGACATCGCGGGCCAACCCTCCCGGCTCGCGCCCTTCCGCGAGGGCGGCACCGGCGGGGACTCGGCCACGCCCGTCCAGCCCGCGCTCTACCCCTACTACCTCGAGGGCGGCACGCCCAACACCGTCGGCATCGCCGGGCTCTCCGCGTCGATGGATTTCCTCAGCAAACGCGACATCGCCGACACCCTCAAACACGAGCAGCACCTGGTCCAGAAAGTCATCGACTTCGTCGCGAACCACGACATGATGACGCTCTACGGCAACACCGACGCCACCACCCGCGTCGGCACCGTTTCCTTCAACATCGACGGCTTCGACGCCCCCGACGTCGGCAGCATCCTCGACGACAGCTTCGACATCGCCATCCGACCCGGGCTCCACTGCGCCCCCTACGCCCACCAACGCCTGGGCACCTTCCCCACCGGTTCGGTCCGCGTCAGCCCCGGTGCCTTTACCACCGAGGATGAGGTCGACACGCTCCTGGACGCGCTCACCCAGATCGTCGGGTAACTTCCCGTAGCCTTCTCAGATTAAAAGACCGGACTGGCTGCCTACGCAGCCAGTCCATGCGTTGAATATCTGCTGGCGCATCGTTCCCTACGCAGGTGCTCGCCCACGGTAGAGCTCTTGCACGCGCTGTGCCTGGTCACGGCGCACGGTCTCCAGCGTTAGCCGAGCGATGTCATAGTCGCCCTGGTCCTCGGGCACGAGCTTGCAGTGCTCTTGGATCACGGCATACAGGAACTTGAACGCGTCGCGTGGCTGGTGCATCTGGTCAAGTGCGTCGATCAGCATCGTCGGCGTGACCGAGTCTTCGAACAGCGAAGCGAGGGTCGGTTTGGGCTCGCGGTCTTGGTCGGCACAGGCCTGCAGGCGCTGGCTGCAGAGGTCGTAAAGCGTCGCGCCCGACCAGGTCAGGCGGTCGACCATGTTCTGTTTGTCGAGCCGCGCTTCCTGGAAGAACGTCGCAGACTCGCGGGCCAATTCGTAACGCAGCTCGAGCGGAAGCAGCAGCTTGAGCCCGAGGCCGTCCTGCTTGAGGAACTTGTTGTCGAACATGGGCCAGGTGATCTGCTTCATACGGTCGATGTCGCCGTGGACGAGGGTGGGCTCGTCCATGCGGTCGATGAAGACAACCATGCCGGCAAAGCCCATCTCCTTGATCGCGGAGATGAATCGGCGGGTGAGTTGGTAGCGGGTATCGCTGAGCTCGTCGCCCTTGGTGTTTCGCGGCAGGGGCTGGCCGCCCAGGTGGCTTGGCCGGAGCAACTCGAACATGGCGCGGAGGTCGGCGCGGCTGCGCGTGACGGCGGGCATTTCTTTGCGTGCGGCGAACGCCTTGCCCCAGACAGAGAACCATCGCCAACCCGCGTAGGCCCAGAAGAGCAGGGCGAGCCCGGCCCCGGTGATGATGCCCGGGACCATCCAGGCCGGCGGGTCGTCCATAATCGTCTCCGCGCCCCACAGCGCCCCGGCCGCGACGGTCAAGACAATCGCCAGGGTCGATACGAACCACAGCGCGATGCGCTGGCCAATGCGGAGCTTGCGTTTGAGCTTGCGGAAGCGCGGCAGGGCGGGGCCGCTGCGTGGCTCGTCGTAGAGCGCGGCGAGCACCGCGAGGTCGATCCGCGTCTGCTTGCTCAGCGACTTCATCGCCCGGCCCGAGGTGTCGAGTCGGGGCACGGGCTCGTCGTGTTCGTTTTGCGTGGAGGTGTCGCCGATGATCGCGCTGACCATCTTCGTCATCGCGCGGGCGAGAATGGCGTCCTGATGGTCTTCGAGCCGGAAGCCCTTGAGCATCGCGTCGGTGTCCTGCCGCTTGTGCTGGAGCAGCTTGTCGAGGACGGGGTTGAGGTCGTCGTAGGCGACGACGAGGACGGGCTTACCGGAAGCCTTGTTGTGCTCGGTGATCTTGCGGCCGAGCATCAGGCGTATGGCGGTCTTGCCGCTGCCTTTTTCGCCGAAGACGACGGCTGTGGCGGGCTGGTCGATCTGGCCGAGGATCTTGGGGAAGTCCGGGTGGTCGGTGGTCCCGCCGGACAGTCGGCCGAACACCGGGTCGAGGCGTGCCTCCTCCGCGGTGAAGGGGTTGTCGGAGATGCCGTGGTGGTGGAGGAAGGTATCGACGTTCATGCGTTGGCCAAGATGCGTGGGAGGGTGGTGCTGTATAAGATACCGCCTCCAATACGATCCGCCTCACGTTGTTTTCTCGCGTCGCGCGTTTCGCAAACGTGGGCATGCCCGACGCTTCGTTGCATGTGGTCGATCAGTTCCAACTTCTTAGACGAAACCCATGCCCAGCTTCCCCGATATCCAGACGTTTAGGCGGCTTGCGGCAGCGCCCGCGTCTGCCGGTTTTCGGCTGGTGCCTGTCTACCGCCGACTGTTTAGCGACTCGCTGACCCCCGTGCTCGCCTACCGTCGGCTGGTCCGGCCCGACGACCGTATGGCCCCGAGTTTCCTGCTCGAGTCGGTCGAGGGCGGCGACCGCGCCGCACGCTATAGCTTTGTCGGTGCCCAGCCTATCGTTGAGGTCCTAGCGAAAGGCCACGAAGTCACGCTGCGCGACCATCGCGCAGAAACGCAAGACGCGACGACAACCTTCCACAGCGACGACCCGCTGGGCGAGATGGATCGGATCACCGCCGACTGGCAGTTCGTGCCCGTCGAAGGGCTGCCCGACTTCACGGGCGGGTGGGTCGGGTTCGCGGGCTACGACACGGTCCGTTACCTCGAAGGCGGCAAGCTTTCCGATCCGCCAACCGACGATCGTCACCTGCCAGACCTGCACATGCAGCTCTACAACGACGTCGTCGCGTTTGACCACATCCAGAAGTGTGTGCTTGTGATCACCCATGTCCGCGTTGAAGCGGATGATGATTTGGACGCCGCGTATGCGATGGGCTGTCAGCAGCTCGATCGGCTGGTGCAGCGGCTGACGATCCCAGCGGTCGATGATGTGGGCCGGGGTGAAGAACTCTCAACCGGACACGTCGACCTCACCGCGCCGCCGCCTGCGCTGCCCGATAGCGCGATGGGCGAAGGCGGCTATCAGGATGCTGTGCGGAAGTCCAAGGAGTACATCGCGGCCGGGGACGTGTTCCAGGTTGTCCCCAGCCAGCGTTTCCGAGTACAGACGCAGGCCGACCCATTCGATGTTTATCGTGCATTGCGTGTGATTAATCCGTCGCCTTACATGGTGTATCTTCAGGTCGAAGGCGGGATGCTGGTTGCATCGAGCCCTGAGATTCTGTGCCGTGTCAAGGACGGGAAAGTTGTGAACCGACCACTCGCGGGGACGCGTCGGCGTGGCGCGACGACTGCAGAAGATGAATCGTTAGAGCAGGAGCTGCTTGCCGACCCCAAGGACCTGGCCGAGCACGTGATGCTGGTGGACCTTGGGCGTAACGATATCGGCCGCGTCGCGCGGGCCGGGTCGGTGGCGATGCCCGCGTTGATGGAGGTCGAGCGGTATAGCCACGTGATGCACCTGAGCTCGACGGTGACGGGCGAGCTTCGTAGCGGCCTGACGTGCTGGGACGCGCTACGCCACACCCTGCCGGTGGGGACGGTGAGCGGTGCACCCAAAGTCCGTGCGATGCAGATTATTGATGAGCTTGAGCCGGTGAAGCGTGGCCCCTATGCCGGGGCGGTGGGCTACGCAGACTTCGCGGGGAACATGGACATGGCAATCGCGCTGCGGACGATGGTCGTGACGCCCGATGCGTCGGATGCGGGGATCGCAGGCTGGACCGTTGATATCCAGGCCGGGGCAGGCATAGTCGCGGACTCGGACCCGGACCTGGAGCACGAAGAGACGGTGAACAAGTCCGCGGCATTGGCCAGGGCGGTACAACTCGCGGAGCAGTCGTTTGGGCCGTCGTCCGGCTGACTGGCTGTGCTTGACCCTGACGGAGGATCGGGTGAGAATGTACTTTCGGGCCTAGCCCGCTCCCGCCAGATTCCCCGCTTGTATTCCTCGACGAAACACAGAAGGGCAACCCATGGTCGACCAAGCCGAAGAGCTGCGTCTGAACGGCGCGAAAATCCTGATTGTGGACGACGACCCCGAGATCCGGGCCGCGATCGACCACGCGCTCCAGGCCGAGGGTGCCCTGACCCAGGTCTGCGGAGACGGCAACTCGGCGGTCCGCATTATCGAGACCGACCCACCGGACCTCGTGCTGCTGGACATGATGCTGCCCAAGCGTTCGGGTTTCCTGGTGCTTGAGAAGATCAAGACATTCGAAAACTGCCCGAAGGTGGTGATGGTGACCGCCAACGAGGGCAAGCGTCACCAGGTCTACGCCGAGGCCCTGGGCGTGGACGGCTACCTGCTCAAGCCGGTGCGTCTGGAGCGGCTGATTGCCGTTGCCGAAGAGTTGATCGGCGAGACCGAGTAAACCGGGCCTGGGCGGGCGTAAGCGGAGCAATCCTGCCAGCGTCTTTCTCATGACCGGGCTTTCGGGCGGTTCAGGCTTCGCGTATAATGCCACCGCCCCAAGGTCGCTTGTGCCAAAGGGTTGCGAGCGATCGATAGGCCACAACCCATGGAGTGCGCATGATGCCTCAGACACGCCGCGGTGCCAACGACCAACCCGTCAACTACCTCACGATGCTTGCCGCCGCCGGCTTGTTACTGGTGGGCTCGGGCATGCTGCTCGCCGCCGCGCCTGTGAGTGACCTTGCCCCCGTCGCCCGCCAAGGTGATGACGAGGACGAAGAAGAAGTTGCCCTGCTTTCGGAAGAGGACATCAACCTGATCCAGGTCTACGAGATCGATATGGACACCGAGCCGCGCGTTCAGATCGATCGCGATGTGCTGCAAGAATTCCTCGACGACCCCGCCTACGCCGGCCGTGATGGGATGCCCACCGGACGCGACGGGCACCGCGACTTCCTCCGCTGGGAGGGCTGGCAGCAGCTCGAACTCTTCTTCAGCATGCGGGCGCGTGAGTACTATGGCTCGGTACGCGTCCGTGAAGAGCCCGAGACGATGCGTGCATGGCAGCGGCTCAACAGCCGCTACATCAGCCAGTACTTCATGCGCACGTTCGCGAACAAGCCGCTAGGCCCCGGTGTCGAGCTCCGCTACCAGGGCCGACCGATCAGCCAGATCCCGCTGCTCGGCCCGGGCCGCAACGCCGACGCGATCGCCTACACCAACTTCTACATCCTTACCCAGATGACCGCCAACGGCATCCCGTTTATCGATCGCGACCACCCCGAGGAGTCGATCCTCGTGCAGTGGGGACTGCCCCGCGAAGACGCGAAGTTCCGTGCACCCAACATCGATGGCTGGCGGGCACGCTTCCGCGGTATGGAAGATGAGGACCCGCGCCGCGAAGAACTGATCGCATGGGTCAGCTCACTGGTGGCGGTCAATCAGGACTCACAGTACGGCGTTGAGTTCACACCGACTGTCAACGACGAAGAAGACGGCGAATAAACGATACGCTACCGGCTTGAGAACACCCGGCCGCGAACAGGCCGGTACACGAAAGGAACGCTCTGTGCGTAAGAAGATTCTTGCAATGCTACCCGTGGGTCTGGTCGCGCTGTCCCTCACCGGCTGTGGCGACAATTCCAACGCCCAGCTCGCCGACAAGATCGAGCGATTGACCGACCGGTACGCCCTCGCCCGCACCACGGGCTTCGGCCTGACCGGCCCCCGCACCTACACCGTCACGCACACCATCAACGCCGCAGAAATTCCCGCCGACATGTCGATCCAGGCGGTCAAGCTCGACGAGCTGCTGGCCCTTCGGCCCGAGATCCAGCAGGCCTACGACGACCCCGCCGCGCTGCCCGGGCAGAAAGCGGTTCTCGCCCGGATGCTGGCCGAGACCGACTTAGCCCACGCGTACTACCTCGGCCAGGCCGCCGAGGACAGTTACGACTTGGCCAAGGCCGGCACGACCGCCTTGCAGCCCTACGCCAATCAGGTCGACCTCTTGCTGGGCGTCATCGCGAAGCGCCAAGGCGATCGCGAATCGATCATCGACACACTCCAGACCGGCAACGCCGGCAACAACATCGAGATCGATGGTGTCGATCAACTCGAACAACGCGCACAAGCAATCCAGAGCCTGATCGATCAGGCTTTGGAAAAGGTCCGCGAGCACGAAGCCGCCGCGGAAGAGGCCGGCCGCGACATCGAGTCTTACGACCGGCTCCAGCTTGAGCTCGCGACCGAGGCCCGCGCCCTGTCGGGTGAGCCGCAGTTCAATACCCTGGTCCAGTCGATCGATGCCTGGCTTGAGGCACGGATAGCGGAGATCAAGGCCGAGTCGAACTCGCTGCTCGCGGCGGCCCACAGTCAAAGCGCAGAACTCAATCAGCACGACCTCGACATGGTGAACCAGGTCGTGGCTGATCTGCAGGCAAGTATCGACGAAGTGCGTGCGGAGATCCGCAACAACCGCGATGCCGTACGCGACGCGCAGAACGACAAAAACACCGCCGCGACCGCGCTCGACACGGCTTTCCGTGACGTAAACGAGCAGATGGAGACCCTGGTCTTCACCCGTCTCTCCGAGGGGATCGCCATGGCCGAACAAGCCGCCGCCCTCTATGGCGGGATCGCGACCACCGGCGGGGCACAAGAGGCTATGCAGCAGGAACAGCTCACCGCACTCCTTGTGCAGCTTCAGCTGAGCCACCAGTTCGCCATCGAGACCAGCGGATACAAATCCGCGATCGACGCGCTCCTCGCCAACGGCGAAATTGTCCTGGGGCAGAACCTTGCTGGTGATCTCGAAGCCCTCAGCGCCAGCCTTTCGGCACAGCTTGACGCGATCAAGCAGGACGCCGCACCGGCGCAGGACGCCGCCGCCGAGTTGGTCGGTCGGCTGAGCGGTCGGGCGGGCGAAGGTTCCCAGGCCGCCACACTGCTCGCCGAGCAGTCGGCAAAGCTCGAAGCGATCCGTTCGGGTCTCGGCAATCTGCCTTACAACTAAGCCAAGCAACTACGCAGTAAAAACACCCCGTCAGACTTGGCGGGGTGTTTTTTTGTTTTAGTCATGCAACGCAGTGGCCCGAGCCAAGCCCCACGAATGCGTCGTCACTGCGACAGCTGCAGCTCAGTGAGCGCAATCGAGGTGTCCTGCGAGAACTGAAAGACCTTGTCTAACCCGGTCATGATGAAGACCGACCAGACCGCGTCGGCCGGCCCCGCCAGTCGAAGCGATGCGCCCCGCTCGGCCATTGTCTTGCGTAAGCGCAGCAGCTGCGACAGGTTCGAACTGTTGATCTGCGACACATCGGATAGATCGATGACCAGCGCGGGCGGATCGTCCAGCGCGACCATCCGATCGATGAGCGGACGCAGCTCGTCCGAAAAACCGGGCTCATCGGTGAGCTGAACCAACCAGATCTGTTCCGACCATTCTTGCGTAGGCATAGTGGTTCCTTCGTACCGATCAACCGTCGGCTGGCGGAGTGTTTTTGTCGCTCGCCTCGTCATCATCTTCTGCAACCCGGGCAACACCGACCAGCGTATCACCCTGCGTCAGGTTGATGACCCGGACGCCCTGGGTGTTGCGGCCGGTCTGCCGGACAGTTCCCGCGGCGATCCGAACAATCATCCCGTTGATAGTGATAAGCATCAGGTCGTCGTTGGGCTGGACCCGCCGAATAACAACGATAGGCCCCTTCGCGGTTTTCATGTCGCGTCGGCCCTTGCCGCCTCGGCCCTGTGGACGGGTGCTGCCGTCCTCGCTGTGGACAAGGTACTCATCGGTCGCGGTGCGCTTGCCATAGCCGCCCTCGGTGACGGTGAGGAGGTCGGCCTCTTCGCTGCCGCCCGGCACGCGAACCATGCCAACGACACGGTCTTCCCCCGCGAGGTCGATGCCCTTGACGCCCGAAGCGTTTCGGCCCATGACGCGGGCGTCGTTCTCGTCGAAGCGGATCGCCATGCCCGAGCGTGTGCCGAGGATGATGTGGTCTTCGCCGGTGGTGCAGGCCACACCGACGAGCGAGTCCCCATCACGCAGGTTGAGGGCGATGATGCCCGCGCTATTGACGTTGCGGTAGTCCTTAAGGGCGGTGCGCTTGACCAGGCCGTTGGCGGTCGAGAAGAGCAGGTAGTCCTCGCTCTTCTCGAAGTCTGCGATCGGCATAAACGCACAGATCCGCTCGCCCTTCTGCAGGTTCAGCAGGTTCACGATCGCCCGGCCCTTGCTCGTGCGCGACGCCTCGGGGATCTGGAACACCCGGAGCTTGAAGACGCGGCCGGTGTCCGTAAAGCACAGCAGGTCGTCGTGTGTCGAGGCGACGAAAAGCTCTTCGACGAAGTCGTCGTCGTTACTCTTTGCGCCGATGACGCCGCGCCCGCCTCGGCCCTGCACCTTGTACTGCTCGGTGGGCAGGCGCTTGACGTAGCCCTGGTGCGAGATCGTGACGACGACCTGCTCGACGGGCGTGAGGTCCGCGATATCGAGGTCGCCGGCCTCGCCTTCTTCGATCACGGTCCGGCGGTCGTCGGCGTACTTGCGTTTCAGCTCGGCGAGGTCTTCGGTGATGATGTCGAGCACGCGCTGCTCGCTGCCGAGGATGGCTTCGTACTCTTCGATCTGGGCAAGCAGTTTCGCGTAGTTCGCGACGAGCGTTTCGATTTCGAGGCCGACGAGCTGGATGAGCTGCAGGCGGCCGATCGCCTCGGCCTGGGTCCGCGAGAGGTGGATCGCGTTTTCCGCAGACTGCGCGAGGAAGCGGTCGGGGATCTGCGGAGCCTGGGGGTGGTCCGGCGGGATGCGGAAGCCGCGCTGCATCAGCTTTTCGATCGCCTCGTCGCGCGTCCGGCTGCTGCGGATCAGCTTGATGACCTCCTCGATATCGCAGACCGCATAGATGAGGCCTTCGATCCGGTGGGCCTCCTGCTGGGCCTGATTGAGGCGGAAGGCGGTGCGTCGTCGGATCACGTCGACGCGGTGCTCGACATAAAGCTCCATCAACTGCTTGAGCCCGAGGGTCCGCGGCTCGCCCCGCACCAGCGCGATGTTGATGATGCTGAACGTCGACTGCAGCGGGGTCATCCGGTAGAGCTGGTTCTCGACGACGTGCGGGTCTGCGCCCTTCTTGAGCTGGATCACGACACGCATGCCGCCCCGGCCCGACGATTCGTCAACGATATCGCTGATGTCGGTCAGCTTGTCGGCTTTGCGCATCGCGACGATCTTCTGGATGATGCCGTCGTTCTTGGAGACCTGGTAGGGGACCTCCTTGACGATCAGGCGGTCG
>JBCCWH010000099.1:0-10528 GCA_039193915.1 Planctomycetota bacterium
CCATCTGCCGGCTCGCCCTCGCCGACGGCAGCGTCTTTACCGGCAGCGCCTTCGGCGTGACCGCCCCGCGCTGCGTCGAGGGCGAGGTCTGCTTCAACACCTCTATGGCCGGCTACCAGGAGATCCTCACCGACCCCTCCTACGCCGGGCAGATCGTTACCATGACCACCCCGCTCCAAGGGAACTACGGCACGAGCGACGGCGACCTCGAATCGACCAAGGCCCACTGCTCGGGCTTCGTCGTCCGTGAGCTCGCCAACCTCGAAAGCAACTACCGCAGCACGGCCAAGCTCGAACAGTGGCTCGAAGCCCAGGGGCTCACCGGCATCGCCGGGATCGACACCCGGGCGCTGACGCGCAAGCTCCGTGTCGAGGGCGCGATGGACGGCGTCCTCTGCACCGACCCAAGCAAGAGTGACGAAGAACTCGTGCAGATGGCGAGCGACTCTGTCGGGCTCGTCGGGCGCAACCTCGCCAAGACCGTCAGCCGGGCCGAGCCGATCGCTTGGGACGAGGACTTGGGGGAATGGTCGCCTTTGCAGGGCGCGATCCCCACCCCGAGCCAGCGGTACAAGGTCGTCGCGATCGACTGCGGGGCGAAGCTGAATATCTTGCGAAATCTGGTGGACTCGGGATGCGACGTGACGGTGCTGCCGTGGGACGCCTCGCCCGAGCAGATCCGTGAGCACAAGCCCGACGGGCTTTTTGTCTCCAACGGCCCAGGCGACCCGGCCGCGGTCACCGAGACGATCGCGACGCTCAAGCAAGTCATGGGCGAGCAGCCGACGTTCGGCATCTGCCTCGGGCACCAGCTCTTGTCCCTCGCGCTGGGCGCGGAAACCTACAAGCTCAAGTTCGGCCACCGCGGCGGCAACCAGCCGGTCCAGAACCTGGGCACGGGCAAGGTCGAGATCACCAGCCAGAACCACGGCTTCGCAGTCGAGACAAAGTCGCTGGAGAAGGCCGGGGGCGAGCCAACCCACATCAACCTGAACGACCAGACCCTTGAAGGCTTCCGTCACGGCGACCTGCCGGTCTTCGCGGTGCAGTACCACCCCGAGGCGAGCCCGGGCCCACACGACGCCCGGTACCTGTTCGACTGCTTTGTGGCGATGATGCAGACCGGGACCAGCCCCACCGGCGAGCAGATGGATCGGGCCCAGCAGGCCAGAAACAGCGTCGAGCAGCTATCTTCCCAAGCGTGAGCATGTCATGCGAGACGAATTGCGCCGTAAATATCTTTCAAACAGCAGCTTAGCGTACCTTTGGGCATTCAGGTGACATGCCGAACCCGATTAAGAGAAAACCCAAAACGCATGCTTGCAATCTGACTCGGATCGGATAACATCCTAGGTGCTGGGATTCGCGAGAATTCCTCCAGTAACAGGAAACGGATTTTCTGTTCGTAAGAATCCGACTAAAACGACTCACTCATCGACTTGGAGAAAAGAGATGCACATCTTGGATCAGGCCCCAATCGCTCTTAGAACTGCCCAGGCACTCGTAGCCGCAAGCGCTCTTGCCGTCGGGGTCCAAGCCAACGCCACGTCGATCAACTACGGCGATTTTTCGGGCTCAACGGTCATGTACCTTGATGTCACCGAAACCGCGAACTCCCCCGGCGACACGGCTCCGCTCTTTGGCGCACCATCGATCGCTGGCGACCAGCTCGACTTTGACCCCGCAGGCTTCAGCGCCGCCAGCACAGACGGCGTCACCGACCTGACCGACGGCCAACTCAACTTCACGCTGATGGCCACCGGCGGTGCGACCCTGGAAGTTATCGAAATCTCCGAAAGCGGCGACTACACGCTCTTCGGTTCCGGCACCTCCGCCACCCAGGTCGGCTACGGCCTGACGCTTGCGAGCGTGGTTGTGACCGAAGTCGATGGCGTCGCCATCACCCCGGTCGCCTTGAGCGGTGCCTCGGTCTCCAGCAGCGCCAACCTGGCCGACAACGGCCCCACCATCGGCTCGCTCTGGAGCCTCGGCCTCTCCTACGACGTCGACGCCGCACTCGCTCAAGCCGGTGTCGATTTCGTCAACGGCGCAACCAAACTCGAGATCGCTCTCGACAACACCCTCATCGCTGTCAGCGAAGATGGAACCGCCGCACTCGTCGCCAAGAAGGACCTCTCGATTGACGTCGAAATCCCTGAGCCCGGCTCGCTCGCTCTCCTCAGCCTGGGTGGCCTGCTCCTCGCCCGTCGGCGTCGCGGCTAAGACCAGGGCCAAGCCCTGAAGCCTCTCTCTCCAACGATGAACACCCGCCCTGCTTGGGCGGGTGTTTTTTATGCGCATCCATTCGAACTCCACACGCGACTTCGATAAAATCCGGCGCTGCACAGGAGATTGTATTGCCCAGCCCCCCACCGCCTTCGAGCCAGGCCAAAGACACCAATCGCCCGCCAGCCGACTGGACCTGCGATGACAGCGCAGAACTATACCGCCTGCCGCTCTGGGGCCGGGGGATGTTCGCGATCAATCAAAAGGGCCACCTCGTGGTCACGCCCCGCAAGACCGTGGGCCCGGGCGTGGACCTCAAGAAGCTGACCGATGAGCTTGCCAAGCGTGACGTGCACGCCCCGGTGCTGATCCGCTTTACCGACCTGCTCGAGCAGCGGCTCCACGAGATCGCCGACGCGTTTGCCACCGCCATCGCCGACCACGATTACCAGGCCGGCTACCACGCGGTGTACCCGATCAAGGTCAACCAGCAGCGGCATGTCGTCGAGAGCATGGTGGAGCTGGGCCGCTCGCACGGCTTCGGGCTTGAGGCCGGGTCCAAACCCGAGCTGCTCGCGGTGATGGCGATGGTCGACGACCCCGACACGCCGATCATCTGCAACGGGTTCAAGGACCGGCAGTTTATTGAGGCGGTGATCCTCGCGACGAAGCTGGGCCGTAACATCATCCCCGTCGTCGAGAAGTTTTCCGAACTCAACATCATCATCGAGGAGGCCAAGAAGCACGGCGTGCGCCCGCAGATCGGCGTGCGCGTCAAGCTTGCCAGCCGGGGCACCGGTCGGTGGGAGCACTCGGCCGGGGAACGCTCGAAGTTCGGCCTGTTCGTCAGCGAGGTCCTCGACATGGTCGAGCGCCTGCGCGAGGCGGACATGCTCGACTGCCTGACGCTGCTGCATTGCCACGTCGGCAGCCAGCTCAACGACATCCGCAAGGTCAAGTCCGTCGTCACCGAGCTCTCGCGGGTGTACTGCGAACTGTACCGGCTCGGTGCGCAGGCGAAGTTCGTCGATGTCGGCGGTGGGCTGGGCGTGGACTACGACGGCTCGAACACCGCACAGGACGGCAGCATCAACTACACGCTGCAGGAATACGCCAACGACATCATCTACCACATGCAGACGGTGTGCGATGCGACAAAGACCCCCCACCCGACGATCATCAGCGAGTCGGGGCGGGCGATGTCCGCACACCACAGCGTGCTGATCTTCAACGTCCTGGGCTGGTCGGGCTTCGACCGCTTCGATCTGCCCGAGTCGTTTTCCGATTTGGCGCTCGAGGCGATGCCCGAGCCCGTGCGGACCCTGGCCGAGTCGTACACCGCGCTCAACGACGCCAACTACGCAGAGTGCTACCACGACGCCCAGCTCGCCCGCGATCAGACGCTGAGCCTGTTCAACCTGGGCTACTGCTCGATCGAGCACCGCGGGCTGGCCGAGCGGCTGTTCTTCTCCATCGGCTCGCGGGTGCTTCGCCACGTCCGTGATATCGAAAACCCGCCCGAGGAGTTCGACAACCTCGAGACCATGCTCTCCGACATCTACTTCTGCAACTGCTCGATCTTCCAGTCCCTGCCCGACCACTGGGCGATCGACCAGTGCTTCCCCGTCATGCCGATCCATCGGCTGGGCGAAAGGCCCACCTGCCGCGGCATCCTCGCCGACATCACCTGCGACTCGGACGGCAAGATCGACAAGTTCATCGGCGACGGCGAGGCCCAACACACACTGCCGCTGCACCCCTACACCGGCGCGGACTACTACCTCGCCGCCTTCCTCGTCGGCGCGTACCAGGAAACCCTCGGCGACCTGCACAACCTCTTCGGCGACACCAACGCCGTACATGTCCGGCTGGGGCCAACCGGCAAAGTCGAGATCGAAGAAGTCGTCGAAGGTGACATGGTCCGCGAGGTCCTGACTTACGTGCAGTACCAGCCCGACGAGCTCCGGCGGTCGTTCACCCGCGCGGTCGAGAAGGCGTTGCGCGACCAGCGACTCACGCTCGACGAGGCGCGCACCCTCCGACGCTTCTACGAAAAGGGGCTGGCGGGGTCGACGTACCTGACGTGAGGCCAGATGTTCGATGTTCGAGCATGTTGTCGGGGCATGTAGTGCTATCGCTACAAACAAATGCGATCTAGTCTTGCGTGGTAAAGTGTCGCTGCTAGCGACAATGACTCTGCGGTCGGGTTGATGCGACCAACATCGCACATCGAAGATCGGACATCACACATCCCATGCTCCACGTCGCGATCCTCAAGCCGAACTACATCCGGGACATCCTCACGGGGACGAAGACGGTCGAGTCGCGTTTGACGAAGACGAACCAGCCGCCACACGGGCGGGTCGAACCGGGCGAGCGGCTATACCTCAAGGCGTCGGGCGGCCCGTTTATGGCGGTGGCGATCGCGGGTGAGGTGCTGTCGTGGGACGGACTGACGCCCGACGTGATGAGCAAGATCGAGAAGCGCTACCGCCACGCTATCGGCGGCGACGATGCCTACTGGCAGATGAAGCGTGACAGCCGGTTCGCGACGCTGATCCGGCTTACCGGGGTCGAGCCGATCGACGTGGGGCCGAGGTACAAGGTCGCCTACATGAAGGCGTGGTACGTGCTGGACGAGTCGCTCGACCCGGTGCGCGACACGGTGCTCACGGCCGGGGCGATCCGCAACCGGTATGCGGCGCTGCCCGAGGTGTCACCTGGCGCAGGCCAAGCCAAGCCGCCCGCCTTATCGGTGACGCTGGACCTGCCGGACGGCGAGCGTATTGTCACGGAACTGGCGCGCGGGCGCATGCTGCGCTGGCGCGGCTGGGCGCCGGTGTACGACGCCGCCCAGGCACAACCGGGCGACCGCTTACGGTTCGTGGCGGTCGGGGTACGGCACTACCGTGTGTCGGTGGTGAAGAACCAGCCCTGCCCCAACCCCCGCGCGTGAATGCGAGGCCTGCAGTACACGCATGCAATCGCTCAACCTGCCTCGCATCCCTATGCGGACTGGGCCGATGTCTGCGTGCAGCCGCCTTGCTACACTTCTCCCATGCCGGAACTCGCCGACTACTTCACGACCGACGCCCTGACAACGCTCATCCGCATCGCCCGGCTCGAAGACCTCGGGCCAAGCGGGCTCGACGTCACCTCGGCCTGCTTCATCCCTGAAGATGCGCAGACCACCGCCCATATCGTCCCACGTGAAGCGGGCGTCGTCGCAGGACTCGCGACACTCGCCACCGTCTGCTCGGTATACAGCAACGCAGTCGAGCTCGAAGGCTCGGCCACCGATGGCGACCCCGCCATACCCGGGCAAGCGGTCGCGGCCCTGAGTGGTCCAGTGCGCGACGTCCTCGCGATCGAACGCATTGCGCTCAACCTGCTCACCCACCTCTCGGGCATCGCCTCGCTGACGGCGAAGTACGTCGCGCTGTGCGAAGGCACCCAAGCCCGCATCTACGATACACGCAAGACCCTCCCGGGCCTGCGCGGCCTGCAGAAGTACGCGGTCGCCTGCGGCGGCGGCGGGACGCACCGCATGGGGCTTCATGACGCGGTGCTTGTGAAAGACAACCACATCGCCGGGCTTGCCCCCGACGCCCTTACCGCCCGGCTGACGGAGGCCCGCGCCCAGGCGCTGCAACTCAACCCCGACCTCCAGTTCGTGATGGCCGAGGTGGACAACCTCCGGCAACTCGAAGCGGTGCTGACCGCCCCGGTCGATATCGTGCTGCTGGACAACATGCCGTCCGAACGGCTCCGCGACGCGGTGGCGATGCGCGACGCGGCCGCTCCGAACATCGAACTCGAAGCCAGCGGCGGGGTCAACCTCGACACGGTGAAAGCCATCGCCCACACCGGCGTTGACCGTATCTCGGTCGGGGCGCTGACGCACTCCGCGCCGTCACTGGACCTGGGGCTGGATATCCGGTGATTTGCTTCGTGACCACAACAAGTGAGTCGCGCACATGGGTGCCACACAACTGCCCCGCCTGTGGAGTTGCTGTGTGCGTCAACTCGAAGGCGGCTCTCGCACAGGCACACAGCGGGCCTGCCAACAGGCCAGTTGTGAGGCACTCTCGGCGCTGCTCCGCCAACGGGGGCTGCGCATGAATCAACGCATCCCGATCGACACGCCGCTGGCGAAATGGGTAGACGCATTGTCTTCGCCGTCGACGTATGCCGGTCATACGATCGAGTCTCCCCCCACCGTCCGCGTCTACCAGCAAACCGCGAGCACACAAGACATCGCCCGTCAATACCGGGGGGGCTGGTTCGTCGCGCTTGCCGACGAACAAACCGCAGGCCGCGGCCGGCTTGGCCGGGCGTGGGTCGCGCCGCAGGGCTCGGCGGTGTTGATGAGCATGCGTTGGCCTTGCCTGAACGCGGACAGATCGCTGGATACGCTCGCGTACCGAGTCGCGGTCGCGGCCGCGGAGACCGCCCAGCGATTCCTGAAAGACACCGACCACGAGGTACGGATCAAGTGGCCCAACGACATCCTCGTCGATGGCCGAAAGCTCGCGGGGATTCTGATCGAGCGCGGGGACGACGCCGCGATCATCGGCATCGGGCTTAACGTATCGCTCGCCGAACCCGACCTCGCGGGGCTGCCGGAAGAACTCGCCGGGCACATCACTTCGCTCGCCATGCTCAGCCGCCCCACCGACCGGCTTGCCGTCGCGGCGGAGTTGATCGCTCGTTGTCACCGCTGCCTGTCGAGCCCGCACGACAAACTGCTGCTGGATGAGTGGCGCTGCCGCAGCACGCTGGGGTACGAAGCACGCTTCCATAGCGCGGGCGAAGACATCACGGGAACAGTCATCGACCTCGACCCTGAACTCGGCCTCATCGTCCGGCGCGACAGCGGGGAGATCGTCTACCTGCCTGCGGCGACGACGACGGTATTGCCGTAGCTCTGCCGTAGGGTGGGTGAAGCGAGCAAAGCGAGCGCAACCCACCCTACTTTTGCGCCCAACATTTTTACTGCGCCAACTCGACCAGCACATCCAGCCCGCGGTCGAGCGTGTCGTCGGTCGTCGCGTAGCTCAGGCGGAAGTGCGTGTCGCGTTCGCTGAACACGCTGCCGGGGATGACGAGCAGGTTCTTGGCGACGCACCGCTCGACGAACTGCGACGCGGTGATCCCCAATTTCTCGGGCACTTTCGGAAAGGCGTAGAACGCGCCGCCGGGCGTGGTCAACTCGTAGTGCGGGCTCAGGCGTTCGACGACACGGTCGCGCTTCGCGCAGTAGGCGGCGACGTAGTCCGACACATCCACATCCATCGCCAACACACCCGCGAGCTGCACCATCGACGGGGCGCAGACGAACGAGTACTGCTGGAGTTTCGTCATCTGCTCGATCACCCCGGCCGGCCCCACCGCGTAGCCCAGCCGCCAGCCCGTCATCGCGTAGGTCTTCGAGTAGCCACGCAGCATCAAGACATTGCGCGTCGTGCGCAGCGGTGAAGGCAGGCGGGGCTCGGTCTGGCCGACGTCCACCTTCTCGTAGCAGAACTCGTCGTAGATCTCATCACTGACCAGCAGCACGCCCTTACGCTCGCACAGCTCGGCGACCTCCCGGCAGGCCTGCGGCGTCGCGACCACCCCCGTCGGGTTGCTCGGCGTGTTGAACAAGACCAGCTTCGTCCGCTCGGTGATCAACGGCTCAATGGCAGCAGCGCTGACCTGGAAGTCCGGGTAGGTATCGACAAACACCGGCGTCCCGCCCGCGAGTTTGACGAGGTGCTTGTACATCACAAAGTACGGGTCGGGGATCAGCACCTCGTCGCCGGGCTGGACGGTCGCCATGAGCAGGAGCATCAGCGCACCCGAGACGCCCGACGTGATCAGCAGCCCGGTGTCGTCGGGCAATGCGTTTTCCCCCGCCCCCCCCAGTGTGTCGGGAAACTCACCGGCCAGCCGCGCTGAGATCTTCGCGCGGAGGTCGGCGATCCCCTGCGTCTGGGTGTAGCTGTTGAACCCGCCACGGATCGCGTCGCACGCGGCATCCTTGATCGCGTCGGGGACATCGAAGTCTGGCTGGCCGATCGACAGATTGATCGGGTCGTCGAGTTTCGCCGCCAGGTCAAAAACCTTTCGGATCCCTGAGGCGTCGATCGCGTGGAGACGTTCGGTGATGAGGTGGTCGGTTTGCATGTTAGTGGCTAGGGGTTAGGGCCTAGGGCCTAGGCTGGGAGATCGGGCAACCAGATACTGCCGCCATGCCGGGGAGTATTCAGCAGGCGGGTTCATCGGTCGAAACGATAGCACAAAAACAGCGTCGCCCGCGGAGGACGACGCTGCAACAAGTCCACTTGATGTCCAAACCCAGGCCCTAGGCCCTAGGCCCTGACAACTACTCTTCCGCCTCGGTCTTCTTCTTTTTCTTCTTGCCGGTGACGATCTTGCGGTTGCCGACTTTGCGCAGGCCCATGGGATCGCCGGACTCGGCATCGAACTCGCCCAACTGCGTCAGCTTGGCGACGCGTTCGGCGCGGGTGAGGACGTTGCGGTGGCCGGCCAGGCCGCCTCCGGTTTTCAGGCTGCTGTCGAGACTCATCGTGTCGTTCCTTGAGGTTATCCGGATCGGCGTTAGCCCGAGCCGGGCCCCGAGTAGCGTTCGGGGATCATCGTTCCAAAGTTGCTGTGCCCGCTGCCCAGCTGTTTCCACTGGTTGCCCAGGGCCCGCAGGTGGCTCTCGTGCTGCCGACGGGCGTCGGAGCTGAGCTCGTCGCCGCGGAACCCGCGTTCCACAGCGTACACGATGCAGGACCGATCATTGTCCACCAGAACAAGCTGGATGTCAATCTGGGCCTGGGCCATAAACACCGCGATCTGCTCCCCCTCCTCCCGGCTGGTCTTCACGAGGCGGAAATAGTTGAGCCCACGCTCACGCCGCTCATCGAAGGTCGTCTGGACCACCTGCTGCTCGGCCTCCTCCGTACCACCCGCCGCGGCGTCGCCCGCCCCCTGGCCAGCGTCCTGAGCGCGTGAGATCGAGACGTGCCCCACCCCGCGGGTCCCAGCCAGGGCCGAAGCGTCCGGGTTGCGCTCCGAGATCGCCTGCTGCGCCGCCGACCTGCCCCGGGACGCGCCGACCCAGTACGCCAACATCACCAGCAGCAGCAGGCCGAGGATCGACAACGCCGCCAGCCCTCGCGGGATCCGCAGCACGATCGGCACCGTCGCCCCCACCCACCACGGCGAGGGCCCCGACCCTACCGGCGTCACGGGCTCGCTCGGCGTGGTAGAGACCGATTCGCCCGACGCCGCGGCCTTGTCGGCCGCACGCTGACGCATAATCTCATACGGCGGGATGTCGGTTCGACGTGCCATCGTGAATCTCGTCTATCCGGAACACCCAACATCATAGCCCAGCCGCACCGTAACGCACCGCCGACTGATGAAGCCGGGCCGTTAGCACCCCTCCCCGATCGCGCTGGCCAATGCGTGGTCCGGCAGGTGGCTCAGCGACAGGTGCCAGCGGGTGATGCCCAGTCGTTTCGCGATCGCCGCCGCCTCGCCGTGCAGCCTCACACACGGCCGACCGCCCGGCTCCTTGAGCACCTCCACATCCGTCCACGCGATCCCCCCCGACCAGCCCGTGCCCAGCACCTTCAGCACCGCCTCCTTCGCCGCGAACCGCGCGGCGTAACGCTGCAAACGGTTCTTCCCCCCGTCATCACAATACGCCCGCTCCCCGGCCGTGAAGACGCGATTCAAGAACCGGTCGTCGTGGTCCGACAGCAGCCGCGCGATCCGCGCGGTGTCTACGAGGTCGATGCCGTGGCCGAGGATGGGCATGATGGAAGAAAAAATGGGGTCGCCAAAACCGTATAGGGCCGACGTTCGTCCGACTCGCGAGTGCCTATCTGGCGCGGCACCCCTTCGTCTTGGCGTTGAGCTTCACGGTCGCGTCCCCATACACGCCCTGGTCAAGATCTAGTGTTGTCTGACAGCCGTATTCTATCGTATTCATCGAGTAGTCAACAAATTGGCATGCTAGACGCTCTGCCTCACCGGCCCTACCATCTAACACCCATGCACGACCCCGCCCTCCACGCCATCGCCGACAAGGTCTACGCCGGGCAGCGCCTCAGCGCCGCCGACGGGCTCGCCCTGCTCACCACTTGCGACGTCTGGACGCTCGGCGAGCTAGCCCACCACGTCCGCCAACAGCGCCACGGCGACGCGGCCTACTACAACGTCAACCGCCACCTGAACTACTCCAACCTCTGCGTCCTCTCCTGCAAGTTCTGCGAGTTCCACCGCAAGCCCGGCCAGGACGGCG
>JBCCWH010000100.1:0-10469 GCA_039193915.1 Planctomycetota bacterium
CGCCGCCATAGGGCTCGATGGCCGAAGGGTGGTTGTGGGTCTCGACCTTGATGGCGATGCCGTGCGTGTCGTCGAGCTTGACGATGCCCGCGTTGTCATCAAACACGGAGACGAGCCAGTCGCCGATGGTCGGGTCTTCCTTGAGCTTGAAGGTCGCGGCGGCGACGGTGGACTTGAGGAGGTTGTGGATGGTCCAGCTGCCGTCCTCTTCGAGGGTGTGACCCGGGCGGTCAGTTGTGGCAATTGATGATTGATGATTGATGATTGATGCGTCGCAGCGGATCCGGGCCTTGAGGGTCTTGTGCACGCAGTGCTCGGACCAGGTCTGGGCGAGGGTTTCGAGTTCGACATCCGTCGGCTCGCGGCCGGCGTCGCGGTAGTACTGCTGCACGGCCTGCATCTCGTCGAGCGAGAGGAACAGGTGGCCTTCGCGCGAAAGGACCATCAGCGCGTCGTCGTCGAGGTCGCGGATTTCGACGTGGGTGAGGTTGAACTCGTAGGCGTGGCCGTGCGGGAAGGCGTCGGGGTGGTGGGGTTGGAGCGTGACGTCCTGGATGACGGCGTTGGCGAGCGCAGCGTTGGCGAAGGTGGTCAGCGCCGTATCATCGGCGGTGGGGTGTTTGATGTTGTAGCGTTCGCCGGTGGCGACGTAGATCGTTTCGCGGTCGAGGTGGGGGAACATCTCGGCGATGGCATCGGCGGTGGACTCGGCGACGGGGTCCATGACGCCGGGCTGGTAGTGGACCTCGAGCAGGCGTGCGTTTTCTTCGACCGGTGCGCTGCCGATCGTCGCGGACTGGTTGACGGGGTCGGCGAGGAGTTCATCGGCGACCTGCTGCGCTTCGGCGTCGGTCAGCGGGGCCTCGATCAGGAAGACCTTGGCGGCGGTGAGGCCTGTGACGCCCGGCAGCTTGTCGTCGGCCTGGGCGATCGCGCGGTCGGCGATCGGGTCGGGCTGGCCTTCGTGCGTACGGACCTCGAAGCGGTGGACGCGGGCGGCGGGGGCGGTGTCAAGTTGGGTCGAGTCGGCGGCGGTCATGGGACGCCCTCCGTGGCGGGGTGGATCGTGTAGAGAATGCGACATGATACCCCTTGGCGGGGCTACTCACTGTCGACGACCGCGTCGGGCAGTCGGCCGACCCGGCTCGGAGCGCTGAACCAGTTGGGGGTCTGGCGGGTGGCGGTTTGGGGCAGGAGCGTCAGGTATCGCGGATAGCTGGCGGTCTGTGCGCCCAGGGGGGTGGCGGGGTCGGTGAGGCGGTAGACCGACTGGAACGTCGGGAGGTAGAGGTCGCCCTGGTCGTCGGTGGTGGGGGCGGGGTAGATGAGGCGGAGGGTGGTGTCGAGCTCGCCGTCGATGACGCGGTCGTAGGCAATGGCGACCCCTGGGATCGAGTGTTCGGCGGCGGGTGTGCCGTCTTCGTATTGAATGTGCTGAACGATCGCGCCGGTGGCACGCTCGAAGGCGAGGATACGCCAGGGCTCGGCTTCATCGGCGCGGTCGTTGACGCGCAACCACTCGGCGACGAGGTAGGGGGGATAGAACTGCGTGTCGTAGTGTTCGGCCCATTCGAGCAGGCTGTCGTAGTAGTTTTCGTTCGTAAAGAAGTCGTCTTGTTGCGCGAGCCAGACGGCCTGATGGAGCATGGCCTCGTCGGAGTCACTGAGTGGGAAGTTGGCCTTGCGATACTTCTTGCCGGTCTCGGCGGCGACGAACATGTCGTACTCGAGCGGGCGGGATCGTAGCTCCTGCGCGGGCCAGGCCGCGCGGTCGGCGTAGCTCAGGGGCTCGGGCGGCGCAGGTTTGGGGACGAGTTGCAGGACGCCGATGACGATGGCGGGGACGACGATGAAGAGGGAGAGGGTGATGGCGACAAACCACATGCCGTTGACGCCGCCGGGGCGGTCGCTTGGGAGTGGGGCGTCGTTGGCGGGGGTGTCGGTTGGCACTGGAATGTGTTTGGTGGGTTGGGCCAAGCGACTTAAGTCGCTTGGCCTTGGGGGACAGGTGGGTCAGGTCGCGAGCGGGACGTTGTACTGCTGGAGGACGGACCGTATCTCGGGCACGGTGTCGGTGGGGTGTTCGACCCGGTGGGTGTTCCATCCACGAAGTGCTGCGGCCTGGATGTTGTCTTGTCGATCATCGAAGAAGAGGATGTTGTTGGGCTCGATGCCGGTGTTTTCTTCGAGGTGCTGGTAGATGCCGGCGTCGGGCTTGCGGTGTCCGATGAGTTGGCTGGCGAAGCGGTAGTCGAGCAGTTGGAGCGGGAGGCCGTTGGGGTGGTCGGGGTTGGCGAGGTCTTTCCAGTGGTTGTGATTGGTGTTGGAGAGGCAGGCGGTTTGTACGGGCGCGGCCGCGAGGTCGTCCAGCAGCGTCTCGACGCCAGGGAACGCGCCGCGGAGGTAGGCGTCCGACACCTGCACGAGTTGCTCAGGCGTGATGCCTACCAGTGGCCCGGCCTGCTCAAAAAAACCGTACACGCCGAGTTTGCCCGGCTCTTCCAAGTGGACGAGTTCTCGCAGACGGGTGCGTGTGGGCTCTTCATCCATTGCGGCGGGGTATGCCACGCCTGCATGCTCAAACGCATCGCGCCAGCTTGACGCAAGCCGGATCAAAACGCCGCCGAGGTCGAAGACTACGAGTTGGATCCTTGATTTCGGATTTCGGATTTCGGATTTTGGTCCGTGCATCTGTCGATGGGCTATGGTTTTCGTGAGTTCTTGATGGTAGTTACGGTGATCGCAATGATCTCGTTGGCTTCGTCTAGCAGAGCAGTGACCCGTTCCGGCTTGAGCATCTGATCGTCAATGATAATCTCCAGCCAGAACATCGTTTCGTCGGCTTCCTCTTCAACAATACCGAGTTTGGCGCGGAATTCTGCTGGTGATCGAGCGCGGAGTGCCGCCCGGTAGTTTGCGCCGACTGATGTGCCTGACCGGACGAGTTGTCTGCGGATGGCTTGTGCTTCGACTGTCTGGGGTAATGCGCGACACAGTTTCAGCACTCGCAGTGAGAAGCACTTGGTGCGACGCTTCATCTCATCCTTCGTCATTAGTCACACTCCGAAATCCGAAATCGAATATCCGGAATCACTTCCGCATCTGTCCGTTGCCGCGGGCGACCCACTGGGTGGTGGTGAGGTCTTGTGCGCCGACGGGGCCACGGGCGTGGAGTTTGTTGGTGGAGATGCCGATCTCGGCGCCTAGGCCGTACTGTCCACCGTCGGCGAAGCGGGTGGAGCAGTTGACGAAGACGTTGGCGGTATCGATCAGCTTCGTGAAGCGTTCGGCGGCGGCGTAGTCGTCGGTGAGGATCGCCTCGGTGTGCTTACTGCCAAAGTAGTTGATGTGCTGAGCAGCCTGCTCAAGCGAGTCGACGACGCGGACGGCGAGGGTCAGGTCAAGAAACTCGGTGGCCCAGTCGGCGTCTGTTGCGGTCTTTGCGTCGGGGAACTCGGCCTGAGTGCGTGCGTCGCCGCGGACCTCGACACCGGCTTGGGCGAGGGCTTCGCACACACGCTGGAGCGTGCCGTTGGCCGCGGCGTCGGCATGTACAAGCAGGGTTTCGACGGCGTTGCACACGCCGGGCCGCTGGGTCTTAGCGTTAAGCACGATGTCGACGGCCATCTGTGGGTCGCAGCGCGCATCGATGTAGATATGGCAGTTGCCCGCGTCGTGCTTGAGGACGGGGATGCGGGCCTGCTCGGTGACGGCCTTGATCAGGCCCGGCCCGCCGCGCGGGATGCACACGTCTATCTTGCCTTCCATCTGAAGCAACGCGCCGACCGCCGCGCGGTCCGTCGTTTGGACGAGTTGGACGGTGTGCGGGTCGAGCCCGGCGTGCGCTAGGCCTTGGGCGATGGCGTCGGCGATCGCGCGGTTGGAGTGGATCGCTTCCTTGCCGCCGCGGAGGATGACGGCGTTGCCCGAACGCAGGCACAGCGCAGCGGCGTCGCTGGTGACATTGGGCCGCGACTCGTAGATCATCAGGACGACACCGATGGGGACCCGGCGTTTCTCAAGGGCGATGCCGTTGTCAAGGACCCGTCCTTCGACAATTTGTCCCAGTGGGTCGGGCTGTCCGGCGATGTCGACGACGGCACGGGCGACGGCTTCGACGGCGTCGGCATCGAGCGTGAGCCGGTCGAGCATCGCGGCGCTGAGGCCTGCGGCCTTGCCTGCCGCGAGGTCTTTGGCGTTGGCTTGTTGGATGTCGGAGGTGCGATCCCGCAGGGCGTCGGCGATGGCGAGCAGCCCGCGGGTGCGGTCGGCGCTTGAGCATGCAGCCAAGGCACGGGAGGCGGCGGCGGCACGGTCGGCCAGGGCGTCGTATGCGTCGGCGGGGTCGCGGGGGGTCGCGGGTTCTTGGGCGGCGGTTGTCACGGCGATGCTCCTGAACGGGGCATCGTAGCGGCTCTTTGCGGCGGCGGCACTGGCGCGTCTGATCAGCGGGCCCGCGGTGGCTACGGGTTCACGTCGATGGCTTCGCGGAGGCGGACTTCGATGGGGATGCGTGGGGGCTCGGAGACGAGCCGGACGCCGGGCAGGTTGATGAAGACGAGGACGGGCTTGGTGATGACGCCGCTGCCTGCTGCGGCCTCGTCAGCCTCGGTGATGGTGAGATCGACGGTGGCAAGCACGAGGCCCGAGCCGCCGTTTTCTTTGAGCCGGGCGATCTGTGCGGGCGGCCCCTGGACCTCGATGTCGCTGAGGACCTGGTCTTCCTCGGCGATGCGGATGACGTAGCGGTCGCCGACGATCGCCGGTGCGGTGAGCTTGACGATCAGCCGGTCGATGTTGTGGGACTCGGTCTCGACGACAAGCCGGAAGCTGACAGCGGCGTGGGTCGCCGAGGGGCGGTGCTCGAAGCCCTCGGGCAGGTCGGCGAGGTCGAAGGGGAGGGTGATCGGGAGCGTCAGGCGGGTTTCGGTGCCGGGCTCGATGCCGGTGAGGTCCTGGTCGGCGAGGTTGACGATCGCCGGTTGCTGCAGCAGTTCGGGGGTCAGCAGCGAGGCCGGCAGATGAGCGACGACTTCATCAACCGTGCACTCGGCCTCGCGGGCGAGCTTGAGCCCCTCGGTGTTGACCTGGACGGGGAAGGGGTGTGTTGCCACGTTCTGGATATTGACCTCGATGGTTTCCTCGTCGATCGCGGTGAGGTTGAGCCCGAGGTCTTCGAGGGCCTGGGATTTTTCGAGTTCGCTGCGCAGGTCGATGGAGCGGTTTTCGCTGGAGAGACCCGGGCTCAGGGGGACGGAGACCTCGACGATGCGCTGGTCGCCGATCTCTCGGAGGAATTGCTGGAACTGCCCGTTGGACCCGCTCAAGCTGACGAGGATGTCGGCGGCTTTGGGGTCGATGAGCATCTCGCCCTCGCCCGTCGGGATGAACTTGAGCAGGACGCGTTCGTTGTTGTAGGTCTTGACGTTCGCGTCTTCCGCATAGAGCCAGACGAGCAGCGAGATCGCGGTGACCATGATCACGGTCCATGCGTGGCTGAGTAGCTTCTTCATGGCGTCGTCTTCCTCGGCTTAGCCGGCCTTGCCTTGGAGGTTCTCGTTGGGGCCGTCGTCGGCTTGTTTTGTGGGGGCGGTGGCAGCGCCTTCGTCCTGCGTCGAGCTGTCGGGGTCTTCGCGGACTTCGAGCTCGACCTGCGTCATGCCTTTGGCCAGGCGTTTGCGCAGGTCGCTGGGGGTGAGCCCGCGGTCCAGCTCGCCGCGTTCGGCGATGCTGATCGTGCCGGTCTCTTCGCTGACCACGATGACCAGGGCGTCGGCGTCCTGGCTCAGCCCGATGGCCGAGCGGTGGCGCGAGCCGAGTTCCTGCAGGACGTCGTCGCCCTCGGCCAGAGGGAATTGCACACCCGCAGCGACCAGCCGATCGCCTCGAATGACAACGCCCATATCGTGCAGCGCCGACCCGGGCCAGAAGATCGTGTTGAGGATTTGGCGGTTGACTTCGCAGTCGAGGTGTGTGCCGGCTTCGACAATCCCCTTGAGCCCGCTCTGGCGTTCGATCGCGATCAGCCCGCCGATCTTGTTGCGGGCGAGGTAGTCGATGGAGGCGACGATCTCCTCGACGACCCGGGCCTTGCGCAGGCCGGACTGGCGGAAGAGCCCGGCCTCGCCGATGCGGACCAGCGCGCGGCGGAGTTCGGGCTGGAAGACGATCACCAGCACGAGCGAGATAAACGCCAGGAAGTTGGAGTAGAGGAAGTTGAGCCGTTCGAGCGTGTTTTCGCCGCCGCCAAACAGCCGGAGCACGAGTGTGCCGACGATCATGATCAGCGCGACGCCCCAGACGACGCGTGCCCCGCGTGTGCCTTTGAGGAAGCGGACGATCAGGTAGACGACCACCCAGATCACCGCGAGCTCGAAGAGCACCTGCCACGGCTGGGTGGTGAAGTAGCCGTGTAGCCGTTCCAGGATGGGTTGATATCCGAGGTCCACCGCACGCTCCGGGTGCCCGATTGTTGGTACACCGCGTTGCACGCCGGGGGCGCGCAACGTTGTCTCTGTAGATTCTATCGTCTCGCACGCGGTCGGACGCCTGTATTACACGCCGCCGACCCAGGCAGTAGGGGGGGCTGCCCGATAAGCAGGACGGCCGCGACGCCCGACGCGTTACCACACCGGCGCGGCGACCGGGCACTGGTATACTCGGCCCCGACCGATCACGCCCGCCGTCTGGCCAAAGCTATGCAACGCCTCGCACGCCTCCGCGACAACATCCAGACCTGCTTCCTCGGCAACGAGCAGGCGACCGACAAGCTCATCGCGTGCCTGCTCGCACGCGGCCATGTCCTCATCGAAGACGTCCCGGGCGTGGGCAAGACGACGCTGGCCTCCGCGCTGGCGCGGTCGCTGGACGTCACGCTCGCACGGGTCCAACTCACCCCCGACATGCTCCCCGCCGACGTGCTCGGCGTCACGGTCTGGGACCAGCAGAAGAGCGAGTTCATCTTCAAGCCCGGCCCGATCTTCGCCAACGTCATCCTCGCCGACGAGATCAACCGAACCACCCCGCGGACACAGTCCGCCCTGCTCGAAGCCATGGCCGAGGGGCAGGTCTCGATCGATGGGCTGACCCGCAAGCTGGTCGAGCCGTTCTTCGTCATCGCCACGCAGAACCCGCACGAATTCGAGGGAACGTACTTCCTGCCCGAGTCGCAGCTCGACCGATTCCTGATGCGCATCAACCTCGGCTACCCCAAACGCGAAGACGAGGAACGCATCCTCACCCACGACCCGACTCGCACCGCGCTGGCAGACATCAAGCCCGTGATGACTGCCGACGAATTGATCGCGCTGCAGCGCGAGGTCCAGCAGGTCGCCATCGACCCGACGCTGGTCGGCTATATCGTGACCCTCGCCACCGCGACCCGTGAGAGCGAGCACCTGCAAGTCGGGGTCTCCCCACGCGGCTCGCTTGCGCTAACAGCCGTGGCCAAGGCGACCGCAGTGCTGCAAGGCCGTGACTACGTTGTGCCCGACGACATCACTTCCAACGTCGTCGATGTCTTTGCCCACCGCTGCATCTCGGACACCTACCTGCACGACGCCGATGCCCGCACGATCCCCAACGTGATCCAGGACATCCTCGAGTCCGTGCCCAGCCCGGTCTAGCTCTTCAAACCACCTTCTCAACCCACCTCGGCCTGCCCGCTTCAGCGGGCAGGGGCGTCGTCAATCCACCCGTTTTCATCCGATAACCCGGCCCGCCCTCAATCCCGCCCCGCATCGCGTCGATGAATGGGGTGGTATGAACGACATCGCTTCCATCTCCGCCTTCAAGCAGGCCCAGGTCCAGACCGAGGTGATCTTCGCCGTCGCGCGTAAGACCCTGGAGCAGGCCCGCAACGAGGGGGACGCCGCCGTCGCCATGCTGCAGACCGCGGTCGAACTGCAGCGCAACGCCTCCGTGTCCGGCCCCCAGCCCCTCGCCCCAGGCCAGTCGATCAACCTCCTCGCCTGACCTCGAGGCGCAACAACAGGTGCCACAGAACCGTCCGACTGGCGTCTCTCACACCACGCCCTGCGGGACGCGGTGTGGTCTCAACGATAGACGGTGAATCGGATTACGGTCGTGGACTCATCTCCAGCCACCAACGCTTGGGCGGTCGGGGTTAGTCCACCGTGAGTTTTGCTTCGTGTTCTTCGCCGTCGGGGGTGATGATGACGACGCGGTAGGTGGAGCTGCCGGCGAGTTGGACGGTGACGGATTGTTCGCCGGGCGCGGCCTGTTTGCGGGCGACGAGTTCGCCGGCCCAGTAGACGAAGACCTCGCCCTCGGCCGCCCCGCCGGTGCCCCCGCCGTTGTCGACGGCGGGGATGTTGATCTCGACCTCGACGGCTTCGCTGTAGAAGCGGGTGACGTTGAGGGCGGGGACGTAGTCGATCTCGAGGTCCCAGACGAGGGGGAAGTGGGTGGCGGTCTTGCGGTAGCAGGCGGCGTAGACGCTGTGGTGCCAGTGGTCGGGGTCGGTCATGGTGCGGCAGCGGTCGTTGACCCAGTCGTCGTCGCGGATGTCGGAGTTGGTGCCGCCGACGTTGTACCAGCGGTCGTGGAAGACCTCGACCCAGTTGTGGTTGCCCTGGATCTCGGTCCAGAGCGGGACGCCGACGATGCGGGCGGGGATGCCGACGGCGCGGCAGGCGTCGGTGAGCAGGATGGACAGCCCGGTGCACGAGGCGTAGCCGGCCTCGATGGATTCGTAGGGGGACTGGTCGGGCTTGGGCCGGCGGGTGGCGTGGAAGTAGACCTTGAAGTGGTCGTTGAGGTTGTCATTGAGCCAGTTCACGGCGTCGAGGACGTTGTCGAACTTCCAGCACTCTTCGCGGAGCTGGTCATAGAAGTCTTGTCGCCAATCGTCGCGGCGTTCGTTGAGCGAGGCGAAGGGGAGGATGTACTGGAAGAAGTGTTCCTCGGTGACCTGGTCGGACCAGGGCGCATTCTGCCAGGCCTCGTAGGCGAGCGCGACGTTGTTGAGGAGAAACTCGGCGGTGACGGACTGGAGGTCTCGCTCGGGCATGTTGGCGATAAGGAAGACGACGGCGGGGAGGTGGGCGTCGGGGGCGTCCGTGAGCGCCCGCTGGATCTCTTCAATGTTGGCGCCCGTGTTCTCAAGCGGTTGGTCGATGGCGCGAAGGTCGGCCTCGGACAGGCGGTGCACGAAGTTGGGTTGGAACGCCGCATCTGAGCCCGAGCCTGCGTCGGGCTGTGCCGTTGCCGTGGGCTGGGCGAAAAGGAGCGGTGCGGCTGCGAGGAGGGCGAGGGCGGTTTTCATGTGCGAAGCCTGCGAGTAGTGTTGAAGTTTGATCGGTACGGCTCGGTCAGGATAGCTCTGAGGACTACTGTGCCCAGAGGCATGGATTGTATGCCGATCAGGTGTGCATGCATGGCCACGAAGGGTGACGGGGGCGGATTAGCGATCGCGTGTGGCTGTCGGAGGTCATCCGGTCCGTCGTTAAGCTGCGTAAGCTGGGGGCTTGGGCGGCGTTGGTTTTTTGCAGGAAAGCTGCAGGATTTCGCAGAATTTATTGACATCCCACGGGTTTTCAGCCATGATTAAGGGCTACGGTACCGCCAGCGGCGGGGTTTTGATCATCATGTCGGCCGGTATGCGGCCGCGGAGAGAAAGAAAAGAACTCTATGAATCAAGTTACGAAACTAGCCTTGGGTATCGTTGCAGCCGGGTTTGCCGGTAGTGCCAGCGCAGTTGTTGTGAGCGGCGGTTCGAATGTGCTTCTCAGCGATCTGATCGACAACAGCGGCACCGTTGTTGTCGGCGACAAGATGTTCTCGAACTTCACCTATGTCGCGACCGGCGACATGCCCGACGCCTCCGCGGTCAGCGTGGTAGACCTGATCGATGGCGGCAACTTCGGTATCCAGTTCCAGGGCGATTTCATGGACCTTGCCGGCGACGGCGCCTCGGACGCACTGATCACCTTCGACGTGACGGTACTCGACCCGAACTTTGAGATCTCCGGCGTCATGCTGGCTGCCGACCTCGAAATCGTAAACGGCCTGGGTGGCGGCTCGTTCGGCGGGATCACCGAGTCGTTCCTGCCCGGGAATGCGTCCGACACGATGTCCGTGTTTGTCGGCACGGCTGGCGAGCAGCTCACCGACTCGGTCGTGTTCGCTCAGAACGTTACGACGCTGAGTGTGCAGAAGGACATCCTCCTCTTCGCCCAGGACGGCGACGCGGAAGCGGTGATGGTTTCGTCAGTCGACCAGACTTTCTCGCAGGTCCCCGAGCCCGGCTCGCTGGCGCTGCTTGGGCTGGGTGCACTGGCGATGGTCCGCCGTCGTCGCTGATCTTCGACACAAGCGAACTGTATCGAAAACCCCGGTTTGGCCGGGGTTTTCTTTTGCGCGATTGGGATGATGGACCGGCGTCGGGACAGCCAGCGGCCTGCGGGCGGCCGGTCGCTCCTGGGTAGGGTGGGTTGAGGGAGTCCGCG
>JBCCWH010000101.1:0-10069 GCA_039193915.1 Planctomycetota bacterium
CCCGAGCATGGACTGCAATTCATCGCGCAGCCCGGCCGGGTGCGAGTAGCAGTCCGGCACCTTCCGCCCGTCTGCCTTGTACTGCGGCCGCGGCGTCACCGACCAGTCGGCGGTCGAGTACATGTTGTACCACCAGAACATGTTGAGGCAGGTGCAAGACGGGTCGCGCTGCCTCGCCGTCTCCCACACCTTTTCGCCGGCCACCAGCTTGTTGGACTGCTTCCAGAATTGGACTTCCTGCTGTTCGTGGTTGAACCAGCCGTTGCCGACGATGCCGTGGCTGGACACGGGTTGGCCGGTGAGCATGGACGATTGCACCGAGCACGTCACGGCCGGGAGCACGGGTGTCAGCGTCGCGTGTTCATCGAGTGTACTGATGCGCGGCGCGTGCGGCAGCAGCGACGACGACAACCCGACCACATTCAGCACGGCAACGGCGTTGGGCATGGCGTGATTGTAGTGAGCGACAAGAGGAATAGCCGGTGACCTACGGGCACCGGACGTCAGGGTGTGTTATGACCCCACACGTCCGGCGTCCGTAGGCCGCCGGCTGTCCATTCCACACGGCTCCCCCCGCGTGTGACGCGGCGGTTACGACCCCGCGATCCGCCGATGCCCGAGCTTCGTCAGCCCCGCGCACGCCACACACACCAGGGACGCAGGCCACAGCCCCATCGCCACCAGCCACGCCGCGTCCAGCAACGGCATCGCCGCGATCATGTTCATGATGGTTCGAGGCCCGCCGAATCCACCCCGCTCGGGATCGACCTCGCGGCGGGCGACCATAGAGATCACAACCGTGTAGGCAAACAAAGTCACAGCGGGGCCGAGGACAAACAGCCACCAGGCCCAGTGCACGGTGGGCGGCTGGATCACGGCCGCAGCGCTGATCACGATAAACGCCCGACACTGCCCCATCAAAACAACACTTGTGGCCGGGGAATCCAGGTGGTTGAGGTTGTAGAACACGATCTGGCCGACCAGTACGCCGGCGAAGATCGTCCCATACCAGCTTTGGCCAGTTCCCGGGTTGACGTTCCACTCGAATAGCGACATCCCCACCAGCCCCCCGCCCAGACAGAGCACGGAAAGGAACAGCGCAAGACGCGGCGAAACTCTGCCGGACGGGATCGGCCTTTGTGGACGCTCGATAGTGTCGATCCGCCGGTCGAGGTAGTCATTCAGAATCATCCCCCCGACATAGAACAGACTAAAAACAGCAGCCAGCGGCAGCAGCCGATACACCGCCGTCTCCGGCAGCCGCTGGATCAGTTCACGGCGAATAGCAGCGATAAGGCCGACATGATCTGAGCCCAAGCTGACCCAAAGCGGGACAGTGACGCCGGCAAACCACCCCAGCACAACATTACTCCACACCGTCGGCAGGTTCGACACGCGCATCAATTCAAGCAAGGCGCGGAGGTTCATGCGTTGTGTGCCCCGCCTTGGCTTTGCGATGTGTCACGCACCCACGCCAGCTCGTCCGCGATGCCCTCGGCCAGGGTGTCGCGTTGCAGGGCGTCGGGCAGGACGTCCCACGCATAGGTCTCGACCTCGAAGTGGTTCGTCTCGTGCGCGGGCTGGAGGTTGCCGAGGCACGCGGCGATTTCGCTTTGGGTGGTTTCGATCGGGCCGAAGCGGTCGAGGTAGGCCGGGACATGGAAGTGCACACGCCATTCGCCGCGCGGTGTGTCGCCCGCCGATTCGATGGCTAACACCGCGTCGGGCAGGTCGGCGTAGAACGCGGTCGAACCGTCGGCGAATCGGATGCTTGTCTGGTGCTGGTAGCGGTCCTCGGCGAATCGCTTGAGCTCGGTCAGGGCATGCGATCGCTCGTTGCCGGTCATCGCGTCGAAGCGGACACGCACCGCCGAGCTGAGCTGGACTTTCCCGACTTTCAGCCCCGCTTGCTGGTAAGCGGCGAGCGCTTCGCCTTGCCCCTCGAACATCACGGCCGAGTGGCAGACATCGTGGCACACGCGCAGGTAGCCGCGGATGGTTTCGTCGTCGGGTGTGCCCAGCAGGTAGTGCTCGAAGAAGTCCGCCATGCCGGGGGCGGTGTCGATGCAGCAGCCGGGCTCGGGCTCGAGGTCGACGTGGATGCACTTGCCGGTGTCGAGCTCGATGCGGGCGAGGTAGTGGGTGAGGTCGGTGAGCCGATCGGCGCAGGCCCTGGCGAAGGCCGGGTCAAGGGCTGCGGGGTGCTCCAGGTTTCGCCGGTGCCCGCCTTCCTGGGGCCAGCCCAGCGGGAGGGTGGAGATGCTGCCCTCGGTTGTGTCGTCGGGCAGCAGCTCGCTGAGGATGGTCGCCAGGCCGAGGGTGTAGTCGTAGCGTTCTTGTGTGGCCCAGCTCGGCTGATAGACCTTGGTCTTCACGCGTTGCTGGTGGAAGTCATTGAACGGGAAGCCGTTGAGCGTGTACGGAACGAGCCCCTGGTCGAGCATCCATCGACGCAGGTCGGCGATCGCGCCGGTCTGCCCCAACGCCTGGACCGTGGCGTCGAAGGAGAACCAGAGCCCGACCCCCATGGGCGCGTCGGGCGAGGCCCGGCGTTTGACGGGCAGGGCGTGTGCGAGCAGGTTCGCGCGGACGGCGTCGAGGGTGACGCCGGCGTGGACGTTGGTGCAGTAGCCGAGCGTGGTGCGGGGACCCAATACTTCTTGCATGGGGAGAGTGTATAGCCGGCGGCCTACGGACGCCGGTCTGATTCCACCTCGATCCGCGCATCGGCATCAGACCGGTGTGCGCAGGCCGTCGCCTGATCGAACATGCTGCTGCGATGGCACTGCTAAACTATGCGTGATGCCTGACGATACCGCCAACGACCCTTTCGACCTGCCCAGCCGTCCGCGCCGCAACCGCCGATCGTCTGCGATCCGTGGGCTGGTGCGCGAGACACGCCTGCATGTTTCGCAATTCATCTACCCGCTGTTCGTCCACGACGACGCGGATGCGCCGATCGACGCGATGCCCGGGCAGACGTGCTGGTCGCTCGACGGGTTGGTGGCCGAGGTAGCACGGGCGCACGCGCTGGGGATCGGCGCGGTGCTGCTGTTTGCCAAATGCCCAGCGGCGCTGAAAACACCTTTGGGCGACGAGGCGAGCAACCCCGAAGGCCTCATGCAGCGCGCGGTGCGCGCGGTGAAGCAGGCGCATCCCGGCGTGTGCGTGATGACCGATGTCGCGCTGGACCCGTACAACAGCGATGGCCACGACGGGGTCGTGTCGGACGCGGGCGAAGTGCTCAACGACGCGTCGGTCGAGATCCTCTGCGCTCAAGCGGTGTCGCACGCCGAGGCGGGTGCGGATGTGGTCGCGCCCAGCGACATGATGGACGGCCGGGTCCGCGCGATCCGCGCCGCCCTCGATGATGCTGGCTTTACGGGCACCGGCATCCTGAGCTACACCGCCAAATACGCCTCGTCCTTCTATGGCCCGTTCCGCGGCGCGTTGGATTCTGCGCCTCAGGCATCGGCCGACGGCAAGGTGATCCCCGGCGACAAAACGACGTACCAGATGGACCCCGCCAACGCCCGCGAAGCGCTGCGCGAACTGGACCTGGATGTTGAAGAGGGCGCTGACATTGTGCTGGTCAAGCCGGCCGGGCCTTACCTCGATGTGATCCACCGGCTGCGCGGCGCGACGGACCTGCCGATCGCGGCCTATCAGGTGAGCGGGGAGTACGTGATGATCAAGGCCGCCGCGGCGGGCGGATACCTCGACGAGCGTTCGGTGGTGATGGAGTCGCTGATCGGCATCCGCCGGGCGGGGGCGGATATGATCCTGACGTACTTCGCCCCGCAAGTCGCGGCGTGGCTGAAGGAGTAGGGCAGGTGGAGTGAGTCCGCGAACGATGCCCACCGTCGCGCTGCCGAGTATGTTTGGTCGTTTGTGACGTTTTGAGTCCCCCGGTGGGTTGCGCTCGCGGGCTCGCTGCACCCACCCTACGAGACACCCACCCTACGAGACACCCACCCTACGGGAGATAGCATGCCGGTTTATGTCTATGAAGTGGTTCGCGACGATGCGCCCGATGGGCTGCCGGGCTGTCGGTTTGAGGTGGTGCAGGGGATGACGGAACCGGCGCTGACGGCCCACCCCGTCACGGGGCAGCCGGTGCGTCGGGTCGTGCAGCCGGCCGCGCTGGCGGGGATGCACAGCGACCTGAAGACCGCGGGGAAGCTGGACGAGAAAAACCTCGCGCGGCATGGGTTCGCGAAGTACATCAAGGTCGGCGACGAGACCTATGAAAAGATGGTCGGCGACGGGCCGGATCGGCTGTCGGCCGAGGACCTGCAGAAGCGGGGCGGCTGAGGGGTTGACCCAAGACCAGACACGCTGAACAGCCGGCGGCCTACGGACGCCGGTCGCGATACCTCCAACTGGCTGATCCCGACCGGCGTCCGTGGGGCGTCGGCAGAACATTTGCCTATCGGCCGGACAACTCACGCGACTGGTTCTCGACGCGCTGGCGCAATTGGGCCAGCATCGCTTCGAGGATCTCGGCCTGGACCTCGGGGTCGCCCGTGACGTTGATGCGGAAGTTTCTGGTGTCGGCGTAGATCGTCTCGATCAGGCCGCCCGCAAGCACGTTGGTCCGGCTGGTCTGCCAGATCTCGTTGGCGGTGAACTGGGGCTGGGTGGCGAACAGCTCGCGGTAGGAGTTGAAGCGTTTGTACTCGCTCTCGATGCGTGCGACGGCCTGGGTCTGGTAGGTCCGTGCGCTGTTGATCGCGCTGGCGACTTCGCCGCCGATTGGTCGGCCGCGGCGCTCTTCGCGCGGGGCGTCTGCGGCCTGGGCGAGGGCGGTCAACAGCTCCGCCCCGGCGGCATCACGGAGCACTTGAAGCTCGGCCTCGCCCTCGGCGTCGGGCGCGGTCTGCGTCATCGTGTCGAGGTAGCTGGCGACCCGTTCGTTGACCGGCGCGCCGAACATCTGCAGGTCCGTGAGTGAACGGTCGATCTCGGCACGCAGGGCGTCGGCGAGTTCGGCTTCGTTCGCGCCGCTGGCGGCTTCGAACGCGCGGATCATGGCGGAGAGGTCGCGGTGCGCGCCGCCGGCCACGCCGTTGAGCGTCTGGGCGGCGGACTGGCGGGCGTTCTGGATCGCGGTGGCGCGGTCCTGCTCGGCGGCGGAGACGAGGCGGTAGGCCGACTCCTGGATCTGCACCGGGGGCGACGGGCTGTCGACGCGGACCTGCTGGATGACTAGGCCTGTATTGAGGCTATCCAGCACGTCCTTCGCGAGCTTGATGGCTTCGTCGACCTGCACATCCGTCTGCCGGTTGATGATGTTTTTTGCGTCGGCGGACGCCATCGCGATGACGATACCGCGTTCGATCGCCATGCGGACGATCTCCTCGGCACGCCCGGTGTCGCCGACGTTCTCGATGTACTTGCCGACTTCCTCGACCTTGAAGCTGACGATGAACTTCATGTGGACGACGTTGGCGTCACCGGTGATGAGGAAGCCGTCGGTCAGCGGATTGAGGGGGCGGCTGGCGGCCGCGGCGGCGCCGTTGCCTTCAGGGTCGTCGTACCAGAAGGACTTGTCGATCGCGAGTTGCTGCTCGGTGACAGGCACCTGGACCACTTCCTCGATCGGGAAGGGCAGGCCGAAGTGCCAGCCCGGCTTATAGGTGCCGATGCGTTCGCCGAAGCGCAGGCGGACGGCCTCGTTGCCCTCGTTGACCTGGAACACACCGCTGCACAGATAGACGACGATGAGCACAAAGAGCAGGCCCTTGAGCACGGCAAAGCTGATGCCGAGCGCATCCGAAAGCGACTGCTGGGCGGTGTCGAGCCCGGGCTCCTTTGCCGCATGGGTGTGCGGTTTGTGGTCGTGGTTGTGGGGGGTGGGGTCGCTCAATGCCCGGCCTCCGGCGCGGTGGTGGCGGAGTCGACGAAGTCCGGACGCAGCGGCGTCGGGCGGCTGGAGAGCATGCCGCCGAGCCCACCAAGCCGGGAGATGTCGCCCGGCTCACCGGGGCCCATGAAGTAGACATTGAACGGGTTGAGCTGGGTCACGTCGATGACCAAGGTCGAACGGTTGCCGAGGATCATCTCGGCGGCCTCGATCTGCCTGAGGAAGATGGCGAGGTCCTGGTCCTGTTCGTTCTCGGCGAACTTGGCCATGAACGCCGCGACTTCGTCTTCGCCGACGGTGCGGATCTGCTGGGCGACTTCGCCGGTGAAGGCGAGGATGATCTCGCGGGCGGCCTGGGCCTCGCTGGTGATGGTGTCTGCCTCGGCGGTGCCTTCGGTGAGGATCACGGCGGCGAAGGCGGACTGCGTCGCCGACATGCGTTCGTTGACCTTGGTCGCGGTTGATTCGGTGTAGAGCAGCCGGCCCATGGTGACGCGTTCGATCGTGATGCCGTAGCTGGGCTGGATCGCGTTGATCTGTCGCTGGAACTCGGCCGCGACCTTGGCCTCGAGGTCCGCCATCTCGACCTGGCTCGCGTCGGGGTTGACCAGTTGATCAAAGTTGTACTGGGTGATGACGCTGCGCAAGTTCTGCATCAACGACTTGAGCGTTTCGTTCGCGCCGTTTTCGCCTTCGATGGTGCGCAGGCTCTTGAAGAAGTCGAGCGGGTTGCTGATGCGCCAGGCGACCGCCATGTTGACGATGACGGTATTGCCGTCGGGCAGGAGGATTTCCTCGGGGTTGTCCTGGAGGACTTGCACCTGCTTGGGGTAGGTGTGGACGCGCTCGATGGGCCAGGGCAGGCGGGGGTGCCAGCCGGCCTCTTCGACGACGGCGTTATCGCCGGCCTTGCCGAAGCGGGTCTTGACGACGGTCTCGTTGTACGCCACGGTGTAGCTCACCATGTAGGCGAGGAAGACCAGGGCGATGAAGATGGCCAGTGCGGCGGTTGAAAAACGTCTCATGGCGTGTACGTCTCGGGCGGGGCGTGGATCAGGGATCGATGAATGCGGGGGTTGTGTCGTGTCGGCCTAGCGGGCGCCCGGGCCGCTGATCGCGGGCTGGGGCATGTCGAGGACGACGTTGGGCTCCGCGCCGGGGGCGGGGAGGATAAAGATCTTGGGGCGGTCGTCGATCGTCGCGGCGAGCATGTCGAGGTATCGACGCATCGGGTAGTAGCGCGGGGCGTTGTGGTAGGCACGCAGCTCGGACTGGCGGCGAAGCGCGCGGGCCTGTGCGTCCAGCGAGATCGACCAGCGGTCCGCGCGGGCCTGCATGATGAGCTGCCCGGAGTTGCCGCCCGATTCGAGCAGCAGCAGTTCCACCGAAGCCCGCTTCTCCGGGATCAGCGTCTCTAGCTCGGCCAATCGGTCGGCGTCGGGCGTGTCGGCGTTGCGTAACGTCTGGGCCTCGGCTTCCAGGGCGTTGAGCTGACGGATCTGGTCGGCGATCTCGAGCGCCGCGTCTCGTGACCCCGCGACCGACGCGAGCATCACCGCGGCCTCCTGCCGGGCCTGCTGGATCGTCGTCTGTTTTTCCTGCAGCGCGTTGACACGCTGGTGGTATTGGTCGGCGACCTCCTGGGGCGGGTGTACGCCCGACACCGAGACGAACACGACTTCAAGCCCGACCTGGTACGTGTCGAGCTGCTCCTGGATACGGCGCTGGATCGTCTCGCCCGATGTCATCCGCGCGGTGGTGAGCAGCGTCTGTGTGTCGTGCGTCGCGAAGAAACGCGTGACCTGCTGCTCGGCGATGGTGCGGAGCAGTGCTTCGGGCTCCGCGGCACTGGCCTGCGGGTTGGAGATGCCCAGGTACTGCTCGAGGTCTGTGATGCGGTAGCGCACATCGATGTCTGCCCCGAGCATCTCACCCAACGCGCTGTCGGTTTGGCCATCGTTCTCGGCGGAGGGTGTCGGCGCGGTGACCAGCAATTGCTCTTTCGCGCCGGCGGCGACGTGCGGGTTGGTCCAGAGGATCGGGCCATCGATGTGGTCTTCGACGTGGGCGCGGGAGCCCAGCCGCATCGTGTGGACGCGGTTGACGTCGTACTTGGTCGCCCGCCCGATCGGCCAGGGGAGCTTGAAGTTCAGGCCGGGCTCGGCGATCTTCGTGTAGGCACCATTCGTCGTGACCACCGCCTGCTGGTGGGGCTCGACAATCACGATGCTCGACATCCCGATCACGATCAGGACACACACGATGCACAGCGGCAGCATCGCCTTGCCCAGGAGCTGCATGAACCAGCTCCGGGAGATCTCGAAGCCGAACTGGTAGTTGAGCGTCTCCGAGAAGATCTTGCCCATCGACTCGGGCCGGGTCAGCCAGCCCAGGACCCGGCTGTCAAAGGCGGGGCGGACGAAGTCGTCAGCCTTGCGCGGGCGGTAGAGCCCAAAGACAAACGCGAGCACGATCTCGACGCCCAGGAGCACCATGATGCCCGGCACGACGACGGCCAGCACCGCGAGGATCGATTTGGCGCCGACCGTCAGCCCGAGCGTCCCGATCAGCAGCGGCAGGACGCCGAGGAACACGTTACCGATGAGGAAGCTTGCCCCGCCCCGCAGGCCTTGCCAGGCGTCGACCCGGGTCATGCCCGCGACGTAGCGCGAGACGAGGAAGCCGATTAGCCCAACGATCACCAGCAGCAGTGCGACCAGTGCGACATTCAGCGTTGGGTTCGCGGGGTTCTCGAAGAGCCCGCCGTCTTGGAGCGCGGGCAGGTTGCGGTAGAGCAGGAACGCCCCGAGCCCCATGAGGTAGAGCGCGGCGGCGGCGCTGACGAGGGGGAGCCCCCACTTGTAGAGGTTGTCCAGCCGGGTGCGGGACTGTGCGAGCTGTGCGCCGGCCTCGTCGAAGATCGCGGCCGAGGCGGCGTCAGAATCCGAAAGCCGGGCGGCTTCGAGTGACTCGGCACGCTCGTGTCGGTGCTGGTTAAACAGCAGCCAAAGGATCGCCCAGATGGCGAGCCCCGGAAGCAGGTACCACGTCACGGCGTGGAACGCGGGGGAGTCGGCGTAGACGCCAAGGATGGCGATGAACAGCGTCAAGACCACATGCGTCGCGAAGCCTACGAGGGCGGCGGTGGTCGCGCGTTGGTACGTCTGCTGGTCTTGGTTCATGGCAAGATCGGCTGTGCCCACGTCGGGGCGGGCATATGGGTATGGCAGTCCGGTCGGCGGCTGCCTGAAGGGCAAGGTGCAGCACTAACGGCTTTCTTCCCGGGCCATCGGGTCCTCCCCGTGAGCCGATTATCATAGCCCCCACACTAGTACGCCGCCAACGGGCGCTGCGTTCAACCGCCCCGTGTCCGATAGCCCGGCCAAGCCGCATGAACCCTCCCCGCATCCAACCTATCGCCGCAGAAGAAACCCACCCGCTGCGCCACCAAGTGCTCCGCCCGCATCAGCCGCGCGCAGCCATGGCCTACGCCGGCGATGATGCGCCCGGCACCCTCCACCTCGGGCTCCGCGATCCGAGTGTCGAAGCAAGCCACCCCGGCCCGGTCGGCATTGTCTCGCTCTATCAAGAGCCGATCGCGCCAAAGGCCGGGCTCAACCATCAGCCCGGCGACTGGCGGCTGCGCGGCATGGCGGTGGCCCCCGCGCACCAAGGCAAAGGCTATGGCAAGCGACTCGTCGCTGCGGGCCTCGACGCCGTCAGGGCCGCCGGGGCGACCCGCGTCTGGTGCAACGCACGCAAAACCGCCGTCGGGTTCTACCAACGCCAGGGCTTTGCCGCCGCGGGCGACCCCTTCGACCTCCCCGGCATCGGCGAGCACTTTGTCATGTGGATCGCGGTCGAGCCCGACCACGGCTAAACTACCGTCCGCTACCACCCCCAACCACAACAAAAGGAACCCAACCATGGGCCTGATGACCGGCAAGAAAGGCATCGTCTTCGGTGTCGCCAACGAACGCAGCTACGCCTACTTCATCGCCAAGTCCCTCGTCGAGCAGGGGGCCGAGGTCGGCTTCACCTACCTCCCGATGGGCAAGATGGAGCACCGCGTCAAGAAGGCCGTGCAGAAGCTCGGCATCGACGAGCCCTGGCTGGTCGAGTGTGACGCCAACGACGACGCCTCGCTCGACAACGTCTTCGCGCAGTGGGAAAAAGACCACGGCACGCTCGACTTCGTCGTCC
>JBCCWH010000102.1:0-10034 GCA_039193915.1 Planctomycetota bacterium
CCGTCGCCGGCACGGCGACGCGTTTTCACCAGCACGGCGTTTCCACGAACGACCATCGTTGCTTCGGCAATCCCTCTTTGACTGGGTTCTGTTCAGCGTAGCGGATACTACGACTAACATCCCCGGGTGTATCCAAGTACACCTTCCACGCACGTCGTACGAAGCATAGTGGCGGCCTCTCACCCGGTTTCGATTGCGCTTGCAATGGGTGGAGCTTACGTTCAACAAGTATGTCACCCGCATAGCGCTTCAGCTTCCCGATGGCCTGCCCCGACGGCATCCCGGCAGGATCCAGCACAACGTGGGCGTGGGTCGGCAGCACCGCGCAGGCGAAACAGCGGAAGCCGTGTTCGTCGATTGCGCGGCTGATCCCCGCTGCGATCGCTTTGGCTTGTATGCCATCGAAGACGACGGGCGGGTATCGGAGAGCACGCTTGGCGTTTCGCCGAAGCTCGCGGTCATGGGGGCGATCGGCCAGTGAGTGCGTGGTGTTGACTTTGGTTGCGGGGCCGTAGCGGTAGAGGTCCCATGAGCCTACCCACGAAGACCAACTGCCGCGTGGGTCGTTGGGGAGCCAGAAGCCGTATGCCCCGAAGATGCCGTGGAAGGCGAGCATGGAGGGATGGTAGCAGGGTCGGCGCGTCGCCGTGCCGGCGACGGCTAACCCCCGGAACGATTAGACAGCACATCTGCGGTTAGCCGTCGCCGGTACGGCGATGCGCTGGAGCGCCCTCCAGCGTCGCATCCGCAAGCGCTTGGTTCTGCGCCTCGGCGAGTTGTTGCAGCAGTGCGTGGCCCGGCAGGGATTCGCCGCCCGCGGCCTGTGACGTGTCGATCAGGTCGGCGATGCGGATCTTGTTGGGCGGGAGTGCGAGGGAGAGTTGCGGGGGGCCGTCGTCACTGGGGAGCTGGTGCAAAAGGCCGCGCCGGGTGAGCTCGTCGACAAGTCGGTCGACGGTTTTGATTGGGGCGTCGAGGCGCTCGGCGACTTGGGCGAGCGAGATGGTTTCGCCCTGTTCGAAGCACTCGGCGACGGCGCTCATGACGGGGATGACGAGCCAGGGGTCGCGCATCGTGGCGCGGGTTGATGGCCCGGCCGGGTTGGGCGAAGTGCTGAGCCGCTCGGCGGGCAGAGTCTGCAGGATATGCGTGACCTCGAGCCCGGCGAGGACAACCAGCCAGGTGACGTAGACCCAGAAGAGCAGGAGGGGGATGAGCGCGAGCGAGCCGTAGAGCTGGGCGTTGGTGGCGCTGACGATGGCGTTTTCGATGTACCAGCGCAGGGCGGCCTTCATGCCTTCCCACGCCAGCGCGGAGACGAACGCGCCGATCATGGCCGGGCGCATCGCGACGCGGGCGTTGGGCATCAGCTTGAAGAGCAGCAGGAACAAGAGCCAGGTGACGATCAGCGCCATGAAGCGGTTGAGCCAGGCGAGCAGGTCTTTCAGGACCGGGACATCCGCCCCGGCCTCGATGAGCTGACCCGAGAGGTAGAAGCTGCCCCACGCGAGGACGGGGCCCAGCGTGATGACGGCCCAGTAGATCGGGATGCGCACATGCCAGGGCCTGCCTTGCGGCGCCTTGAAGATGACGTTGAATGTTTTTTCGATCGTGACGATCAGCCCGAGCGCTGCCCAGATGAGGATGAGCGTGCCGACGACACCGATGCTGCCGATGCTGATGTTGCCCGCGCGGTCGGCGAGGTCGTTGAGGACTGTGTCGATCTGTTGGCGCATCTCCTGCTGTGTGCGCAGTTGATTCGCCTGGGCGTCCTGCTCGGTCGCAACGCGGACCGCGTCTTCAACCATCGGGCGGAACCAGGGGTGGAAGTCGTCGGGGTTGAGAGCGAGTAGCGGGCTGGGGTCGGTTTCGGGTGGCAGGGGCTCTGAATCGATGTCAATGTTCAGTTGTTTGTAGACCTTGTCGGTGAGGCCCTGCTGTGTATCGCTGAACCCACCGAAGGCCTTGAAGACGATGAGGGTCATGACCAGGACAGGGATGAAGCCGAAGATTGTGCGGTAGGTAAGCGCGGCGGCCATGGTGGTGGCGGAGTCGTCGCGCAGCTCGTTACGGGCGTGGCGTGCAAGGTCGATGCAGTAGCGGACAAAACGCTCGCCGCGCGTGAGTTGGGTGCGCGGCCGGGTGAGCGAGAGGCGGAGCTCGAGATGGAGTCGGCGGAACCAGTTCATGGGTTTCGGGTTTCGGGTCTCGGGTCCGGGGTCTCGGGCTTCGCCCGGTTGCGTTTCGCTCGCTTCTCCGCGACGTGGTGGAGTTGTTGGAGTACATCGGCCAGATGTGCGGCATAGGCCTCAAGCTTCAGGACGTCGTGCGGGTGGACGACGATGACGAGGTCGTAGCAGCCCGGCCAGGCGTGCTGGTTGAGTCGGAACGCCTCGCGGAGCAGGCGTTTGATACGGTGGCGTTTGACGGCGTTGCCGACGCGGCGCGACACGCTGAGCCCGAGCCGGTGGTGGGGCTGCTCATTGGGCAGGGCGAGCACCGCCAACGGCCCGGCGTTCTTACGGAGCTTGTTGGCGAAGACGGCCTGGAACGCGCGGTCGCCGTGCAGGCGGTGGGCGTGGGTGAACTTGAACCGCCGGGGCGGTTCGGGTTTCGGGTCTGGGGTCTGGGGGTTCGGTGTGGGGATGATGCGCTCGCTGGGTTTGCAACGCGGCTGCGCGTCGCCGTGCCGGCGACGACTAACGGCCATCGTAGCTTGAAATCACAGGTGAAAACATCCAAGCCCGAAACCCGAGCCCCCAGGCCCGGCACCCGCGCTACCCGCGTTTCTCCAACTCGTCCTGGTACCGCCGCATCAGCCGGGAGCGGGAGATCATGCCCGAGACGTGGCCCTCGGGCGCGACGATGGGCAGGGACGAGACCTCGTGCTTGGCGAATTTGTCGAGCACGACGTCCAGCGTCTCGTTGCCCTGGACGGTGGGCAGGTTGGTGCGCATGAGTTCGGCGACGATCATGAGCGGGATCGCTTCGCGCTGGACGAGCGTTGTGCGCAGGTCGTCGCCGACGACCAGCCCGATGTAGTGCTCCTTGTCGTCGACGACCACGAAATCGGTGACGGCGAAGTCGGCGGCGAGGTCGATGAGGCGCTGGGCGGGGTCGTTGTCGTTGACGAGTACGGCGGGTGTCTTGGGCACATCGCCGACCTGGATGCGGCGGAGGATCGAGAGGTCAGAGACCTGGCCCAGCCGGATGCCTTTGCGGCGAAGCAGGTCGGTGTAGACGGAGTCGCGGTGGAGGAACTGGGCAGTGGTGGTCGCGATGATGGCGACGAGCATGATGGGGAGGATGACCTTGTAGTCCTGTGTGATCTCGAAGACCAGGAGGAAGGCGGTGAGCGGGCAGTGGAGTGTCGCGGCGATCGCGCCGGCCATGCCGGCCAGGGCGTAGGTCGCGGGGGTGGCGCCGGGGAAGTAACCGGTCTTGTCGAGCGCGACGGCCAGCAGTGCGCCGGTGGCGGCGCCGACGAAAAGGCTGGGCGCGATCGCGCCGCCCGACCCGCCCGAGCCGATGGTGAGCCCGGTGCCGACGATCTTGAACAGGAGGATCGCGAGCAGCAGCCAGACGCCGAGGGTGGCGGTTTGGTAGGTCTCGGGCTTGAGGAGAGATTCGATGACGGCGTAGCCGTTGCCCATGAAGACGGGTTGGTGGGCGCCGAGGTTTTCCTCGATCGTCGTGTTGGCGGGGAACAGGAAGATGAAGAGCAGGGCCATCGCGCCCAGCATCAGCCCGCCGAGCGCGGGGCGCGTGAAGTCGGGCACGGGGACGCGTTGCCAGAGCCGGCCGCTCAGCCGCAGCGACGCGGCGAGCCCGAGCCCGACGAGGCCGCACACCAGCCCGAGGGCCATGTACGCCGGCGTCTCGGTGAGCACGAAGCGGTAGTCGATGAGCATCTCCGGGGGCACCTGAAACAACGCGCCGGCGACAGATTCATGCTCGCTGCCGAACTGCACAAAGAACTCTTGCGACACGGCGGTCCCGAACACGCTCGCGACGACGATGGGCATGAAGGTGCGGATCGAGAAGTCGCGGAGGATGACTTCGAGGACGAAGAGGACGCCGGCGATCGGGGCGTTGAAGATGCCGGCGGTGGCGCTGGCGGCGCCGCAGCCGATGAGCGTCGGGTAGTGCTCGGGCTTGATGTGCAGCCACTGCGCAGCCTTGCTGCCCAGGGTTGAGCCGATCGTGATGATCGGGCCTTCGATCCCCGCCGACCCACCGCTGCCAAGCGTGCACGCCGCGGTGACGGCCTTGCTCGCGCCGACCCGGCCTTTGAGCTTGCCGCGCTCTTTGGCGAGTGACTCGATCACCTCCGGCACGCCGTTGATCGGCCCGGTCCGCATCAGCCACGACTGGATCAGCCCGACGACCAGCCCGCCGACCGCGGGGATGAGGACGACGAGCACGCCCATGACCCAAGGCGTCGGCCATTGCTGGGCCGTCGAGAGCGTCTCGCTCATCCACTCGACGAGTGTGCCGAACCCTGCGGCGCCCAGCCCGCCGAGCGCGCCGATGATGCCCGCCAGCGGGATCAGGAACCAGTTGGGTGAGAAGCCTGCCGCGGTGCGGATGCGGTTGAAACGTTGGGCGAATTGTTGCCAGAGCCGGGGCATCGTGCCAGTGTATCGCTCTCAAGTCGGGTGGGGGGAGCGGGTCCGCGAGCGATCGCCATTGTGGAGTCGCGGCTTGTGTGATGCGTGATTCCGCTTGCGATGGGGCGTGTGGTCAGCCCGCATCAGCCTCGGCCTGTGCCGCCGCTTCCAGTTCGCCGTAACGGACGCGGTCGATCGCCTGTGCGATGCCGATGCCTGTGGCCACGCCGACCATCCCGGCCGAGGCCCAGTGGATCGGCAGCGTCATCGCCGGGCCGATCAACGCCCCACGGTGCAGCAGGCCGATGATGTCAGTGCCCGATGCGCCCGAGTGGATCACGGCCGCGTGGGCGTATGCGACAAACCCTGTGAGCAGCGGGCTGAGCACCAGGAAGACGACGTTGCCCGTGGGCAGCGCGATGCGGGCGGTGAGTGCCCCGATCGTAAACGCTAGCAGGATCGCGCCGATCACCTGGCCGCCCGCGGCGTTCTGGATCAGCACCATGCACAGCAGCCAGCCGATCCCCGCGCACAGTAGTCCCGAGACGATCGGGGTGACATGCAGCACGAACTTGGGCGTGTCCTCTTCCGAAAGGCGCTGCCCGGCGGGGGAGTAGGGGGTCTTGAGCCGGCGAGGCACGAGACGGTCACGCACACGCGTGCGGAAGCGGCGCATCAGGAACATCAGAAAGCACCACGCCGTCGCCCACAGCACCAACTCGATTTCCAGCTTGACGAAGAGGCCCCCGCCGGCGCCGCTGGCCCACGCCTCCTGCCTGATGAGCAGGCCTTGGGCCGACCCTCCGAGCCCCGCGAGGATCATCAGCGCAAAGCCGACGGTGAAGATGCCCGACAGCGGGTTGCCCGCCGCGCCGACGTAGATCGCGCTGGCCAGGGCCGGCAGCCCAAACACCAGCAGCAGCACGGCCGCGAGCCAGAGCCCCGCCCGTGCATCGATCAGCGAGATCCCCGCCGACCCATCGCTGGGCAAGAGTTGCGGGAAGATCAGCCACCACGACAGCGCCCCGGCCGCTATCGCCGCCACCATCATCAGCCGCTGTGTAATCGTCGGAAGCATGGGGGGATTGTAGGAGGGTGTCAGGCGCTGCACAGTGGATCGGTCCGATCCACCCCCAGCCGTTAGCCCTCGTCCGCGTCAGGGCTGTGGGCGATCCCATGCCTGGCTCCCGGAACTTGACGCTTTGAGCCCGCGCAGACACAATAGGACATGGAAGCGAAAATCATCAGCGATGGGATCACCTTCGACGACGTGTTGCTCTTGCCCGCACGCAGCGATGTCGTGCCCAATTCGGCCGACACCAGCACGCAGCTTACCCGCAACATCCGCCTCAATATCCCGCTGCTTTCGGCACCGATGGACACCGTGACCGAGTCCGCCTTGGCGATCGCGCTCGCCCAGGCCGGCGGCCTCGGGTTCATCCACAAAAACCTCTCCATCGAAGACCAGGTCCGCGAAGTGACGAAGGTCAAGCGCTCGGCCAACGGCGTCATCAGCGACCCCGTCACCCTCGCCCCGGATGTCAAGGCCGGCGCGGTCCGACGTCTCATGGAAGAGCAGCACATCTCCGGCGTCCCGATCACCGACGACGGCACGACCAACGGCAAAGTCGTGGGCATCATCACCCGCCGGGACATGATGTTCCTCGACGGCGACGACCGCCCGATCCACGAGGTCATGACCGCCGAACGCCTCGTCACCGCGCCGCCCGACACGACTCTTGAACAGGCCGAGCGCATCCTCAACCAGAACAAGGTCGAGAAGCTCATGCTCGTCGACGACGCGATGCGGCTCAAAGGCCTCATCACGATGCGCGACATCACCAAGCTGACGCAGTTCCCCCTGGCCTGCCGGGACGACCGGGGTCGGCTGCGGGTTGGTGCGGCGGTGGGGGTCCACCAGCTCGAACGGGTCGATGCGCTGATCGCCGCCGAGGTCGATGTCATCGTCATCGACAGCGCGCACGGCCACAGCGCCAACGTCATGGATTCGGTCCGTGCGGTCAAGGCGCGTTACGACATCGACATCATCGCCGGCAATGTCGCCACGGAAGAGGGCGCGCGCGACCTCATTGAGGCCGGGGCCGACGCGGTCAAGGTCGGCATCGGCCCGGGCTCGATCTGCACGACCCGCGTCGTGTCGGGGGTGGGCGTGCCGCAGATCACGGCTGTGTTCAACGCCTGCCGCGCCGCGGACCCGGCGGGGGTGCCTGTCATCGCCGATGGCGGTATCCGGCTGAGCGGCGACATCACCAAGGCCCTCGCCGCTGGCGCGAGTGTTGTGATGCTTGGCTCGCTCTTCGCCGGGCTCGACGAATCGCCCGGCGAGCTCATCATCCATATGGGCCGACGCTATAAGCAGTACCGCGGCATGGGGAGCCAGGGCGCAATGCTCGCGGGCTCGGCCGACCGCTATTCGCAAAAGGGCATCAGCAAGAAAGACAAGCTTGTGCCTGAAGGTGTCGAAGGCCGTGTGCCTTACCGCGGCCCGTTAGCCGAATACGTCTATCAGATGGTCGGCGGCATCAAGGCGGGGATGGGCTATTGTGGAACACCAACGATCGACGCGCTGCGAAGCGATGCGCGGTTTGTCCGGATCTCCGGCGCATCCCTAGCCGAAAGCCACCCCCACGACATCCACATTACCCGCGAAAGCCCGAATTACTCCGTCGAGGTCAGTGGCGGAGAGTAGGGCTTTGCGTTACCACCCGATGGCGGCTTGCGTCTTGGATGACGTATTGCGCTTGTAGCCGCGTCTAGCGGTAGCGAAGCGGCATCAAAAGCTGGATAGCGGGTTGTATTGCACATTGCCTTGCTGAATGCGTAACAGACGCTATCCTATTGGGCGCTCTGTTCCGGGCGTAATGCAAATCCGAAAAGCAGGTACCCGTTCCCATTCGATTCTTAGCCGCTTGCCGTAATGGCAAACCCCATCGCAACCCAACGCGCCGATGTTCGCGGGCTGTGATTCCCCCGGCCTTTGTTAGTTTCTTACTCGATTACCGCCAAACCTAAGGAAGTTACAACGATGGCGACTGCCACCCTCTCCAAAGAACAACTCATCGACCGCCTCCGCACAGCGCTGGGGCCACAACTCACGACCTACCTGGCGCAGAAGACTCAGCACCAGATGGAGCAGGAGAAGGAGATCGACCGCATCGAGAAGATGATCGCCAAGGAGCCCGCAAGCAGCCCCACACTGCCCGCGCTTCGGAAAGTGGTCGAGGAAATCAAGCAGGACCTGTCGCGGCCGGGCATCAACATGCCGCTGCGGCGTGACGCGGCGCTGGCAGTGCTGGCCGTCTGCAACGAGCACCGCCTGCCCCTGCAACTCAAGCAGGACCAGCCCGCGAAACCGGCCGCGGTCGCGAAGCCCTCGTTGACCAAGGGAAACCGCAAACGCGTCCCCCGCGAAGAGATGCAGGCCGCCTGCGAACAGATCATGAAGGTCTTGCCCCCGTCTGACACCCCCGACCACCTGTGCATGGCCAAGTCCCGCGTCGCCGAGAAGTGCGGCATCGACCCCAAGACTGCGAGCAGCGCTCTCGTCAAGCTCAACCGCGAAGGTAAGGCCACCAGCAACGGCATCCGCGGCGCAGGCGGCGGTTGGCGGAAGCTGTAGGGCAGGCAATCTCCACGTATCGCCCCAAGACATCATCAATCGATGAGAAAGAAAGCGTTAACAAGCCGCTAGCCACTAGCGGCTCAGGTGCTTTACAATCAACACATCGCGGCATGAGAACGCAGGCTCTACTCGGGCATGTTCCGGAGAATAATGATGAAAACAGTCGGCAGGATTTTCCTCGTAACGGTGCTGTGTGCTATTGGGTGTGGCGATGTGGGCGGTGATGTCGCAACTGAAGAGGGTGAGCCGGCGGTGATGCCCGCCCCCGAGGCCGATGAAACCGTTCAGGTCGATGAGGTCATTCAATCGGTCGAGAATGCCCGTAAAGTGCATCGTGGGCAAGTGAATCTCGCCCGTGCGGGGCTTGAAATCAGCCTCGATGATTACATTCAAGAGGTCGCGCAGATGGGCGACCCGGTTTTGGCACGTGAAGCACTCGCCCAGCGTGACCGTTTTTTACAGACCGGCGATCTGCCGTTTTCGGTTGAACTCGAGGGCGCGGTCGCGCTGTATGAACGGCAGGTTGCATTGGCCGAGCGCGATCTCGCAGAAGTGCTTCGTGAAGCCGTCGTGGCCTTGACGCGCGACTTGCGAGTCGACGAAGCATTGGCGCTGCAGGACGAGGCCGCGCGTTTGGCGGACAGTGCGCGTGCTGTCCTGGGGAACGCAGATGATTCGCCCGAAGCGCTTGGCGAGGCGGGCGGTTTAGATGCGAGCGGCGTCCCGATCGACCCTGAGTTGTTCCCGGGCCTTGGAGCCGTTACTGAATCGGATACAGCGTCGGGCGGCGCGGATAACGGGGCCAGTGGTGGTGCATCGGCCGAGGATACTTCGCACGAACCGGCAGGTCCTGGTCCGATCGCCGAGCGTCTCGCCGAGTATGAAGTGGCCTACCACGCGGAGATCGAGTCGGCCAGGCAGGCGATGCTGGATAGGATCGATACCCGGATCGCCGGGCTGCGTTCAGTCGGCGACTTGGAAGCCGCCGGGCACCTTGCGGATGAGCAGGCCCGTTTCCGTGAGCACGGGGTCTTGCCCGGCGACCCATCGCTGAGGCCGATCGTGCGGCGGTATGTCACCGATTCGGCCCGAGCCCTCCACCGCTTCACACGTCCCTGCGGCGAGGCCGTGACGGCGTATTACAGCAGCGGCGATACCCAGAGCGGTCAAGCGCTGTCGGATCGGCTCGATCAGATGCGTCGTGCCCAGGCGTTTATCGAAGCGGTTGCCGGCACGCGCGCCGCCCGCTCCCCCGAAGCGGTCTATCGTTTCGAGACCGGCGGGGAAGTGGCTCGGGTCGCTGTCAGCGCGGATGGTCTCGTGTGCTGTGCGTGGAGCCGACATGGCGTCATGCATGTCTGGTCGCTGGCGACCGGCGAACTCATCTCTCGATTCGAGGCTCAGTTGCCGGGTGTCAGTTGGCTGCACATGGACCAGGACGGCTCGGTTATCTCGGCAAGTTGCTGGTCACACTCGGGCATGCTCTATCGGCAGGACGGCACCATCATCGCCGACCTGGATGAGCACCGTGAGCGCTACAACATGGAGATTACTGAGGACGGTCACTATGTCGTAGTGGGGGGGCACTACTGGACGACCGTTCAGAGTGTTGACGCGCTGGAAAACGGCGACGCTCCGAAACTAGAGCAACTTTCCTCAAGAATCTCCATACCCGCACGCCTTGAAGTAGTTCTCGCACTCCTCGGGGCCGACGGATCGCAGAGCCTCGGCGATCGCGTCGTGTATCGCCTCCACCGTTGACGCCGACACCCGACGTAGCC
>JBCCWH010000103.1:0-9931 GCA_039193915.1 Planctomycetota bacterium
GACCGGGCAGCCGCGGGCGCGGTCGACGACGATGCCCGCGTAGTACTCCTTGGCGATATCGACACCGCTGGCGATCAGCAGCTTGTTGACCGGCACGCCCTCGGCGGTGGTCTGCGGCGTGACGAGGTTCTTGCTGAGGATGTTCCAGGCAGCTTCTTTACACTCGTCGGCGGTCTTGACGAGCTTGACGCCGCCGCCCTTGCCCCGGCCCCCGGCGTGGACCTGGGCCTTGACGACGGCGAGGGTCGCGCCGTCCTTCTGGAGCCGCTTGAAGGCCTCGACGGCGTGCTCGGCCGAGTCGACGACCTCGCCGCCGGGCACGGGGACGCCGAACTTCTGGAGCAGCTCACGGGACTGGTATTCGTGGATTTTCATGGGGATTTTGGGCTGGGGTAGGAGGGTGTCGGTGGGCGAGGATGATAGCCCGTTTCTTCGGCTGCGCCGAATGGCAGACACGGCTGACATTCGGGTGTTCCGGGGTGACCCCGGAGTTTAGCCGCACCGCTACGCGGTGCTGGAGGGTCTCGGGAATGTTGCAACCACTCAGTTACCGGCGTCGCGTGGCGACGCGGCTATAAGCGGGGTGTCGGGCGGGTTTACTCCTGGTCTTCACACAGCCGGGCCGCCAGCAGGTTCAGCAGGAGCCCGACGTCCGTCACGATGCCGACGGACTCGACGCTGCCGCGGTCGGCGAGCTTGGTCACCACGGCCGGGCTGATATCGACACAAACCAGCTTGACGCCCGCGGGGGTCATGTTGCCCGTGCCGATCGAGTGGAGCATCGACGAGAGCATGAGGATCATCTCGCACCCCTCGATCGCTTTGGCGTAGGCGGCCTGGGCCTTGAAGAGGTCCATCTCTGTGTCGGGCAAAGGCCCGTCGTCGCGGATCGACCCGGCCAGGACGTAGTCGACGTTGTGCTTGACGCAGGCGTGCATGACGCCGCCGGTGATGACGCCCTGTTCGACAGCGGCCTTGATCGAGCCTGCGGCGCGGACTTTGTTGATGGCTTTGAGGTGGTGCTTGTGCCCGCCGGAGACGCCGACGCCGCGGTCGAGGTCGAGGCCGAGCGATGTGTCGTAGAGGTGGTGTTCGATGTCGTGGGTCGGCAGGGCGTTGCCGGTGAGCAGGGCCTGGACGTAGCCCGCCTCGATGAGCTGGGTGAGGTACTTGCCCCCGCCGGTGTGGACGACGACGGGCCCGGCGACGACGGCGATCTTCCCGCCGCGCTCGCGGATGCGGCGCATCTCCCAGGCCAGCGTATCGACCGTCTGCTCGACGCGGCGCTCGCTCGACACACTCGAACTCATGAACGAGAAGTCATCGCCCTCGCCCTTGCGGACCTGGGGCATGTGGACGCGGAGGCCTTGCGAGCCGCAGACGACCTGGTCGCCGACCTTGACGTCGCGCATGATCGTGCAGCGGGCGGCGGGTTTGCCGTTGCTGTTTGTCACGACGAGCACGCCGTCCATCCGCTGGTGCGAGGCGCGGACGAACTGCCCGCCGACACGGACATCGGTGGGGTAGATCGTGGTCGAGTAGAAGCCTTCGGGCACGACGCCGTCCTGGGTGACGGTTTCGAGCTGGGCGTCGTCGCGGTGTTCGAGGAGCATGGCGCCCAGGCCGGTGAGCTCGTTGACGACGGTGTCGAGCCGTTCGACATCGGGGGCGGTGAGCTGGAGGATGGTGCGCGAGTGCTGGTCGCTGCGCTCGGCGACGGTGAACGTGTCGACCCGGCAGCCCAGCCCGGCGTTGGTCGCGATGTCCATCGCGCGGTTGAGCATGCCGTCGTCGAGCAGGTGCCCGCGCAACTCCATCTTCGTTGAGCGGATCCCGGAGACGAACGGGCCGCGCGACTCGGCGTCCGGCCCGAGGTCCTGCTGCAAGAGCAGCGTCAGGCACTTGGCCGCGCCGCCCGCGAGGAGGAACTCGGCCACGCTGCTGACCTGGACGTCGTAGCCCCAGGCCCGGAGCCTGGCCTGCAGCGCGTCGCTGGCGTAGCTGGTCACGAGCGTGTTGCCCAGGCGGACGGTGTTGCAGTGGAAGTGCATCGCGTCGTCGTCGCCGATGGCGATGCGGTTCTCGGCCGGGATGCGCCGCTCGATCTCCCGCCGCGAGCGCTCGTCGAACGCCGGGGCGTAGTACACGAGCCTGTTGCCCGGCAGCGGGTAGAAGCAGGTGTCCAGATGGTAGAACCGCGTATCGACCAGGCGGAGCGAGACGACCTCGACGTTGAAGATGTCGGTGAGGTAGGGGTGGGCCTCGATGCTCGATCGGCAGCCGTAGCCCGCCCAGAGCAGCGGCTGGCCGGGGTGCAAGAGCGCATCGCCCTCGCCCTCGAACGCGACGTGCTTTGGCAGCTCGACGATCTCGAAGCCGTGGTCGCTGAACCACTGGTTGAACAGCGGGACCTCGCCGTCACGCTCGGGGACGTAGAAGTTGGACGGGACAAACTTGTCGCCCAGGAGCAGCCCGGCGTTCGCGGTGAACACCATGTCGGGCAGGCCCTGGTCCGAGTGCACGAGTTGCACATCCGCGTACTGGGCCAGCGTGTCGTGGAGGCGTTGCCACTGCGCTTTGGCGGTATCGAGGTCGACCCGGCCGACCTGGCCCTCCATCCACGGGTTGATGACGTACTCCACGCCAAAGTGGTCCGGCGGGCACATCAGCACCCGCGGCTTAGTGGTTCCCGTAGTCATGGCAAGATTCCGATATGTCAGGACAACGCGGCCAGCGGGGAAAGCTCCAGACGGTTTCTACCCGCCGCTCGGATTGCGTAGGGGGATGATAACGGATCAGGCCGTAGGGTGGGTGGAGGCCGTCTGCGGCCGATACCCACCGAGCGCTGCCCGCCTCATCCGTTTCATCGCGGTGGGTATCGCTCGTAGACTCGCTCCACCCACCCGACGCCCCGATAACCCCATTCCCTTCAATCTCGAAGCGATTTCGTCCGCTCGCCTTGCCCTCACGGCCTATGGCGTCGATAATGCCGGTGTGAAGGCTGAGCGTAAACCCGTCTCCCCGCTGCCTGCCGCGTTATTGACGCTGGCGGTGGTGGTGTGTCTGGGCGGGGTCGCGCAGGCCGGGGCGGTTCCCACCGCGCTCCCCGTGCAGCAACGCCGGGCGGTCATCACCGACCGTGAGGGCCTGAGCCAACTCGTCGCCGCCTTCGCGCAGGCCGCCCGCAAGCTCGGCCAGCACCACGAGACCCAGCCCGCATTGGCGGGCCACACGACGCACCTGACCCGCGTCGTCGCCGATTCGGTCCGCTTCACGCCATCGACGGCGTTAGCCCCGGCCCCCGCGCCGCTTCGGGCTGAACTCACCCACCTCCCGCCGCCCGCTCTGGGCTGATCGACGCCGCGCTGCACCGTCCCCGTAGGGTGGGTGGAGCGAGTCCGCGAGCGATACCCACCGCGCGGCCAGTGAACTGTTCACAGTGATCAGTGAACAGCCCTGGCTTCTCACCTGTTCACTAAGCACTGTTGACTGCTCACTCTGCCTCGCGCCGGTTGCGCCACGACCCCTTGCGTCGTGTGCTGCCCGGCCGACATCCACCCCACGAAAGAGTCCCCTATGGTCGCCCAGAAAGTCAAAACCGCATTCTCCAAAGTCTTCGGCACACGCAACGAGCGTGTCATCAAACGCTACCGCCAGCGTGTCGAAGAGATCAACGCGCTCGAGCCAAAGACCCGCAAGCTGACCGATGCCGAGCTCGGTGAGAAGACCGCCGAGTTCCGCGAACGCATCAAGAACGGCGAAGCCGTCAAGGCGATACTCCCCGAGGTGTTGGCCGTCGCGCGTGAAGTGATGGACCGCTTTGTCGGCATCCGCAATATCTTCAACGACGAGTTCGCGTTCGACCCGTCCCAGCTCCCCGCCGACCTGCAGGGTGTCTACGCCGAAATCAAGGCGCAGGCCGACGCGCTCGAGCCCAAGGAAGTGCTCGGCGGCGAGCCCGCGCCGGGCTACCTCCAGGTCGAGGTGCCCAACGCCTTGTACGACGCGGTCCGCGAGATCTACCCCGAGTCCCGCCCGCCGTTCCGCGCTCGGCCGTTCGACGTCCAGCTCATCGGTGGCATGGTGCTGGGCGAAGGCCGTATCGCCGAGATGCGTACCGGTGAAGGCAAGACGATCGTCGCGCCGCTCGCGTGCTACGTCGCCTGCTGCGAAGGGCTCACCTGCCACGTTGTGACCGTCAACGACTACCTCGTCCAGCGCGACCGCGACTGGGTCTTCCCGTTCTACTACGGGCTCGGCCTCACCGTCGGCGCGATCCACCCGCAGCACATGCAGCCGCCCATGCTCAAGAAGCAGGCCTACGCCTGCGATGTGCTCTACGCCACCAACAGCGAGCTCGGCTTCGACTACCTCCGCGACAACATGAAGATGACCGTCGAGGAGCAGGTCCAGAAGAAACGCGACTTCGTCATCGTCGACGAGGTCGACTCGATCCTCATCGACGAGGCACGCACACCGCTGATCATCTCTGGCCCCAAGCACGCCGAGATGCCGCCGTACGACATGGCCGACGACGTGGCACGCCACCTCATCGAGATGCAGAAGCCCTGGCAGGCGGTCGAGGACAAGGTCCGCGACTGTGAGAAGAAGATGAAGGGCCTCGAGGGCGATATCCGCAACAGCCGTGACAAGGCCGCCATCCCCGGGATGAAGCAATCGCTCAAAGAGATTGAGCAGGAGATGTTCAAGCTCGAAGACGAGCGCGACCGCCACGTCCAGTACTTCGAAGTTGAGATGGAGAAGAAGGCCGCTCACCTCACACACGAGGGCATCGAGGAGGCCCAGAAGCGTGCGGGCATCGGGTCGTTCTACGTCGGCGACAACATGGACATCCCGCACCTCCTTGAAAACGCGCTGCGCGGGCACGTCATCTACCAGAAGGACAAGGACTATGTCGTCCACAACGACGAGATCGTCATCGTCGATATCAACACCGGCCGCATGATGATCGGCCGGCAGTGGTCCGACGGCCTGCACCAGGCGATCGAGTGCAAAGAACGCGTCGAGATCAAGAAAGAAACGCAGACCCTCGCGACCGTCACGATCCAGAACTTCTTCAAGCTCTACAAACGCCTCGGCGGCATGACCGGTACCGCGATCACCGAGGCGACCGAGTTCCACGAGATCTACAGCCTCGACGTCGTCGCTATCCCCACCAACAAGCCCATCGCGCGTGAAGACCGCGACGACCTCATCTTCCTCTCCGAGAAAGACAAGTGGAGCGGGATCCTGGACGAGATCAAACGCATGCACGACGTAGGCCGGCCTGTGCTGGTCGGAACGACGAGCGTCGAGAACAGCGAGCTCATCTCGCAGATGCTCAAGCGGAAGTACAACATCAAGCACTCGGTGCTCAACGCGAAGGCCGAGCACGCCGAGCGCGAGGGCAACATTGTCGAAGACGCGGGTCAGCTCGGCGCGGTGATGATCGCGACGAACATGGCGGGCCGTGGCACCGACATCAAGCTGCGAGCGATCGATCGTGCCGCACTGGTCAAGCACTGGCAGTCGCGTCACATCCTCCCGTCGCAGGCCAAGCCGGAGCACAGTGACGCGGAGCTGATCGAAGCCGCGTACCGCTACATGGCCGAGCGGCGGCTCGGGCTCAAGCGTAAGGAGACGCTTGAGGCCAGCGGCGACGAGATGCGGCTGCGGCTGTGTCGGCATTGGCTGGTCGAGAGCGGCGCGGTCGCCGAGAAGAAGGCCGAGAGCATGTCGCTGGACGAGTGCGTTGAAGCCATCGATGCGCTCGCCGACTACGACCACCTCCGGCTGGGCATCTACCGGCTGCACGACCTGCACATCTGGGAAAACGCCGAGCAGATGGGCGGGCTGCACATCATCGGTACCGAACGCCACGAGTCCCGCCGGATCGACAACCAGCTCCGCGGCCGTGCGGGTCGGCAGGGCGACCAGGGCGCGTCCCGCTTCTTCCTCGCGCTCGAAGACCCGCTGATGAAGATGTTCGCGGGCGAACGTACCCTCGCCATCCTCTCCAAGCTCGGCATGAAAGAGGGCGACGCCATCGAGCACGGCATGGTCTCGCGCTCCGTCGAACGCGCCCAGCGCAAGGTCGAGCAACGCAACTACGAAGTCCGCAAGAACCTGCTCGAATACGACGAGATCATGGAGTTCCAGCGCGGGTACTTCTACGGCAACCGGCAAAACGTCCTCGAAGGCAAGGGCATCGAGGACATGATCTTCGACTACATCGGCGACGCCGTGGGCGATGCGGTCGATAAGTACCTCGACAAAAACTACACCCGCGAGCAGTGTGCGGAGTGGGCCCGCCAGCAGCTCGAAGTCTCGATCGACCCGGCCCGGCTCTACCTCGACGACTTCCGCGAGATGGAGAAGACCATCCGCAACGCGGGCCTCGACGAAGTCGTCTCGATCGTCGATGTGACGCTCGGGGAGTACATCTCGACCGAACGCGAGGTCGACGACTGGGATATCCCCGGGCTTGTCGGCTGGGCGAAGACGAAGTTCGACGTCGAGATCGACCCGGCGCAGGCCAAGACGATGAGCGTCAGCGAGATCCGCCGCGCGATTGTCGATGGGGCACAGGACAAGGTCGAGGAACAGGACCTGTCGGGCGTGGTGAAATTCATGGACACGCTCTACGGCGAAAAGGAGTTTGCGCATTGGGCGGAGCAGAAGTTCGAGGTCAAGATCGATCCCGAGCAGGTCGCGGCGCTCAAAGAAGAGAAGAAATACGACGAGGTGATCGACCTTGTCCTGGACGAGGCGCGTCGGCTCTACAAGGTCCGCGAAGCCGAGTACCCGATCGAGTTCGCTTTGGCGATCTTCAGCCAGGGTATGAAACAGGATCAGGCCTGGGCGGTCGATCAGCTCTACACCTGGTCCAACAGCCGATTCGACCTGGGCTGGACCCCCGAGCAGTTCGCGCAGGAAATCAACGGCAAGAATGTCGCGGACTGGCTGCGTGAGCACACCCAGGCATGGACCGAGCCCGGCGGCAAGCTCGAAGCCCAGGCGAAGGAGAAGGCCGATGCATTCCGCGACGACGATCAGGCGCTCGTCGGATGGGTCAAAGAACGCTTCGCCCGTGATGTGTCTGACGAAGAGCTCGAAAAAAACCAAGACCGTGAAGCGCTGATCCTCAAGAAGGGAAAGGAGATGTTCCGTGCCGAGCTGACCCGGCTTGAGCGGGCGGTGCTGCTGCAGATCCTTGACCAGGCGTGGAAGGACCACCTTTACGCGATGGACATGCTGCGGGGCTCGATCAACTGGGCCGCGTTGGCTGAGAAAGACCCGCGGACCGAGTACAAGCGGCAGGGATCGATGCTGTTCAGTGAGATGCAGGCGAACGTGCGCGACCGCGTAACCGAACTGGCGTTCAAGGCCCGGTTGCAGCCTAACGTGCAGCTCAAGAGTAAGTTCGGCGGTCAGATGACGACGCGCCACCCCGCACCCGCCAACGCCGCACCCCCGGCTGGCGCAGGTTCACCTGCCCCAGCAGGTACGCCGGAGCCCGTGGGTGCTGGTGCAGGTGCGCCGCAGGCCAGCACGAACCGTGGCGACGAGGCTGAGAGCAGCCGCCCCGTCAGCCGCAAGCAGCGTCGCGCCTCTGCGGCACGCAAGCGGCGTGGCGGTGCGTAGCTGCGGCCGAACTGAAACGGGCATCGCTGCCGAGTGATGTGGCGTTTGCTGCTAACTGATGGTGTCGGCGGATAACGCGAGGTGCGTTGCACTGTCCGTGCGGTGCGGGTCATGCGCGCTGAATGCGGCCGGTCGGAATAGCATGCCCGCGCCTGGCGTTTTACCCTCAATGAGCCCGCCGCGCGTAGGAGCATCATGCCCAATCGCCCACACCCACCGGCCCTGATTCCGCGTATCCGTTCACGGCGTGGACTGATTGTGGCGGCTGTGCTGCTCCAGGTTGTCGTGCTTGCGCTCGCATGGGTCGTCGCATTCCGGCATGTACGCGGGAAGATCACCCGCGCGGTGCAGAGCTACATCGTCGAAGAAAACGCGGAGTTCGCCGAGAAACTCCAAGACCGCCTGTTGATGGAGGCGAGCGACCCCGGCGAATACGAATCCGACAACTGGCAGCTCTGGCAGGATGTGATTGAGCAGGCCGGCGCCGACCTGCCCGGCGGCGGTTTCGCGTGCCTGCTCGATCGCGAGGGCAACATCCTTTGCCACCCCGACATGCGTGAGGACGAAGGGCTGCGCAAGGTCAACCTGCACGGCAAGATCGTCGAAGCCGTGAACAGCGACGGCCGCAGCGCCCGTGTTGATGCGGTGGCCGAGGGCGAGACGTTCAGCGGCCGGGTCGAGTTCGCGGCCGACGGCACGCACTATGTCGCGACACAGAAGATCGCCGGGACAGACTTCCGCCTGCTGGTGCACCAGCCCGAGGCGGAGCTGTTTGGCGCATCGAGCGAGATCACCGGCCCGATCCTCTACAGCGGCATCTGTGCGGTCGGCGCGGTCGTTTTCATTGGCGGGGCCGGGCTTTTCTTCATCGTCCGCAGCTACGACTCGACTTACGCGATGCTGAACCAGCGGCTCAAGAGCAACCTGCAGGTGGCGCGTGAGTTGCAGCAGGCGACGCTGCCCAAGTCGATGCCGACGCTGGCCGGGTTTGATCTGGCGGCGTGGAATCAGCCTGCCGACGAGACAGGTGGGGATACCTACGACGCTGTCCCGCTTGTGCGTGAGGGCGAACGCTACAAGCTGGCGGAGACCGATGAGCCCGACGCGGTGTTGCTTGCGCTGGCCGACGCGACGGGCCACGGCATCGGCGCCGCGCTCGCCGCGACGGGGTTCCACACGGCGACGCGTATGGCCGCCGCCCACGCCGACTCGCTGGGCCAACTCGCGTCCTCGGTCAACACCCGGCTCTACGAAGACCTGCCTGATGGCCGATTCGCCACCGGGTGGTTCGGCCTGCTCGAAGCGGGCCGCGCGACGATCGCCAGCTACTCCGCCGGCCAAGGCCCGCTCCTGCTGGTCCGCGCCAAAGACCGCAGTGTCCACCAACTCGACACCGAGTCCTGGCCCCTCGCGGTCCAGGGCGACATCGCCTCGACCGACGCCGCCAAGCTCACGCTCGAACCCGGCGACGTCCTGCTCATCAGCAGCGACGGCCTCTTCGAAGCCGTGAACCCCGCCGGCCACCCCTTCGGTATTGACCGCCTCGGCCGTACCCTGAAAAACGCCATCGACCAACCCGCCACCGACATCCTCAACACCCTCCGCCACGAACTCGACCGCTTCACCCAAGCCGCCCCCGCCGACGACGACCGCACGGCGGTGGTGGTGAAGTTTGTGGGGTGAGTGTCGGGCTTGGTATGGAAGGTATTCCTGCAGTCACATGTCCGGTAGGACAGACATTCTTGTCTGTCATTCGGTTCCCGCAAAAAACAATGGCGTGCGCCAGGGGTGCCACACAACTGGCCGAAGGCCTGCTGTGTGCCGACACCCCGATCCACGTTTCATCCGCACACAGCAGCCCTGCAAGCAGGGCAGTTGTGTGGCACCCGGGACGCACGTGTTGGTGGCGGGATGCGTATCATTCGGGCGCAGCCCGAAGCAGACGTCCTGTTACCCCGGTCAGGCCTGCGGCCTGATGACAGGCAGGAATGCCTGTCCTACTGGGGAGGTGGGCGGGGATGCCTGTCTATAGCAGCCGCGCGATCACGCTATCCGCGACGAAGAGGCCTTTGCGGGTGAGGCGTAATCGCCCGTCGGATTGTTCGAGGAAGCCGAGCGTGACCGCTTCGTCGATGGCTTCGCGTTGGTGGGGGCGGAGGTCGGGGTGGTTGAGGAGCCAGTCGGCCTCGAGGCCTTCGCTCAGGCGCAGCCCGAGCATGATGCGTTCGCCCAGGTGTTGCTCGGGGGGGAGGTGTTCGTGGTCGGTGATGGGGGGGGCGGGGGCGTC
>JBCCWH010000104.1:0-9826 GCA_039193915.1 Planctomycetota bacterium
CCCGCTGGACCGATGCCTGCCCGCTACAGCTCACACGACCACCGCCGCGCCCTGCGCGGCGTTGTTTATTAGATACGAGCTACATCCGACCGGCTGGCGATCTCACGCCAAGGCCTTGGCCGCGTCAAGCGCCGCGTCGTAGTTGGGCTCATCGGCGATCTCGGGGACGATCTCCTGATAGACGATCTTGCCCGCCGGGTCGATGACCATGACGCTCCGGGTGATCAGCGACTGGAGCGGGCCATCCGCGATCTCAAGCCCATAGGCCTGGCCGAACGACCGCCGCTTGAAATCCGAGACGCAGACCACGGCGTCGGACTCCGTCGCACCACACCACCGCTTCATCGCGAAGGGCAGGTCGCACGAGATCGTCAGCACGGCGATACCGCCCTCGGCCGCCTCCTTGTTGAACCGCTTGGTCTGCAGGTCGCACGTGCCGGTGTCGAGCGACGGCACCGTCGACAGGATGACAGTCTTGCCCGCGTAGTCCGCGAGCGAAACGTCGGCCAGGTCGAGCCCGGTACCGGTAAAGCCCGGGGCGCTGTCGCCGACGCCGACGGCTTCGCCGGCGAGTTGGACAGGGTTACCCTTAAGTGTGACAGTCTGAGTGCGTGGAGGCATTGAAAAATCCTTTATTCAGGGTGTTTGCAACAAAAACGGATCGCGACGCATTGTAGACATGTGGGCCGCGCTTGGCACCGCAAGCCGACCCGCATACTATCCGGGGTTGGCGTGGGCAAGACAGCCCCTTGAGCCGCCCGACGCACGAACCCAGGAGCCCCCATGACCGCGTCCGCCCCCCTGCTACACAACAAAGCCTACACCTGCATGACCGACACGGTCGGCAACACGCCGCTGGTCAAGCTCAACCGCGTCGCACCCGCCGGCGCAAACATCTACGTCAAGTGCGAGTTCTTCAACCCGATGGCAAGCGTCAAAGACCGCATCGGCAAGGCGATGATCGACGCCGCCGAGCGTGACGGGCTCATCAACAAAGACACCCACATCGTCGAGCCGACCTCGGGCAACACGGGGATCGCGCTCGCCTTCATCTGCGCGGCGCGTGGCTACAAGGTCACGCTGACGATGCCCGAGTCGATGTCGCTCGAACGCCGGGCGCTCCTGCGAGCGCTCGGGGCCGAGCTCGTACTCACCCCCGCGGCCGAGGGCATGAAGGGCGCGATCGCCAAAGCCGCCGAGATCGTCGCATCCGCAGACAACGCCTGGATGCCCCAGCAGTTCGAGAACCCCGCCAACCCCCAGGCCCACTACGAAACCACCGGCCCCGAGATCTGGAACGACCTCGGCGGCAAAGTCGACATCCTCGTCGCCGGCGTCGGCACGGGCGGCACCATCAGCGGCGCAGGCAAGTTCCTCAAAGAGAAAAACCCAAACATCCAGCTCATCGCCGTCGAGCCGGTCGACTCCCCCGTCATCTCCGGCGGCGCGCCGGGCCCCCACAAGATCCAGGGCATCGGCGCCGGATTCATCCCCAAAAACCTCGCCACCGACCTCGTCGACGCCGTCGAAACCGTCACCAACGACGAGGCATTCAACTGGTCGCGCCGCGCCGCCCGCGAGGAAGCCGTCTTCGGCGGCATCTCCACCGGTGCCAACATCTGCGCCGCCAGCAACATCGCGAGCAAGCCCGAGAACGCAGGCAAAAACATCGTCACCATCGGATGCTCCTTCGGTGAACGCTACCTGTCGACCCCGATGTTCGCGGACCTGCAGGGGTAGGTTTTTCCCGGCACGAAGCAGACACCACACGCAAAGCACACGAGAAGCCCACGCCACCCGCGTGGGTTTTTTACTGCATACCATGAGCAGAGTGCTGCAGGGGCGGTAATACGGCGATCCCCCTACCCGCAACACGTACCTGCCACACCCAGAAGCAAATCCGGCTGCGAGACGTCATATCAACCTCCCGTCATCGCCAGCCATTACTCGGGCCACTGTAAACGACCAGCTTCAAGCGGCCCGGCACTAACACGCCCGGAGACCCTCGCGGCAGGCTATTCCCCACAAAAACGGAAAATACTTGCACCGAACCGCTCGCAAGCATAGGATCAGCCTGCCCAGATTCACTTCCGCTTCACACCTTCTTTCTTTTTCCGAGGCCCTTCATGCTGTATCCCCTGTCCCGGTCCCGCTGGTTCTGGCTCGCTCTCGTCTTACTGGCCGCTTCTTGCGTTGCCAGGGCCGCTCACGCGATCGACCTCGACACACACGAGTCCGAGCACTACTTGATCCACACGAACCTGCCGGTCGAAGAGATTCGACCGCTGGCCCAGCACATGGACCAGATGTTCGAGGAGTATGCCCGCCGCTTCCGCGAGCTTCTCGGCGGGCGCACCGACCAGACCAAGTCCAACATCTACCTGCTTGCCACGCAACGCGACTACCAGGAAACCCTCGCACAGCTCGGGGTCAACGGCAACGGCTCAGGCGGGATGTTCTTTGTCCGCAACCGGCAGCAGGGCCTGGCGACTTGGGTCAATGACCGGCCGAGGCGCCAGGTCATCCAGATCCTTCAGCACGAGGGCTTCCACCAGTTCGCCTACCAGCACATCGGGACCGAGTTGCCTGTCTGGGTTAATGAAGGCCTGGCGGTGTACTTCGAGCAGGCGTTGCTGGTGAATGGGCGATTCCGGACCGGCCTCGCCGAGGCCCACCGGATCGTTGTCGTGAAGTCCGCGCTCGACGACGGCTATGCCTTTTCGCTCGAGTCGCTGATGAACATGAACGGCGTGACCTGGCGGGCCAACCTGACCGACTCCGAGCGTGCCCCCCTCCAGTACGCGCAATCGTGGTCGATCTGCTACTTCCTGATCCACGGCGATAACGGGCGCTACCAGCGAGCGTTCAACCGATACCTCGAGCTGGTGGCTTCGGGCAGAAGCAACGAGCGGGCCTTCGAGACCGCCTTCGGGACCAGCGACTACGACGCCATGGCCGAGCGCTGGCGCGCGTTTGTTGAAGAAGACCTCGAGCCCGACGACTACACAACGATGGTGTCTCGGCTTGAATTCCTAGCCAACGGGGTCGTCGCCGCGACGGCCGCGGGCGAAGACGCGTTCCCGGAGACGTTCGAAGATTACCAGGCCCTGCTGCAGCAGGCAGGCTTCGCGATGCACAACTCACTGACCGGCGAGCGCATCACCGCGCAAGACGAGGGCGTCTTTACCTACAACGACTCACGCGGGCGGACGCACGCCTTCGAGTACGAGCTCGACAATGAAACCGGCCGGCCGATGATCTCGGCCAACCGCTGCCGGCCACGAGCCCGAATCGAGTGGAAGACAGACAGCGAACGGCTCAGCTTCCGCATCGTCTTCGACTAAGCCCGCCGAGCCGAACCGTTCAACGCTAATCAGCGCCCCGCCCACTGCCGCCAGCCCGCGAGCAGGCGGGCATCCTCGAGCTCATACGCCCCGCGCACGGACTCGGCCATCGAACCCTCACCGCGCTGCACACCGAGCACCGCCCGGGCAAACTTGTCCTCGGCTTCGCTCAGCAGCGACACCATCGACCAGCCCTCCGCGTAGTGCTCGGGCTTCATCGTGTCGGTCGAGTAGTTCCAGACAGAGGTGACATTCGTAATCTTGTCGGTCCGGAACTGCTCACGCACCATCTGCGGCCAGGCGTTCGCGCCGCCCAGGTCACGCTCGGTGTAGGAGTAGACCATGACCGACGGGCTGCCCATCGCCATCGTTTCGACTAGGTTGCCAAACCCGGTCACCAATGCGTCGTGGGGCGGGTGCTCGAAGAAGCCATCGGGCCGGCTCGCTCCGGCCATCATCAGGTGCCCCAGGTCGTAGGTCACTTGTCGATGCAGGGCTTCACGGTTCTCCGTCTTGTCGCCACGCGTTGCCGCGACGATCCCGGTCGTATAGCCCGGCGAGTCGGCCATGCGGGTCTTGAAATCGCCGTCGCCATTGATAGGGAATGTGATGCCGTCCTGCTCGTAAGACGCTTGAAATGCGTTGAGCCAGTTGGCCCATTCACTATCGCCATCGATCACCACGATGTGTGCCGAGCGCGGGTCGATCGCGTTGGTGATGCTCGGCGGGAAGCGGTCGAGCACCGCGCGCTCGGTCTGCATCAGGAGCTCGCCCAACTCACGCGCCCGCCGCGCACTGCAGTAGAGCGTGACCCGCCCCAGCTCGATACGTTCGTAACCCAACTGCGCCGCGGCGATCGCGCGTTCGATCCGCACCTTCTCGGCGTCATGCGTCGCGTCGCCGTCACGGTAGCCAACGGGGAAGTCGTCGTCGCCGACTGCACCAGCGTCACCCCCTGCATCGCCCCCGTCCGCAGCCGCATCCCCGGGCACCACCGCTTCGCCGGGGTCTTCACCCGCAGCGATACGCCGGAGCTGCTCGATCTGCGCCTCGCTGAAGCCCCACCGGTCCAGCCGGCGCACGGTCTGCCGGGAGATCTCGAAGCCGATCCCGCGTTGAGCGGCAGCCTCGACCACCGCGGCCGGAGACTCGTCTGCGCGGATCATGCGGCTGACTTCGCTCAAACGTAGCGGCCCCTCGCCCTCCTGCGCCAGCGCCGTGGCCGGGACCAGGCACACCAGCACCACGACCAACAGCACGCGCAACATCGCCGACACCGCTTTTCGTTGTTGAGTCAACATCCAGAACTCCTTCAGGGGGCTAAGATCAGGCCACGGGCGTAGCCGCTAGGGGGGAGCAACATCGTACCGCCGTCCGACCGCTACCACAATCATATTGTAAGGAAAACGAATGCAGCCCCGATACCTCGGCCGAACCGGCATCCGCGTCAGCCCGCTCACACTGGGCACCATGACCTTCGGCAGCACCACCGACCAGCCCACGGCGATCCGGATGGTCCGCACCGCCGTCGAGCACGGCATCAACCTCATCGATACCGCAAACGTCTACAACCACGGTGAATCCGAACGCATCGTCGGCCAGGCCCTCAAAGACCTCGGCCCCGCCGTCCGCGAACGCCTGATCGTCGCGACTAAGTGCCACGGCAATATGTACAAAGAAGAGCACGTCGACGACCCACTGCTCGCCAAGCTCGACCCCAACCGCTGGGGCAACTCGCGGAGGCAGATCATCGAGCAGTGCAACGCCTCGCTCAAACGCCTCGGCGTCGACTACATCGACCTCTACCAGATCCACCGCCCACACAACGAATGCGCGGCCGACGAGACCCTGCGCGCGCTCGACGACCTGGTCCGGGCCGGCAAGGTCCGCTATATCGGCTGCTCGACCTTCGCGGCCTGGCAGGTCGTCGAATCGCTCTGGCTCTCAGAACGCCACGGGCTCAACCGTTACGTCACCGAGCAGCCGCCCTACCACCTCCTCGACCGCCGCATCGAACGCGAGCTGGTGCCGATGGCCCAGACCTATGGCCTCGGGCTCATCCCCTGGTCCCCACTCGCCGGCGGGTTCCTGACCGGCAAGTACCGCAAGAACGCCGATGCGCCCAAGGACGCACGCTACAACAAGTCCGCAGGCCGAGGCGCGCAGATGCTCGACAACGCGGCCGCACTCGATGCGGTTGAAGGGCTCGCCCAACTCGCCGAAGACAAGGGCTGCACGCTCGACGCCCTCGCCCTGGCCTGGGTCGCGCAGCAGCCCGCCATCTCCAGCGCGATCATGGGCCCCCGCACCCCGGATCAGCTCACCAGCAACTTGAAGGCGCTCGACGTCACGATCACCGACGCCGACCGCGAACGCATCGACGCCCTGTGCCCGCCCGGCCGGATGACGGTGCCCTACTACGAAGCCAGCTTCGGGCCGCACTGCTGGCGCTAGCCGGCCGGCCCCCTCCCTATCGGCCGGACCCGGCTAACGCCGATTCCATGCGCCCCAAAATGACGCTCCCTCCGGGGGCGTGTTGAATGTCAGGACCTGATCAGTCCCGCTTAGGGGGCCCTTCGCCGTCCAGTCCACACAACGCGGGCTGCTATCACGCCCGGGGCTTGCCAGGCTCGTCACCGAGCCGTCGATCGCGGCGTAGTTCCCGGTGTTGTTCGAGTGGGTCGTCCCGAACTGGTCGTCCCAGGCATGCTCGGGGCTGATCCAGATGTTGTTCAGGTAGTACAGCGGGTGCTCCTCGACGAGGATCGGTGTCCGCGCGGTGTCCGGCACCGTTTCACCCGGCATCATGACCCTCGACTCCAACGGCACCTGATCCATGTTGGCACCGATAAAGGCTTTCATCGACGAGTAATCAAACTCGCCGTTACTGCCCACCCCCGTGTTGAACCCCACGAAGGGCAGCGACGGGCAGCGGTAGACGGCCTTGTCGGCGTCCGGGATGTATTGGAGGATCGTGCCCTCGGTCCCCAACGCGCTCCACGCCTCGTTGCCCAGCCAGGACAGTTGCCAATCCTGTGTGATGCCGGGCACATCATCGGCGTAGTACACGCCGGGCAGGTCGCCCTCGTGCTCGACCGAGAAGCTGATGAAGCCAAGCGAGAGCTGCTTGAGGTTGTTTTTGCACTGGACCGATCGGGCCGACTCACGGGCCATCCCCAGCGAAGGCAGCAGGATCGCGATCAGCAGCGTGATCACGGAGATGACGATCAGCAGTTCGACCAGTGTGAAGCCGCGGCGGGTGGACATGAAGACTCCGATCTAATCATGGATAGGCCGACTAACTTCTCCCCGCAACGATACTGCCCGGAACAAGCCTCACCGACTACCACGGCTCGGCGGGGCAAATGGATCGGCTGCGACGCGGGTGCAGCCGATCCCGGATGGAAAACCGCCGCCCGCAACGAAGCGGGCGAGCGGTGAAGGAGGAAGCAGGGCTTAGCCACGACGGCGCCGGGCGATCAGCAGGCCGCCGATGGCCAGCAGCGCCAGCGAGCCGGGCTCGGGCACCACCGAGATGTTGACCCCGCCGTTGCCGTCATCGATGACCTGGAGCAAGGCGTTATCGACATCGCCACCGACGCGAATACGATCGGTGTCGAGGTAGGTCGCAATCGCGCTGGCCACCGTCTGGTCCGCGACGTTGACCTCGCCTGCGCCGGTCAGGTTGATGTAGCTGCCGTTATCGGTGTACAGCCCGCCTTGGAAGAGCGAGCCGTCGGTCAGGTTGATCGAGCCGCCAGAGACATCGACGGTGGCGACGCCGAAGTCGCCGATGCCGAGGAAGCGGGTCGTGAGCGAGCCGCCAGTGATGGTCAGGGAGTTGCCGCCGCGGATCTTGACTTCGCCGCCGCCGGTGTGATTGAAGGCCCCGCTGGAAATCACCAGCGAGGCGGAGTCGGTGCCCGTGTTGCCGAACTGGACGTTGGTAGCGCCGGCATTGACCGTCCCGCCATCAACGGTGAAGGTGCCGGTGCCGTCGAACTGCCACCAGTTACTGACGGTCTGTTCGAGCGTGCCGCCAGAGACGGTGATGTTCGAGCCGGCAAAGCCCAGGCCGAAGTCGGTAACGGGGGTGTAGGTCGCGGTACCACCGCTGATCACCGCGTCGTCCGTGCCGTCCAGCATCGGGGCGCTGCCGCCGGTCCAGTTCGCACCGGTCGCAAAATCACCGGTGCCGCCGCCCCAAGTGATTACTGCCGCACCGGCGCTGCTGGCGAACAAGAGGGCCGAGACCCCCAAAACTGCTGTCTGCTTCATCATCTGTTTTCTCCTAGAAGAAGTGGAAAGGAAACGGGCCGATGCCCACCGTAGACAGAGCGGACGCACCACTCTGTGCACTCGACCCTCAAACTATAACACTCCAACAACCACATTCTTGACCTTGTTTCAAAAATACCCTGCCAGGAGCCTACCCCCCGAAATGCCAATGCAGTGCGTACGGCCTGGGAGAGTAAAAAACAGCTAAAAAACCTATTTTTTAGCACGAAAACAAGCGACAGCCACCGCCCGCACCTATTTCCCATACCAGCCGTGCCCGCAAAAAAAAGTTCTGGATTTTTTCAAATATAGAGATATTATGAACTACTTCTGGCTTTAGCCCACCGCCGCAACTGGAGTCGCCACATCCCTCAAACCGCTTCCCACAACCCGCCGACCGATTCCCCTCGGGCCCTGGCCGATTGGCTGCGGTCTACTCCCGATGCCCGGTACCCGGCGACGGGCGTGGATGTCAGCGTCGGCGCAGAACGCGACGGGCTCCGCGTCCGATGGGGGTGCCTGGACCGCTTCGACCCCGGCGAATGGGTCCGCAACCGCGGGATCACGACCTGGGTCCTCAAGTTCGTCGTCTCGGGGCAGGCGACCTTGTCCTCACTCAACTCGCCGGGCCTGACACACGACGTCGGACCCGACTCGGTCGTCTGGGCCAGCTCGCTCGCCGACACCGATCTGCTCGTCGGACCCGACGCACCCCTGCGCAACTACACCCTCTTTGTCTACGGCCAGGAGACGCCCCACATCTTCGGGCAGGTCTTCTCGACCCGCATCGGCTGCCGACCGGTCGCCGAGCCACGCCTGATCGAGTCCCTCTTCGCGGAGATCTACCTCGAAGCCCAGGGCAAACACACACACCGCCAAGACAACTGCGCCGCCCTGCTCCGCGTCCTGTTCAACCGCATCGCCACCCACCTCGAACGCACCCCCGGATACGCCGGCGAGGCACGACTGTACTTCCAGGAAGCACAGGCCTACATCGAGACCAACTACGCCTCGATCCACACCATCCAGGACGTCGCCAAGTACTGCGGCGTCACCCCCCAATACCTCAGCCGGGTCTTCAAGGCCTTCGCCGATACCTCGCCCCACCACTACATGACCCGGCTACGCATCCACCACGCCCAGGAACTGCTCGGCCGGCTCCCCCACCCTATCAACCAGATCGCCAAGGCCGTGGGCTACGACGACGCAGGGCTCTTCACCCGCAACTACAAGAAAGCCACCGGCGAATCGCCACGCGCCTACCGGGACAGGATCCAAGGCAAGAAACGCCGGACACGCGGAACCACGTGACCGACTCCATCACCACGACTGATTCAACACCCGGCGTCTGCAATCCCATCGACACATGAAACCGCCGGGCCGGATGACCGCCCCCTACTACGAAGCCAGCTTAGGCCCCCACCCCTGGCGGCGACCGATTGGACAGCCGGTGGCCTACGGACACCGGACCTCATGGGTCTTCTTGACGCCGCACGTCCGGCGTCCGTAGGCCGCCGTCTATCCATACAAAAAACCGCGGCCCGTTGGGGCCGCGGCTGTTGGGGTCTTTGTTTTCGGCTGCGCCGAATGACAGGCAGGAATGCCTGTCCTACTTGGCAAGGGGCTTACCCTTCGCTGCCGGCGGGCTGGGCGTCGGGCTCGTTGCCGCCATCACCCATACCCTCGAAGCCGCCGGACGGGCTGTCGCCGGCGGGCTTGTCGCCGCCGCCGTTGCCGCCCTTGTCGCCGTCACGGCCGCCGCGACCGCGTCCACCGCGGCCCCGGCCACGACCGCCGCCCTCGCGGCCGCCACGGTCACCACCCCCGCCGCTGCGCTCCTTGCCGGCGTGGGGGTCTTCGATGCCTTCTTCCTGGTACGCCGCCTTGCGCGACAGCTTCACGCGGCCGGCGTCGTCGACGAGGATCACCTTCACACGCACCTCTTCGCCGACCTTCAGGATGTCCGTCACCTTGTCGACGAAGCCGGTGGTCAGCTCGGAGATGTGGCACAGGCCGTCCTGGCCGGGCATGACTTCGATGAACGCACCGAAGTCCTTGATGCTCGACACCTTGCCGGTGTAGATTGCGCCTTCCTTGACCTCGGCGCAGAGCTTCTCGACTTCTTCGAGGGCCTTCTCGGCCTTGCCGGCGCCGACCGCCGAGAGGAAGACCGTGCCGTCCTCTTCGATCTCGATCTTCGCGCC
>JBCCWH010000105.1:0-9788 GCA_039193915.1 Planctomycetota bacterium
CGGGAGGTAGGGTGGGTGGAGGCCGTCCGCGGCCGATACCCACCGATCGCTGCCGAACAACATGTTTCATCGTGGTGGGTATCGCTCGCGGACTCGCTCCACCCACCCTACGCCGGGCCCGGCGTCCGTAGGCCGCCGGCTATCGGGGTTTCGTCTACTCTGCCCCCGCCGCGTAGTGCTCCAACACGCTTGGCCAGACCTGCACAAACGAATCCACCAACTCACCGAATGCTTCGCCTTCCGTCGCGTGGCGGGCTTCGTCGACCTTTCGCTCATTGGTCCAGGTGTTGGCGCGGTGGCTGGTTTCGGCGGTCGCCTCGGCCGTGGCGTAGATGTAGCCGTTGTGCGTGCCCATCAGCACGGCGCTGGCCGTGGTCACGACGCGCGCCTCCTTGCCCGGCAAAAACCCGAGCGTCACTACATCCAGCGGGCTGTCGGAGTCGCCCGAAAACACAGCGGTGTCGAAGGTGTAGATCAGCAGCAGGTCCGCGTGCAGCCGCGCGGCCGCGGTGCGTAGCTCCCGGTCGCTGCGCAGGTTGCTCGCGAGCACCAGCCGGTTGAGCGGCGCGACGCCGGTGACGTGTTCGAGCTGGCCGACCTTCGCGAAGTCGGCGTCCTGTTCGACGGTGCGGGTCGTGACGACGGTGTACGCTCCCCGGCCATACGACACGCCGTGGGATCGGCTGCTGTATGCAGCGCTCTGCACCCGCGCGACCGCGATCGCCGAGGGGAACCGCGCCAACGGCCGGAGCTCGAGCGCGTCTGCGACGCCGTAGTCCGTCTGCTCGGCACGCACGTCTTCGGGCGCAACCCCGAACAACGCCATGTCGGCACCCTGCGGCGCGACGGCGTATGAACTACACCCGCCCATCAACATAGCAAGCATCAGCACCATCGCGGTCAGTGCGCAACGATCGCGCGGGGGTTGGGTCGGCATGGGGTGTCTCCGTGTTGGGGGTTTGTGATTCCCGGATAGAGCTTGGGACGCCGCTTCGAGGTTCAAGCTGTTTTTACAATTTTTCTTTGCTGATGGTGGCCGGGGTGGGGCGCAGCGACCCCCCGGAAGTGTGAAGTGCGACATCGGTCTTCGTGGGATGCTCCGGGGGCGGCTGCGCGGACCCCGGCCACCATGTGTTGCGCTTGCCCATGCGAGCGTGACCTACTCGCTGGCGTCCCCGCCCACCGTCGTGTCGTAGCGCACGCCCTCGGGCATCGGGAGCGGCTGGGTGACGGTCGTGCCGTGGTCGCCTGCCGTGACGCGGGAGGCGTCGACGGCGATGAACGCGGTGTACTGGCTCATGAGCTGGTACGCCAGCGCGGTGTCGAGGACGTCTTGCTTGAGCGCGTCTTGTTCCCCGGCGTGGCGGTTCTCGGCGTGGGCCATGCGGTCCATCAGGTCGGCGATCTTGCGGCGGGCCCAGACCTGCGCGAGCGCGGGGTGGGTCGTGGCGTCCTGCGCGGCGTCGAGGGTGACGGTGATGTCGTGCCGTGCGGCGCTGCCGGTGATACGGACGGTGCCGAGCTCGCCTTGGTATCGCCCGGTGACGATGACGGGTCGGCCGACGATGAGGTCGGGGGTGCGCGACGGGTAGACCTGCTCGACGCGTGCGTCGCCGAAGTCGATCGCGACGTCGGTCATGGCCGGGTGGCTGATGCGGCTGAAGTAGAGGTCCATGACGTCGTTGGCGCTGTCGCCGGGCAGGAGGTACGCGGCCGCGCCCCGGCCTTGCTTGGCCAGGCGCTCGAGGAGGAAGCGGTTGACCGACGACCCGACGCCGAAGCTGAAGATGCGCGCGTCGCCCAGCCGGGCGTTCACTTCGCGGAGGATGTCGGTCTCGTTGCCGATGTAGCCGTCGGTGAGGAAGGTGACGACGCGGAAGCGCCGCGGGTCGTGCGGGAAGTCGAGCGCGGCCTTGACGCCCTCGATCATCATCGTCCCGCCGCCGCCGGAGAGGTCGTCGACGTAGCGGAGCCCGCGTTCGATGTTGCGCGGTGTGGCCTCAACGGGGCGCGGCCCCAGGGACGAGGCGTCGCTGGAGAAACGGATGATCTGGAACGTGTCGTCCGGCCCGAGGTGGCGTAGCGCCCGGCGGATGGCGGCCTTGGACTGCGCCATCGGTTCGCCGCGCATCGAGCCCGAGCAGTCGAGCACAAACACCATCTCCATCGGCTGACGCTCGAGTGCATCGAGGTCGGCCGGGGGGTAGAGCATCAGCGTGAAGTAGCCGTTGCCCTCGGCATCGGTGTGGGTGACGAGCCCGGACTTCATGCGCTCGCCCGCGACGCGGAAGCGGAAGACGAAGTCCTTGTTGGGGATGCGGTCGCCCGCAGCAAGTTCGACGCGCAGCCTGTGGTCGGCGTTAGGCCCGTCACTCATCCTTCCGGGGGCAACGACGTGGGTCAGACAGGTGGCTTCTTCGATCGCGACCCCCGCGTCGATGTCGAGTGTCAGCGCGATGTCGTGCCCGCTGCGTTCGTCGGGGCGGAGGTACTGGATGTCGGTGCCGCGCTGCGCGGGAAGCCCACGCTCGTCGAGCGTGGGGCTTGCGCCACGTGGTAACGCACGGACCGGGTCGCCCGAGTACGGCGGGTTGAACCTCGGCCCAACCACCATCGGGAACACAAAGGTGTACCACCCGTCCGCGTAGCTCAGCGTGTTGAAGTAGGTGATGTCGATGTCGATCTGCTTGCCTGGCTCGATGTTGGCGACCTTCTGCTCGAAGATGTTGGGCCGGACCTGCGTGAGCAGCGACGCGTTGAGCCCCTGCGCCCGGGCCTGGCGGTAGATCGCCTGGGCCTCTTCCTTCTCGCGCACGATGCCGCGGATGCGGCGGGGGTCGTCCCCGGTGCCGACGGTCATGACGAACTCGCTCACCGCCGCGTCCTGGGGCAGCGGGAACTGGTAGACCGCCTCGATCTTCTCGGCGAACGGGTTGTGGAACTGCTGCGTGACGTTGACCGACGCGATGTAGCCCGTGACGGAGGCGTTCACCTCGGTGTGCTTCAGCGGCAGTGGGAGCAGCTCGGGCTCGGCGGTGCGCTCGGGGGTGTCGCGTGGTTCGCGCGGCCGGGCCTCGACTTCCCCATGGACCTCATTCCGGGGGCGGATGGCGATCATCGCGCCGCTGCCGGGGTGGTCGTCGGTGTTCGCCCGCTCGTCGGCCTCGGGGTCGTGGGCCGGGGGCTTGACGATGACCCAGATGTCTTCGCCAGGGCGCGCGAGGGCGAGGGGGGCGGTGGGGCCGGATACGCCGCTTGCAGCCGGTAGCGAGTTTGTCACGCGGTTGGCGATTCCTGATTCGAGATTCGACCATCGATCTTCCGCTTCCTCTACCCACTGACCGTGGTTTCCTGGGGCAGACATGTAGCTATCGCTGTAACACGCCGTCAACGTAAGCACCGAAGCGCCCAGCACGAGGAGCAAGAGGGAGGTCAGCACGCGTTTGGGGGTGAGTTTCATTCCGGTCCCTGGCCTAGTGCGAAGTGGAGGTCGAAGGTGATGTCGGCGTCGATGGGGTTGCCGTCCGCGTCGGCCGCGGCGGTGATGGCGAGCGTAACCGAGGCGGCCAGCGCGTCGAGGTCTGTGTCCACGTCGAGCGTAAACATGGCATGGATCGTCGCCGTCGCCTGCGGCTTAGTGATCAATTGGTCAGCGGGCAGCAGGGTGTAGTCGGCAACAATCAGCCGGTCGGTCGCGTTAGCGTTGGCGCTGCGGTCGTAGCGCGGGGCGTCGGGGAAGCAGGGGTGATTGGCGTTATCGAGCCCGACGACGGTGAAGGCGTGCCCGGCCGTCAGTTCGAACTGGTACGCGGCGAGCGGGGCGCCCTTGGGGTCGATTGAGACGGTGAGCGTTGCGAATCGCAGGGGCGGCGATGCGTTGTCGGGTTGGGCTGCGTCGGCTTGTTGATGCTCGGTCACGCGTTGGAGACGCTTGGCGGTCGACGGGCTGTCGGCGTCGGACTCCGGCTGCGCCGAACGGCAGGCAGGGATGTCTGCCCCCCGGTTGGTTTGGTTTGCGGTGACTGCCGCCGCACCGAAGAACACGGCCAAGAGCGTGACGCTGAACACGATGGCGTAGCGCATCCGCATCATCCCCGCCCCCCGTCACGCCGAAGCGCGACCGCCTGGGTCGCGAGCCAGTCGGCGTCTTGCTTGTCGATCGTGCCGTCCTGGTTGAAGTCGTGGGCCTCGGCACGCGCGGCGGGGCTGTCGTTTTCAACGGCGCGGGCGAGCGCGAAGGCGTCGAGGATGTCGAGGGTGCCCGAGTCGTCGAGGTCGCCCGGGAGCGGGGGGGGCTGGTCCGGCCCGGCGTCCGTGGGCCGCTGGCGATCCGTTGGGGTCGCGGCGTCGTTGTCGGCAAGCGGGGCGCTGGTGCGGGGCGAGACCTGCCCTTGGCCGATCCAGAACGCGAGGCCCAGCGCCGCGGCGGCGGCGACCGCGCCGCCGGCACCGAGGTAGGCGAGGATGCGGTACGACCCGCCGGTCTGGCGTGCCGCACCGCTTGGGCCGTCGCTGACCTGTGCGAGGTGTGCACGCGCCCCGGCGAGCAGGGCGTCGTCGTGCGTGGCTGAGGGCTCGATTGGCGCGGGGTCGCAGCCACGCAGGGCGTCGATCAACTCGGGCGGCAGGGTGTCGGGCTCGTGGGGGTCGTGTGGGTTCATGGCGGTTCGCGGGTGCCTCCCGGAAGCAGGCACCCGTCTCTCCAGGGGTAGAGTGTGTGGCGGGGCGGTCGGGTTCTATGGGGCGAAGAATTTTTTTGTGGCCGGGTCGTCGCGGAGCTTGCGGACGGCGTGGTGGATGCGGGTCTTGACGGTCCCCAGCGGGATTTCGAGGGCCTGTGCGATCTCCTCCAGCGGTAGCTCATCGACAAAGCGGAGCATGAGCACCTCGCGCTGCGCCTCGGGGAGCGATGCGACCAGCTTGGCGACCCCGCTGCCGGGGGCGTCGTCGAAGTCGCGCGCGGGGTCGGGTGCGCGGGTGTCGGCCCGGCGGCCGAGCGGGTCGCCGTCGCCCGCGTCTCCACCGCCGGTTTGCCCCTGTGTTCGGCGGGCTTTCTTCTTCGCGGTCAGTGCGTTGTGCTTGACGACGGGGTAGAGGAAGGTCGTGAACTTCGCGGTGAGCACGAAGCCGGGGAACTTCTTGTAGACGTAGATGAAGCTGTCCTGCACGGCGTCGAGCGCGAGCGACCGTTCGCCGCAGAAGCGCATGGCGAGCTTCAACGCGTAGTCGCGGTGGCGGTGGTAGAGCGCTTCGAACGCGTCGGCGTCGCCAGCGTTGATCGCCGCGACCAACTCATGATCGCTACGTGGATCGGGTTGGAGCGGCCCGGGCATCGATGCAGAATACCGGGCGTTAGATTGAACCGCCAAGGCACTAAGAGCTCCAAGGAAGTCACGGCATGACCCGCCTTCCTTGGCGCTCGAGGCGTCTTGGCGGTTCAAACCATTCCTTAAAATCCAACCTCAACCCCCACCCGCACGTACACCGCGTCGTCCAGGTCACGCACCGTGTTGGTGTCGCGGGAGTCGTAGCCGCGTTCGAACTCCTGGCTGAATGCGTAGCCGACCGAGGCGGTGAGGGTGGTGTTTTCGCAGAGCCGGGCCTGCACGCCCGCTTCGAGCCGTTGCTGCGAGAAGATCAGGCGTCGGCTGGAGTCATCCCCATCGAGCTGGAACGCGTCGACCTCGCGCTCGTAGGTGCCGTAGATCACAAGCCCCTCGCTCGGCGTGTACTCCACCCGCGCGGTGATGCTGATAAACAGCGCGGTCCGCAGCATCACCGTCCACCGGTCGTCGGGTTTCCACGTGATCGAGCTGAACGGGAAGCCCAGGGCGTAGGTGAGTTCGTCGTTGTACCGGGCGCGGTAGGTGACCGAGGGCAGGGGGATGTCGGGGAGGAACGATCGGTTGCCGTCGTACTGGAGCGCGACGATCCACTGCGTATCGCGGTCGATCGCCTTGACGGCAAAGAGCGAGCCTAGACCGTACCACGCATCGCCGTCGTGGAACGGCACGTCCCCGGCGTAGCCGATGCCGACGGTGTAACCCACCCGCCAGTCGCCACAGTCGAGCCCGAAGTCGGTCGTGCCGAGCTGCCCGCCGAACGCGATGGAGAAATCGACCAGCCGCGTCGGCAGCATCGGGTCGGACGTATTGAGGTCGAGGTAGGTGTAGTCGAGCCCGAGCGTCGGGTCATAGTCGCTGCCCGGGTGCAGCCGGAAGCGCCCCGAGCCGACGAAGCGCGTCAGGTCGAGGTCGAAGTCGGCCCGGTCGGTCTCGGTGTCCTGATAAGAGACGCCGCCGGCGACCTGCGCGGTTTGGCCCTCCTGCCACGGCAGCAGCATCAACTCGGGCCCGGTCTGCGCTTCGGCAGGGGCGGTGAGGCCGCAGGTGCAAAGCAGGACGGCGAGTAGCGATCGGATGGCTGTATTCATGGTCTACCTAGTGTAATCATCCACGTGTGCATTGTGATACGCGGAAGATCGACACAAGGATTCACGCGATGCGGATCATTTGTCGTCAAGGATCTCGACCGACGCAAACGCCTTGCCTTCCAGCATCTCCAGCGATGCGCCGCCGCCGGTCGAGATGTGGGTCACTTGGTCGGCGAAGCCGAGCTGCTCGATCGCCGCGGCGCTGTCGCCCCCGCCGATGATGCTCGTCGCGCCCCCGGAACTGCCGTCGGCGATGGCCTGGGCGACGGCCTTGGTGCCCGCGTCGAAGGGGGGCATCTCGAACACGCCCATCGGGCCGTTCCACACCACCGTCTTCGCGTCCTTCACGATCTCGGCGTACTGACGCGCCGTGCCCGGGCCGATGTCGAGCCCCTGGTAGCTGTCTGGGATGAACCCGCTCTTGACCACGACCTTCTCGCAGTCGGCCGAGAAGTCGTTGCCGCAGTGCGTGTCGATCGGCAGCACGAGCTTGTCGCCGCCCTTGTCAATGAGCTGCTTGGCGAGGTCGGTCTTGTCTTCCTCGACCAGCGATTGGCCGACCTTCCCGCCCTTGGCCAGCGAGAAGGTGTACGCCATCGCGCCGCCGATCAGCACCCGGTCGCACACGCCCAGCAGGTTGTCGATCACGTTGATCTTGTCCGACACCTTCGCCCCGCCGAGGATCGCGACGAAGGGGCGCTCGGGTTTGGCGATGACATCGCTGAGGTACTGGATTTCTTTCTCGACGAGGAAGCCGACGACCGCGGGCTTGCCGTCTTGCTTCATCTGCTTGGGGCAGCCGTACATCGACGCGTGCTCGCGGTGGCAGGTGCCAAAGGCGTTGTTGCAGTAGACATCGCCGAGCGACGCGAGCTGCTGGGCAAACTTCGTGTCGCCTTGCTTCTCTTCCTTGTGGAAGCGCAGGTTCTCCAGCATCAATACGCCGCCGGGCTCGAGCGCGTCCGCCAGCTTCTTGACCGCGCCGCCGACGCAGCACGGCGCCATCTGCACCGGCCGGCCAAGCAACTGGGCCAGACGGTCGGCCGCGGGCTGGAGCGACTTGCCCTCTTCCTTGCCCGTGCCCTTGGGCCGGCCCAGATGGCTCATCAGCACGACGCTGCCGCCGCGCTCCAGCACGCTCTGGATCGTCGGGAGCGCCATCGCGATCCGCCGGTCGTCGGTGATCGCGCCGTCTTTCAGCGGGACGTTGAAGTCCACCCGCATCAGCACCCGCTTGCCCGCAACATCCACATCCGCGATCGTCCGCTTCGCCATGATTGGCTCCCTTGTCCTACACTACGACGCCCGGCGAGCGGACGCTTGGGGTTGAAAAAACAAACACCCCCATTCCACGAACGGGGGCAAAACGCACACAGTCTACCGCGATGAGCCAACCGCTACACGAACACCTCCAGACCCTCGGCGCTGAACTCATCGGCTACGGCCCCGGCGAGCAGGAGGTCGCGATCGCCGAGGACTTCGACGCGTTCGAGCAGGAATACGCCGCGCTGCGCCGACACGTCGGCATCCTCCACCTCCCGCAGACCGGGCTGGTGAAAGTCACCGGCGACGACCGGGCCGACTTCCTGCACCGCATGTGCACCCAGGATGTCAACGCCATGACCGGCGGGCAGACCCGACGCGCGTTCCAGCTCACCGCCGATGGCAAGATCCTCGGCGACATGCACATCCATCACGGCGACGCCAACACCTGGCTCGAACTCGACCGCTTCGATATCGCGCCCGTCCGCGAACTGCTCGAGGCCCGGCTGTTTGCCGAGGACGTGGCCTTCGAGGACATCACCGAGCAGCGTGTCACGCTCGCGCTGCTCGGCCCCGCGTCGCAGCGGCTGCTCGACGCCGTCGCACAGCACACCGTCGACGGGATGACACCCGCCAGCGTCGGCGAGATGCCCGACACGACGCACGTGGTGAAGATCGGAGAGGCACTGGTCTCTGTCTGCCGTCGTGACCTGGGCACACTCTTGGGGTTCCGGCTTTTCGTCCCGACGGACCACGCGCGGGCGGTGTATGACGCGCTGCTTGACGCGGCGGGGTACGTGCACGATGAAGCCAACGACGCCGACGCCGCGCAGCGCCGCCGCGACACCCTGCGCGGCCGACCCGTCGGCTGGGCCGCGTTCAACACCGCACGCATCGAGGAAGGCCTCCCGATCTTCCACATCGACTTCGGCCCCGACTCTATCCCCGCCGAGCTTGGCAAGGAGACGTTCGACTCGGCCGTGTCCATGACCAAGGGCTGCTACCTCGGGCAGGAGGCCGTCGCGCGGATGCACAACCTCTCGCACCCCAAGCGGCTGCTCGTCGGGCTGAAGCTGCAGGCCGACCACCTGCCGGTCGCCGGGACGCAGGTCTTCGAGCACGACCCCGACAAGCGCTCGCGCGCCCCGCGCGGCGGCCAGGTCGGCGGTGTCACCAGCTCGACGCTCTCGCCGATGCTCGGGGCCACCGCGATTGCGTTCGCCGTGATGAAGTGGGGCAGGCACCGTCCGGGCACGACCGTCGCCGTCGCGTCCGGCGGGGAGATGGTGGACGCAGAGGTCTGCGGGCTGCGTTTTCTTGTGGAATGAACCTCACGCAAAGGCGCAAAGACGCGAAGATGTGGGGCGAAGTCTCACGGCGAAACGCTTCGTATTCACAGATTGCCCAGATTGAGACAAGCAGCACCTGTTGGATCTGGGTATTCGGCGGCTATCGCTTTTTGCGATTCTTCGCGCCTTCGCGCCTTTGCGTGAGGCGCTTGCCGCCTGTAGCACCTGCACCGATCAAACCGCCGCGTTACCCGTGGGGTTGGCCCAAAGTCGCGCGTCGGGGTGGCCGATAAGGCGTGCAACAGGCCGATCGTTTTGATTGTGCCGACCCCACACGGAGCCAGGCGATGCCCACCGACGAGATCGATATCGAACAGGACGGCCAGATCGTCACCGCGAAGCTGCACCAGGCGGAAGTCGCCTTCCACCAGATGCAGGAGATGGTGGACGCGTGCGTCGACAAAATGCGCTACGACAAGGCGCAGCACTTTGTGTTTGATATGACCGACGTCGAGTTCCTCGCCAGCGCCTGCATCGGCGCGCTCGTGCAGCTCCTGCAAGATATCGAGCAGCACCGCGGCCAGATCGCACTCGCGGGCTGCCAGGAGAACGTCGCGTTCCTGTTCAAGGTCACCCGGCTCGACTCGGTCTTCCCGATGTTTGATGATGTCGAGGAAGCGGTGGAGAGCTTCTAAAAGACGCCGTTGATGTAGGGTGGGTGGTGCGGTTGCCCCAGCGGTTACCACCACCCCGCGCGTGAGCTGTTTGGGGTAAACGGGTGGGGTAGGTGGGGGGCTCGGGAC
>JBCCWH010000106.1:0-9589 GCA_039193915.1 Planctomycetota bacterium
ATGCTGCGTCCGATCACGGTGCGCGAGATCGAGGTACTGTAGGGGGTTGCGGTGTATGGGATGGGGCGAGGTGGCTTATCATGGTGTGGTTGTACTGCTTGTTTGTGCGCGGCCCGTTGCACGCCGCGTCTGTTTATAAGAAGAGTTGATTACCGAGAGGATCGTCCGATGTTGCATGGGAAGTTTGCGGTGAAGGCCCTGTTGGCGGTGGCGTTGTCTTTTGCGGGCATGGCCGGGGCGCAGGAAGATGCGGCGGTTCAGAACGGGCCATACGCCGGGGTCGAGGGGTATGAGGAGACGCGGGACGAGCGGATGGCCTGGTGGCGGGAGGCGCGGTTCGGGATGTTTGTGCACTGGGGGCTGTACAGCGCGGCGGGGGGGATGTGGGACGGGGAGGTGTACCCGCAGCACTACGCGGAGTGGATCCAGAACTGGGCGGCGGTGCACCCGACGGAATACGGGCGGGTATTGAAGCCGCAGTTCACGGCGGAGCATTTTAATGCGGACGAGTGGGCGGCGCTGGCCGAGCGGGCGGGGATGCGGTACGCGGTGATCACGACCACGCACCACGAGGGGTTCACGCTGTTCAACAGCGAGCACCCGTACAGCGTGGATAATCCGATCACGGGCGGGACGAACATCTCGCCGGAGGGGCGGGATTTGGTCGCGGAGTGGGTGGAGGCGTACCGCGCGCGCGGGTTGAAGGTGGGCTTGTACTACTCGCTGCTGGACTGGCAACACCCGCACGCGTACCCGTTGGCGATGCCGGGCTACGAGCCCGGGCCGTTGTACCCGGCGCAGCGGGATCATGATGTTTACCGTGAATACATCCTCGAGCACACGCGCGAGATGATGGAGAACTACGGCAAGATCGACATCCTGTGGTGGGACTACAGCTCGGGCGATGTGCAGGGCGCGGCGTGGGGCGCGGCGGACATCCTGTCGCTGGCGCGGGAGAAGAACCCGGACGTGCTGACGAACAATCGCTTCTGGTCGAGTGGGCTTGAGAACCGCAACGGGGACTTTGCGACGCCGGAGAAGTATGTTCCGCCGACGGGCATCCCGGGGCTGGACTGGGAAGTCAACCACACGATGAACGAGAGCTACGGCTTCTCGCTGCACGATGACAACTGGAAGACACGGGAGGAGACGATCCGCCTGCTGGTGGACATCGTGAGCAAGGGCGGGAACCTGCTGTTCAATGTCGGGCCGCGTGCGGACGGCACGATCCCCCCGGAAGCGATCGAGCTTCTGGAAGGCGTTGGGCAGTGGATGGACCTGTATAGCGATTCGATCTACGGGACGCAGGCGAGCCCGTTCGCCGAGCTGCCGTTCGATGGGCGGGTGACGATGAAGCGGGTCGATGAGGAAACGACCCGGCTGTACCTGCACCTGTTTACCTGGCCCGAGTCGGGGCGGGTGTCGCTTTCGGGGCTGAGCAACGAGGTGACATCGGTATCGCTGCTGCACGACGGCAGCGCGGCGGCGTTTGAGCAGGACGGCGGCGAGCTGGTCATCTCCCTCCCGGCCGAGGCGCCGCACGACGTGGCGAGCGTGATCGCGGTGGATATCGTCGGCGAGCCGGAGGTGGAAGTGATCCAGTTCCCCACGCAGAAGGCCGACCGGACGCTGACGCTGCAGGCACGGGACGGGATCGTCCGGGGCGAGACGCTCGCGCTTGAGAACGGGGAGAACCTGGGCTTCTGGACCGAGGCGGGCGACAACGTGCTGTTCCCGTTTGTCGTGACCCGGCCCGGCGAGATCGAGCACCGCGGCGGCGACGTGGTCCAACACCCCGGCCGGTACCGCGTGGTGCTGGAGATCGCGTGTGATGATGGCAGCGGCGGGCAGGCGGAGATCACGCTGGGCCACGACCAGAAGCTGACGGTGGACATCGCGCCCACCGGCGGGTGGGACAGCTATGAAGACGTCGATGCCGGCGAAGTGACGCTCAGCGCTCCGGGCCACGACTTCCTTTACCTCAAGCCGGTGCGGATCGACGGCCTCGCGCTGATGAACCTGAGGTCGATCCGTCTGGTGCCGGTGGAGTAGCCCGCCGCCGCATCTAAAAGGAGATGGGCAAACTCATGAAGCGTCGCACGTTTGTTCAGCTCGCCAGTGTCGCGGGTTCTCGCTCGCCGCGGGGGCTTTCGCGCTAGGCCGTGACCGCGCAGGAGGATGAGGCACCAGCCCCACGGTCGAAGCAGTGCGCATCGTTACGCGGAACGCCGTCTTCGGGCTATGGTGCAAGCCCGCGCAGGTCGCCGATGCGCTCAAGGCCCGCTTCGGCGGGGACGGGCCCGACATCGTCACGCTCAACGAGGTGCCGTAGTTCAACCGGGGGGATGATGCACCTGACTGGTCGGTCGAGGTCGCGCGGCGGCTCGGCCTGCTACATGTCTATGTTGGTTCGGCGTCGTTGGCCCATCATCGCGCAGGCCCATCCCGTACCAAGATAGCATCAAGTTCACCTACGACATCTCGCCGGATGTCTCGCCTTACGGCAACCCGTCGCATGGCTTTTGGTACATCATCAACTACCGCGAATACCCCGAGGGTACCGCGGTGGAGTCGTTCGCCGCCGACAGCACCGAACGCTACGCCGAGGCGATCACGCAGGCCAACCGCCTGCTGGAAGCGCCCTAGGCCGCCGACCCGTCCAAGACGGAGTCTCCGGAAGCCAGCGCTGCGCTGGAGCACGGCTCACTCATTGAACTCGACCTGAACGGCGAGGGCGCGATCACATAGATCGGCGTGCTCCGCGAGACCTTCCTCCAGCCCTTCATCGGCCAGCCCCAGGCCGATGCAAACTACATCCCCGCCGACCAGGGCGGCACGACCATCAACTCCCGCGTCCGCTCGCTCAGCGCCATCCCCTTCAACAGCTCGCTGTAGTTCGACATGGAGATCTGGAGCTGGCCGGCCGGCGAACTGGACTACGAAGTCCCCGCCTTCTGGTACGGCACGCCCGGCACCACCCGGGTTCCCTGACCATCCCCAAGCACGCAGGAGCACGTGACCATGCCCTACCGCGCAGTTCGGCAGGGCGTTTGCGCACGCGGTCAGCCCCTGGCTCCTGTCATGCCGCCCGCGCGGCTGACGGGGTCGAGCCGAAATCCCCGCTTGCCTGATGAGTCCGATGGTATCACGCGGGATGTAATGAACGCAGATTCACTGCTTGATAGCTTTCAGGAGCGTTCCTGACTCCAATCGGCAATGCTTTGCTCCCATGCCGGTAGATAGATGATTCCGCGAACAGCGCGCGGGCTATTTTGATGTTGCCCCACTAAACGAGTGATCCGCGTACACAGAGTAAGCACGATAAGGTTGGTGAATCAACGAACAACACCCGCATGTGATGATATAATTCTGCGTAGGCGCAATTGTGTTTTGCGCAGCACGATAGGCACTTTTTCTGCAGCCACCAACCGTTTAGGAGTACTCCATGATGTCCATCGTTTTCCGCTGTTTGGCGAATGCATTGCCTGTGACATTGTGTCTTTTGATCGTGAGCATTGTGCTCGTACTGCCGGGTTGCGGGGGCGGCGGCAACGGCGCGGGGGACGGCAAGACGTTGGCGTTTGTTCCGAAGAGCCGGGAGCATTCGTTCTGGCTGGCGGTGATCCGTGGGGCCGAGCGCGCAGCAGAGGAGAAAAGCGTGGAGCTGATCATCCAGTCGCCAACGCAAGAGAGCGATGTGGCCAAGCAAGTGGACCTGGTGAACTTGCTGCGGACCGAAGGGGCCGACGGGCTGATCCTCGCGCCGCTGAACGACGAGTCCCTGCTCCGTCCGGCACAGGAGTTTGGCAAGCCGGTCGTCATCATGGACTCGCCGCTGGCGGGGGTCGTCGGCGAAGATTTCGAGAGCTTTGTCGGCACGGAAAACAAGGCCGCAGGCGTGCTCGCGGGCGAGACCTTGGCCGCGGCCCTGGGGGACAACAAGAAGGTCGTCTTGCTCCGCTACATCGAGGGTTCGGCGAGCACCACCCAGCGTGAAGAGGGCTTCCTCGAATCGGTGGGCGGCATCGACGGGGTCGAAGTGATCTCCTCGAACCAGTACGCCGGCGCGAGCGTCAACTCGGCGCAAGACAAGGCCGCCACCCTAGCCGACACGATCCGCGAGGCGGGCGGCGTCTTTACCCCCAACCAGCCCTCGAGCATCGGGATGCTTAACTTCCTGAAGAACAGTGGTCTGGCGGGCGAAGTCGAGTTTGTCGCGTTCGATGCTTCCATCAAGCTGGTCGAAGGCCTCGTGGCTGGGCACGTCACCGCGATCGTGGTGCAGGACCCGGAGACCATGGGCTACAACGCCGTGATGACGATGCTGGACGTCCTCGACGGGAAAGAGGTCGAGCCCCACGTCGATACCGGGGCGATTGTCGTGACGCAAGACAACCTGACGGACCCCCGCGTCCAGTCGATCCTGCTCGCCTACGACCAGGGGATTAAGGAACACCTCCCGGCCGCGAGCGAGTAAGCCCCCATCGAACCCGCCACGACTCAACCCGAAACCCCGCGTCTATCGATGCGCGGTGTCGCCAAGGCGTTTGGCCCGACGATCGCGCTGGCTGGCGTCGATCTGGAGGTCGCGCCCGGCGAGGTGCACGCGCTCATCGGCGAGAACGGCGCGGGCAAGAGCACGCTCATGAAAGCCCTCGCCGGGGCCCATCAGCCCGACACCGGCGAGATGTTTTTGGACGGCAAGCCCTATACCCCCGACACCCCGGCCGCGGGGCGCGACGCGGGCGTCGCCATGATCTACCAGGAGCTGTCGCTCGCCCCGGAGCTGACGGTCGCCGAGAACATCTTCCTGGGGATCGAGCCCCATATCGGGCCGTTCCTCAAACTCGGCGAGATGCGCCGACGCACCAAAGAAGCCCTCGCCCAGATCGGCCTGGACGACCTGGACCCCGGCGCGATCGTCGGCACGCTCTCGAACGCCAAGCAGCAGCTCGTCGAGATCGCCCGGGCGCTCATCTTCGACTGCCGGCTGCTGGTCCTCGACGAGCCGACCTCGAGCCTGACCGCCAAGGACATCGAGAAGCTCTTCAAGCTCATCCGTACGCTCAAGTCACGCGGGATCAGCATCGTCTACATCTCCCACTTCCTCGAGGAGATCAACGAGATCACCGACCGCTTCACCGTCCTCCGCGACGGGCAGACGGTGGGCAAGGGCGTCACGGCCGACACCCCCACCGACCAGATCATCGCGATGATGGTCGGGCGGGATGTCAAAGACCTCTACCCCCGGAGCGAACGCACGCCCGGCGAAGTCGTGCTGGAAGTCTCGGGCCTCGCGGGCAAGCTCGGGCTCCCGGCCAACGCCACGCTGTCGCTGCGTCGCGGCGAGGTGCTGGGGGTTGCCGGGCTCATGGGCGCGGGGCGCACGGAGATGGCGCGGTGCATCTTCGGGCTCGACCCGGTCCGTGAAGGCACGATCAAGGTCGGCGGCGACCCCTTGATGCCGCGCCCCGACCGCGGCTGGAAACGCGGCGTCGGCTTCCTCAGCGAAGACCGCAAGACGGAAGGGCTCGCCACCGAACTCTCCATCGCCGACAACACGACCCTAGCCAGGCTCGCCGGGCTCGGCCCCGCCGGGCTCGTGACCCCGGGCAACCAGGCCCGCGCCTGCCAGCCCTGGATCAAGAAGATCCCGATCAAGTGCTTCTCCGCCCACGCCCCGGTCAGCTCGCTGTCGGGCGGCAACCAGCAGAAGGTCGCGATCGCCCGGCTGCTGCACGCCGACTGCGACGTGCTCATCCTCGACGAGCCGACCCGCGGGATCGACGTCGGCTCCAAGGCCCAGGTCTACAAGCTCATCGACGACCTGGCCCAGGGCGACCCCGAGCGCGGCATCGCGCCCAAGGCTGTGCTGATGATCTCCAGCTACCTGCCCGAGCTGTTGGGCACCTGCGACCGCATCCAGGTGATGTGCCGGGGCGTGCTGGGCGAGTCACACGACATCGACAAGACCGACGAACACAAGATCATGATGGAAGCGACCGGCGCGGCTTAGGCCGACGGCGGAAAGGACAGGCATATGCCAGATGCAGTGGCGACACAGAACCAGAAAGACGTGCTCAAGACACTCATTGCGATCCTGATCAAGATCGCGCCTTTCATCGGCCTGATTTTTGTCTGGCTGCTGTTTTGGTCACAGCTCGGCAGCCGGTTCGCCAATGTGCCGACGCAGACCGAGATCCTCCTGCAGTCTACGATCATCGGTATCGCCGCGTTGGGGGCCACGATCATCATCATCGCCGGCGGGATCGACCTGTCGGTCGGCTCGACGATCGCGATGGTGTCGATGGTGCTCGCCAAGATCCTGCACAGCACCAGCATGTCCCCGACCCTTGCGGTGGTACTCGGCCTACTCGCCGCGGCGGCCTGCGGGCTGGCGATCGGGGCCATGGTCGTCGGGCACGTGGGCCGGGTTGTCGCGGTCGTTGTCGGCCTACTCGCCGGGATGATCTGGTTGCCCCAGCAGGGGCTGGGCTTGGCGCTGTCGATCCCCATCGGCGTCGTCATCGCGGTCGGGCTCTGGTTCCTCGCGGGGCTCACGATCCGCGACCTCAAGCTCGCCCCCTTTATTGTCACCCTCGGCATGATGGGCATCATCCGCGGGCTCGCCAAGATGGTCGGCGTGTACGGCAACGAGCAGGCCTCCACCCAGATCACCCCCAGCCGTACCACCTGGATCGACAAGCTCAACGCCTTCCAGAACGAAGGCCCCTTTTCGTTCATCCTCTCCTATTTCCCCATCAGCGTCCTGCTGTTTGCGGGGCTCGCTATCGCGATGGCGCTGATGCTGCGGTTCACGAAGTTCGGCCGGCACATCTACGCGATCGGGTCCAACGAAGAGACCGCCCGGCTGTGCGGGGTGAACATCGCGCGGACCAAGATACTGATTTACACGCTGGGCATCGCGCTCGCCGGCGTCGCCGGGGTGCTGCTGTTCGCGAAGATCGGCCAGGGCAACGCGACCGAAGCGGTCGGCTACGAGCTCGCCGTCATCGCCGCGGTCGTCATCGGCGGGGCCTCGCTCTCGGGCGGGGAGGGGTCGATCCTCGGCACCGTCATCGGCGCACTCATCATGCAGATCGTGATTGTCGGATGCATCAAGATGGATATGGACAACTACGTCCAGGAGATCATCACCGGCGCGATCATCGTCGCCGCCGTCGCGCTCGACCAGCTCCGGCACCGGCGGCCGACGTAGCGTTCACGCTCGATGACTGATCGGCAAACTCGAAAACGAACAATCGAAAACGAACAAGAGGACCGCCATGCGTCGCACCTTCGCCGCCCTTCTCGCCCTCCCCGCCGTCCTCATGACGGGCTGTGCCGTGTCTCAGCCGGTCGCACCGACCACGCCCGAGCCCGCGCCGCACGGCGCGGTCCCTACGCCCCAGCACCTGCGCTGGCACAACTACGAGTTCTACGCCTTCGTCCACTTCAACATGAACACCTTCACCGGTGTCGAGTGGGGCCACGGCGAGGAAACGCCCGAGCAGTTCAACCCCACCGAGTTTGATGCCGACCAGTGGTGCGCCCTGTTCAAGGAGTGCGGGCTCACCGGCGTCATCATCACCGCCAAACACCACGACGGATTCTGCCTCTGGCCCAGCGCCTTCACCGAGCACGATGTCGCCAACTCCCCCTGGCAAGACGGCAACGGCGACGTCATCAAAGAGCTCGCCGAGGCCTGCGAACGCCACGGCCTGTTCCTGGGCATCTACATCTCGCCCTGGGACCAGAACAACCCCATCTACGGCAAGGACGACGCGGCCTACAACGAATACTTCATCGGGCAGATGGAAGAGCTGCTGGGCAACTACGGCGAGGTCGCCGAGGTGTGGTGGGACGGCGCCAACGGCGACCGCAACAACCCCGAGAAGCACCAGGAATACGACTGGGCTGCGTTCAACGAGACGGTGACACGCCTACAGCCTGAGGCGGTGGTCTTCTGCCCACCCTACGCCAACCCGCACATCGGTGTGCGTTGGGTCGGTAACGAACGCGGCTACGCCAACGCGACGCAGTGGTCGACCTACCCCATCGGCGTGCCGGAGAACGCCCGTGAGCTCAACATCGGCGTCGAGGGGGCCGACACCTGGTTCCCCGCCGAGACGGATGTCTCGATCCGCCCGGGCTGGTACTGGCACCCCGACACCGACGACGAGGTGAAGAGCGTCGACCACCTGCTGGACATCTACTACAACAGCGTCGGGCACAACACGAACCTGCTGCTGAACTTCGCCATCGATAACCGCGGGCTGGTCCACGAGAACGAGGCCGCCGCGCTGCGGCAGATGACCGACATCCTCAAGGCGACGTTCGACAACGACCTGGCGCAGAGCCACCGGCACGCCGCGATCACACGACCCAGCCGAGGCGAAGGCGACGCCGACCTGGCGTTCTACGGCGGGCAGCGTCTCTTCGACGGCGACAACAGCACCTACTGGGCGACCGACGACGGCGTGACCACTGGGGAGGTGGTGCTCCAGTTCACCGCACCGATGACGTTCAACCGCATCGTCCTGCAGGAGCACATCCCGCTGGGCCAGCGCGTCCGCGCCTGGAACATCGAAGCCGAGATCGATGGTGAGTGGCGTGTCATCTACGAAGGCACCACGATCGGCTACAAGCGTATCGCACGCTTCGACACGGTTACCACGGACCTAGTCCGCCTGAACATCACCGACAGCCGGGCCTGCCCGACGATCAGCACGATGGGCGTCTACTGCGCCCCGGCCGAGGTGACGATCACCCCCGAGGCCCGCGTGTTCATCGGGCAGACGAGCGTCACGCTCGACGCCGACCTGCCCGGCCAGACCATCCACTACACGCTCGACGGCACTGCCCCAACCGCCCAGTCGCCCGTGTACGACGGGCCGATCGCGATCGACGAGACCTGCACGCTCCGCGCCGTGGCGGTGACCGAGGCAGGCACGGTCTCGCCGCTGGTCGCTTCGGTCGAGTTGGTGGGCTACGACGCCGCAGACCTGAAGGAGAGCGTCGTGTTTGTCCGCGAGCCGGATGCGGGCCTGAGCGTCGCACGTTACGAGGGCGGCTGGCAGACCCTGGACCAGATGGCCGACCGCGAGCCCGTCTCCACCGGCACCTGCGAGGTGTTCGACATCGACGAGCTGACGCGCAACGACCACGCCGCGCTCGCCTTCACCGGCTTCATCAACGTCCCCGAAGACGGCATCTACGAGTTCTTCGTCAGCAGCGACGACGGCTCGCGCCTCTACATCGGCGACGAGCTTGTCGCCGACAACGACGGGCTCCACGGCATGGTCGAGGCCTCGGGCCAGGTCGGCCTGCAGGCCGGCTACCACCCCATCCGCGTGGAGTACTTCAACGCCACCGGCGGCAGGGGCCTCGAAGTCCACTGGGCCGGGCCCGGCATCGAGAAGCAGGCGGTGCCTGGCGAAGTGCTGTCGCACTAGAGCAACTTTCCTCAAGAATCTCCATACCCGCACGCCTTGAAGTAGTTCTCGCACTCCTCGGGGCCGACGGATCGCAGAGCCTCGGCGATCGCGTCGTGTATCGCCTCCACCGTTGACGCCGACACCCGACGTAG